>JAFXIC010000007.1 GCA_017533485.1 Oscillospiraceae bacterium
CGAGCTTTGTTTTGATAGCGATGGCTTGTGCATCGTTCAGCTTACAGTTTGTTTTGACATGGATAAATGGCATACAGTCCAGCTCCTTTTTTCAAATGATGCTTTATTATACCATATTTTCTTGCGAAATGCAATGGGGGGTGGGGTGTAATGAAGCACGAAATAAAATGGGACGCTGCCCCGCACCCCGTTTATATGTATCTCCGATGGAGTTATTATGGGGCGCTGCCCCAAACCCCGCCAAAGGGATACTATCCCTTTGGAATCCCATTTTAGGGAACAGAATAAAATGTACACGATATCTTTTTCCAACCATTTTTATCGACCTTGCACGCCTCTAGAGGGGGATGGGTAACGGAAAGGGGTTTGCCCCTTTCGTTTTATCCCACCACGATAAATCATTCACAGAAGATAAACAAAAAAAACAGGCGACTGCTTTTCGCAATCGCCTGTTTTCCTTTCCTCAGATCAGCTTCGCAATCTTCTTGAGAATAATCGCGGTGTCTGCCGCAGTGTACTTTCCATCATTGTTCAGATCCGAATTCTGGAGACCTGCATCAGAAATCCGGATCTCCTTATCTTCTGCAACATAACGGGACAGCATAATTACGTCGGAAATATCAACTTCACTATCACAGTTGGTATCGCCTTCTACTACGCCTGCCGGCGGATCAATCGTTGATGTTGTAGTGGTCGTGGTTGTTGTGGTGGTAGAAGTCGTGGTTGTGCTGGTTGCGTTCGGAGACTTCGGAACATCGTCTACGATCGAGTAGAAGCATTCCTTTGCAGTGTAATCGCCATTAAACAGAAGCGGGAAACGATCGCTTCTCCAGCTCTTATCATCGGTTGTGCCCCAGAATACAACAGAAGAAATACCATCGGAATACTTTACGAGAACATCCATGATATCGCTGTAATACTGTGCCTGTGCCTTGAAGCCGCTGTCATTGCCCTGATTGATTGTTACGTCAAGCTCGGTGACCTGAACATCGAGACCGGTCTGGGTATATGCCTTGACTGCTGCTTCATACATCGAAACAGACGGGAATGCGTCACTGCCCTGACGTGCATCCAGGTGAGACTGCATACTGATACCGTCGATGAGATCCTCTGCCTTGAGTTCTTCTGCCATCTTGATGATTGCGTCCATCTTTCCGGTCATGTACTCATTGTAGTCGTTGTAGAAAAGCTTGCACTCAGCCGGTGCATACTTTCTTGCGAACCGGAATGCGTGCTCGATAAAGGAGTTGTCGCCGAAAACCTTGACCCATGCGGAGTTCTCGGAGCCGTTCTGACCCTGCTCACCGCCCTGACGGGGGGTACCCTGATCGGTCCATGCCTCGTTTACAACGTCCCATGCATAGAAATTGACATCGGCATATTCCGCTTCCAGTGCCTCAAATACTGCCTTGATGTAGTTTTCCATACGCTTGAGCATGGTTTCTTCATCAACCCAGTCGTTCTCATTATCATAGCCCTTCTTGAAGAACCAGTCCGGCGTCTGGCTGTGCCATACAAGGACGTGACCTCTGACGGGGATGTTATGCTTCTTACAGAAATTCAGAATGGATCTTGCGCTTGCGATATCAATCGCAACTTCGGTTTCACTGTCAAGCTCCTGTGTAGCAGCCTGACGAAGCAGTGCGTCCGGCTTCAGCTCGTTGCCCAGCGTAATGCTGTTGAAATGCTTGAGCATCAGGTTCTTTGTGGACTGCGGAGAAAGCTCCATGGTTGTAGTTGCCGCGCCGACCTTGAAGTAGCCGTTATAGACTTCCTTCAGGGAAGGAATATCTTCTTCAATCGGAATCTCCGGTGCTTCGGTGACCGAGAAGTCATCCAGATAGATATTATCGCTTCCGCCCTCGAAGTAGACGAAAACGCCTGTGACATCATCCGAGAAGCTGACTTTCAGATCCTTTACTTCCAGCCAGTCACCGCCGCTGACATTGGCGAGGTTGACATACTGGGGGGTGCCGGAAGAATCGCTGTACTGGTAGCTGACGGTCACACTCGTATACCACTGTCCTCTGACCTTTGCGCTGACATAGTATTCTTTGCCCGGTTCACATTTGTCATCGAGCTGGAATGCCGGTCCGTTCCAGGACTCGGTTCTTCCGCTCGCACAAAGCGAAGTGCTGCCGCTGACGGCATACTCCGTAGACGCGGAAAGCTCGGTCGTATCATCGCCGCCGCGGTTGGTGAATGCGGATACATCACCGTCTTCAAAATCTGTGCTGTAAATCACGTTCGCTTCATCGGCTGCGGAAACATTCGCAGAAAACGGAATACAGCTCAGTGCCATGACTGCGCTCAGCAGTGCTGCTGCTTTTTTCTTGATTGCATATCTCATGACAATCAATCCTCCTTTTTTATCGTGTTTTCGGACATTTGTCCAGTAACTTCATTATACTTGGATTCGATTTTTTGTCAAGGCGTTTTTTGCGACCACTTCCCAAAATTTGCGATTCAAAATCTCAAATCCCATCCATTGCGCTGTACCGACAGTATTTTCGCGGAAATCCCTTTTGTTTTTGCAATTTCCGTTTTTGGGGTGCTCTGCCCCATGGCTTTGTAAAACACACGAATTTTCTTGATTTTATGGCACTCGAAAAATCTACGGAAATTGGAAAAATATATTATAATAGAAATAATTATGGAAAATGCGGATTCCGCTGCCAACTTTCAAAATGATCTCCTCTGACGCCTGCCCCAAGCTTCCCCTTCACACCCCGCCAAAAGAATATTTCACCCCGTCAGATGCCCTTTCGACATTGACAAATATACGCGGATTATGGTATAATATAAAAAGATGCGGCAGTCCGCTGCCGTCACTGAATCCATCGAAAAAAGGAGTTTTTCTGATGTCTGAAAAAACTGCTGTCCGTTCCAAGGGCTATCGTGCGTTTCATTCCTTTCTCTGCGCAGTCCTGACGCTGATTCTGATGTGTATGCTTATCACCTCGGCTGCCGTCCGGTACCATGTTTACGAAAAAAGCAACCTGAACCACAGCATCGGAACCCTGAATCTCGGAACGACCGTCATTCCGTTTTCCGATCTCACGGTCGCTGAATATGTCAAGCAGAATTTCGCAACGGATGAATCCATTACAGCAGATGATGTCGCGCGCCTTATCAACGAGGGCATGGATATTCCGGAATATCTCCAGCAGAAAATGAACGATCACTTCGCAATGCTCCGCGGCGAAACCGATACCGTAATACAGTTCGAGATGGCTGAAATCAACGATATGTTCGCACAAAGCGAAGCATTCGCCGCAGAATCCGAATCCATCATCTTCGAACCGACCGACCAGCTGATTTTAGAGGCTCAGCTCTCGGAGCCGATCGCCAATATCAATCAGATGCTGATGTCCTGCTACGGTTCGCCGGCACTCCGTGCATTCGCAAGATTCCGCCTCAGCTATATTCATATGGCAATTCTCCTTGTCCTGCTGATTCTGGTACTTCTGCGCTGGATGAAGGTCCATACAAACAGCGGCAGCTCTCGTATTCGTGCAGTCCGCGCCTTCTCCCTCACACTCCTCATTCCGGCGGCAATTTCTGTTGTAATCTACTGCGTCCGCCTGCTGATGTCTGCCTTTATTAAGGATAATGTCCAGACACTCACCAAACTGGAGCTGGAGATCTTTGATCCTGTTTTCGACTATAATCTGATTGCATTCGCTGTCGGCGTTCTGATGTTCATTCTCGCGTTCGCCCTCAAGAAAAGTCAGAATGCAAGACTGACGCGTGCCGCAAAAAAAGACGACGCCGCTCTGCCGGTACAGGAACCCGAAGTACCCCAGACCACACACTGCGTTTACTGTAAGCGCACACTCAAAAGCGGCGCAAACTTCTGTACATACTGCGGAAGAACACAGTCCGAAGACAACACCGCAAGCTGAACGCGCTCCGCACACATACACGCCGAACAGACTGGATTTGATATGATGAAAAACACAAAATGCGCCAGGCGGCATCTTCGTCCCGATCGTATTGCTGCCGCAGGTCTGATCGTATTCCTCGCGGCAGGTGCCGCCATCGCGCTTCCAAAACTCCTCGGCAGATTCCGCGGCGATGCACCAAAGAATCCGACTTCTCTCGTGTCCGATCTGAACGATGTCACGACCACGACGACAACCGAAACAACAACCACTACAACTACAACCACAACTTCCCGTTATCCTGCGCCTGCCACACGTACCACCGATACCAGACAGCTGACCGATGTTACGGATATCCTCGCGCGGAATATCGCCGTCATCGACATGGATTCCCAGACAATGCTCGCAGAACGGGAAGCGGACGCTGTTATCGAACCCGCGTCTATGACCAAGATCCTGACGATCGTAACCGCAGTCGAGACGCTCTCCGAAGAACAGCTCCGTGATGGTCAGATTACGATGACAGAGGAGATCATCGCGCCGGTTCGTGCAAGACAGGCGATTTGTGCCGGATTTCTCCCCGGCGAATCCTGTTCCGTCACCGACCTTCTCTACGGCACAATTCTTCCCTCCGGCGCAGATGCCGCAGTCGCACTCGCCGTTCTGACCGCAGGCTCCGAAGACGCTTTCGTTCAGCTGATGAACGAGAAAGCCGCCGAAATCGGGATGGACAGCTCCCATTTCTGCAACGCCACAGGTCTGCACGCGGAAGGTCATGTCTCCACTGCCCACGATATCGCAAGGCTCTTAGAATATGCAATCCGGATTCCGGTCTGCAAGGAAGTGCTCGAAGCGAAAAGCTGGCGCACCGCACAGACCGATCAGCATCCCTCCGGCATCTCCCTCACCAGCATCGTCTTCTGGCGGCTCGGTGACCACACCCTCAACGGCATCCGCATCAGCGGCGGAAAAACAGGCTTTACCAATCAGGCTGGGCAATGTCTCGCCACGTTCGCATCCGATAATAACGGAAAAACCTATGTCTGCGTCGCCGCAGGCTGTAACGATCCGATGGACGCGGTTTATGATACCCTGCTTCTCTATAACCGCTATACCGGCGCTTCGGACGGGAGGATGACAAGACCCGCTCCGGAGGAAACAACTGCTCCCGCAGCATCCTAACATAAGGAGTGTCCGCTCAATATGATACCATATGTCATCCATACCGCAAAGTCCGCAGGCTTCTGTTTCGGCGTTGACCGCGCAGTGAAGCTTGTCTACGAAGCACTCGGACAGGGGAAGCGTGTCGCAACGCTGGGCCCCATTATCCACAATGATTCTGTTGTCAACGATCTTCTCTCGCGCGGCGCCCGCATCATCCATTCCGTTGATGAGGCACAGCCCGACGAAACCATCGTGATCCGTTCCCATGGCGTCGGGAAAGATGTCTATTCCGCGCTTCAGAATATGGGCTGCGATCAAATTGATGCGACCTGTCCGTTCGTTGCACGGATCCATAAAATTGTTGCCGAACAGACTGCCCTCGGTCACGAAATTCTGATCGCCGGAGACGCAAAACATCCCGAAGTCGAAGGCATCGTCAGCCATTGCTCCGAAAATTGCACAGTTTTTCAGGACAAAAACGAGTTGAAATGCTTAATTGATAGAAAATTAGAAAATTCCGAAAAAACACTTGCAATTGTAGCCCAAACAACGTATAATAGTTTATTATGGGAGGATTGTATAAAGGTTCTTCCCTCGCAACATCCCAATATTCTTGTATTTGATACCATTTGCAGTGCCACCGGTGCCCGACAGTCCGATGCGGATGCGCTCTCACGGCAGTCCGACCTCATGATCGTCGCCGGCGGCAGACATAGTTCCAATACCGTGAAGCTCTATGATGTGTGCCGCAGGAATTGCCCCACATGGCATATCGCCGAACCCGAGGAACTGCTGGATTTGACAGATACACTCCGGGAAACCGCTGCCATTGCGATGAACGCAAAACCAAACGGTACCCCCCTCTATATCGGGATTACCGCGGGAGCCAGTACACCCGCCCACATCATTAAGGAGGTTCAAACACATATGTCTGGAATTTTTGACACCGATACCATTATCCCGGAAAGCGATGAGTTCCGCGCAGCTTTTGAGGAGGAACTCGACAAGTCTTTCAGAAAAATTCGTACAGGAGACCGGGTCGTCGGCACCGTTGCGTCCATTAGCGGAAACAACGAAGTCATGGTTGATGTTGGTGCCAAGCAGACCGGTATTGTCACCCTCTCCGAATTGACCAATGATTCTTCGAAGAAGCCCTCTGATCTCGTTAAGGTCGGCGATGAGCTCAACCTGATCGTCATTAAGGTCAATGACGCAGACGGTACAGTTCAGCTCTCTAAGCGCCGTGTCGATGAGCTCGTCGGCTTCGAAAACATTCTCAAGGCGAAAGAAGAAAGCACCGTTCTTGAAGGCACTGTCCAGAGCGCGGTCAAAGGCGGTCTGGTTGTCAACTGTGATGGCGTTCGCGTATTTATCCCTGCTTCCCAGTCCGGTCTCGGCAGAGACGCAGACCTCAATACCATGGTCAAGCAGGAAGTCCGCTTTGTCATCATCGACGTCAATGAACAGCGCCGCAGAGCGGTCGGCTCTATCCGTCAGGTTCAGAAGTCCGAACGCGATGCTGCAAAGTCCAAGTTCTGGGAAACCGCTAAGGTCGGCGATGTATTCACCGGCGAGGTCAAATCCCTCACAAGCTATGGCGCATTCGTGGATCTCGGTGGCATCGACGGTATGGTTCATGTTTCTGAACTCAGCTGGGCAAGAATCCATCAGCCGAGCGATGTCGTTTCCGTCGGCGATACCCTTGAGGTTTACATCAAGGCGCTCAACCCCGAAACCGGCAGAATTTCTCTCGGCCACAGACGCGATGAGGATAATCCTTGGGTGAAGTTCACCGAAAACTTCCATGTCGATGACGTTGTCGAAGCAACTGTCGTTTCTACCACCTCGTTCGGTGCGTTCGCTCGCATCACAGATGGTGTTGACGGCCTTATCCACATCTCTCAGCTCTCCGATAAGCGCGTGACCAATGTCAAGGATGTCATCAATGTCGGCGATGTCGTTACCGTTAAGATCACCGAAATCGACACCGAGAAAAAGCGCATCAGCCTCTCCGTTCGTGCACTCCTCGAACCGGAAACCGCTGAGGAAGATGCTGCCGAGGAAGGCGACGCTCTCGTTTATTCCGATGAGAATCCGGAAGCTGTCGTTGAGACTGCCGAGGCTGCTGAGTAATTCATCATCTCTCACTGCACTTTAAAAATCATCTGGCTGCGTTCCGGTCAGATTACTGAAAAGAGGACGGGTTATTCTGTCCTCTTTTTTGTTTTTAGGCAAAATCTCGTCTTTTTGCGTGTTTTTCGCCTTTGACATCGCTGTTATTTTATGATATGATATCCTCATACCACGAAAGGAGCTGCTCTGAAACTGATGAAAAAAGCAACTACCTGGAAACTGATTCTGATCGCTGCCACCGGTCTCCTCGGCGGCATCATCGGCTATAAGATCATGGACGGGGAAATTCTCGCTCCGATCGCCGCGGTCATCCTTACCCTGATCTGCTGCGGCGTGATGATGAAACTCAACAGCGCGTCTGTTGTGAGCGATCCCAAAAAGCTGAAAGATACCGATGACTACCAGAAAGCACTGTCTGCCTGGCTCTCCGAAGATTCACCGTTCTCTGAGGAAATTAAAATTGCCCTCAATCAGCTCGATTCTCTCGAACGAAAACAAAAGGCGCTCAACAATATCCTGGACTCCTCCGACGACAATCCTTTCCTTACCACTGCGGAAGATGTCGAACGATATATCCTCGCGAATACCAAGCGCTTTATCAATCGTATCATGATCTATGACGGGGTTGACCAGAGGAAATTCGAGATGCATTCCTACTATCTGAAAACGCTGCTGAGACAAAACGAGAAGGTGCTTTCCGATTTCGAAAACCTCATTCTTGAGGTCTCGCAGATCGGAGATGATTCCGTGACCGATACGCCCTGTCTCAGAGAACTCACCGATGCACTCCGCAGTGTGCGCGAGCCGCTCGATATCGACGCGTCCGAGAATGCTGATGACGAGGAACCGGAGCTTCCCCAGCGCAATGCTGCGCCTCAGCCCCCTGTCAATCCGTCCGCGCCGACTGCTGTCTCCTCGATGCGCGGCAACCCCCAGCAGACAGGCTTTACGCCCTATGGCGAACAGTACCGCAGTTCCCAGAACCCCAATCAGCGCCAGCGGATGCAGTAATCCCACCCGATATGCCGCATCTGATCCACTTCGTTTCTGAAAGGAGATATCTATGTCAAAAAAATCCAGCGCGAAAAATATCGGTACCCTTATCATGATCGCAATTGTCATGATCGTCGTCTTTGTCGGCGCAATCTTCTTTATCGACAAGGACGGTAAAACCAATTCCCAGATCTCTCGTGAAGCGGCTTCGGCACGCCTCGAAAAAAAACTCAAAAAGATTGAAATCCTCACCGGTACGCCCCGAAAAGCGGCTGTCGAAATCGCAGACTCCAATCTCGCGGATGAACTTCCCGATATCGAAAAATATCCGCTGAGCGTTTCCGGCGGCGGTACCCTCGACCTCGAAATTTTCTCCTCAACCGAAAAATCTTCGAAAGGCACCGATGGCTGGCTTAACGAGATCGCTGAGGAATTCAACCGCACGCAATACGATGTCAACGGACAGTGGGGAACGATCTCCGTCCGCCCCATCGCTTCCGGTGCGGCAGTCGATTATATCGTTTCCGGAAAACACGTTCCGCCTGTCTACTCCCCCTCGAATACGATCTGGGGCGATATCATCAAGTCCCAGAATGTCGATATCAACCTCGTCTGTGACCGCATCGCCGGCAATACCGCAGGCGTTCTCATCCATGAGGATGCCTACGAGAAGCTTCAGGCTTCCTACGGTACTGTCGATGTCAATACCATCATCGAAGCCACCATCAAGAGCGAAATTGCAATGGGCTACACCAACCCCTATGCTTCGTCTACCGGTATCAACTTCCTCCTCTGTGCACTCCAGAATTTCGACAGCACGGATATCCTCAGCGACAATGCGATCTCGAAATTCCAGCAGTTCCAGCAGAATGTACCGTTCGTCGCTTACTCGACACTCCAGATGCGTGATGCCGCAGACAACGGCGTATTAGACGCGTTCGTTCTCGAATATCAGTGCTATTCCAATCTCCCCGAACTCCACGACTATCAGTTCATCCCGTTCGGTGTGCGCCACGACAACCCCGTCTATTCCATCGGCACCCTCTCCCCCGATCAGGAACAGCTCCTCAATGCTTTCATCGACTTCTGTAAGAGCGAACCCGCCCAGAGAGCCGCGAAAAAATATGGCTTCAACTACATCGAGGATTATTCCAGCACCATCTCTTCTGATATCACCGGTGCGCAGATGCTCAGCGCACAGCATCTCTGGAAAACAGAAAAAGACTCCGGTGCGCCCGTTCTTGCTGTTTTCGTCGCAGATGTCTCCGGCAGTATGGCAGGTGCGCCGATCACAAATCTCCAGACCTCTCTCATCAACGCGTCTCAGTACATCAATTCCTCGAACTATATCGGCCTCGTCAGTTACAGCACCGATGTCACCATCAATCTCCCGATCGCACAATTCGATCTCAATCAGCGCAGCTATTTTACCGGTGCCGTCGAAGACCTCAGCCCCGGCGGAAATACTGCAACCTATGATGCGGTACTCGTTGCGCTCAATATGCTGATGACCGAACAGGAAAAGATTGAAGCTTCCACCGGTCAGAAAGTGAAGCCGCTGCTCTTTGTGCTCAGCGACGGCGAAACCAATATCGGCAATAACCTCTCCGATATTGATGATATCGTCAGCGGTTTCGAAGTCCCCTGCTATACCATCGGCTACAATGCCGATCTCAAGAAGCTCGCCGAGCTTTCCGCAATCAACGAAGCTGCAAGCATCAATGCCGACAGCGACGACGTTGTTTATAACCTCAAGAGCCTCTTTAATGCACAGATGTAAGTGCATTCCATACAAAAAGCCCCTGCTGTCCGCTCCGGATCGCAGGGGCTTTTTTCATACGATTTCCTATATATATGGATAAAATGTAAAATGTATATGAATATTTTATGAATACCATTGCAATTTCTCCGGAATATGGTATACTGATATTAGCACTCAAAATAGATGAGTGCTAATATTTTCCGAAAGGTGTCCTCAATATGGAACAAAAACAATTTCAGGCGGAATCCAAGCGTATGCTCGACTTGATGATTCACTCCATTTATACCCACAAGGAAATCTTTCTGCGTGAGCTGATTTCCAACGCGTCCGATGCCATCGACAAGCTCTATTTCCGTTCGCTGACCGACGAGAATGTCGGAATCACAAGAGATGCGTTCTGCATTGAGCTGAAACCCGACCGCGATGCGCGTACCCTCACAATCATCGACAACGGTATCGGCATGACCGCGGAAGAACTCGAACAGAATCTCGGCGTGATTGCACATTCCGGTTCGCGTGCATTCAAAACCGAAAACCAGCTCGATGAAAATACCGATATCATCGGTCAGTTCGGCGTCGGCTTCTATTCCGCTTTTATGGTCGCAAAACGTGTCACAGTCCGTACAAGAGCCTATGGATCGGAGACCGCCTATGTCTGGCAGTCCGAGGGCGTTGACGGCTATACAATTGATACCTGTGATAAGGAAACCGTCGGTACCGAAATCATCCTCGAACTGCTGGAGGATACCGACGACGAAAACTATGGCGAATTCCTCGAAGAATATCGTCTGCGTGCACTCGTCAAGAAGTATTCCGATTATATCCGCTTCCCGATCCGGATGGAAACGACCCATCAGCATCTCAAAGAGGGAACAGAGAACGAATATGAATCCCATACCGAAGTCGAAACCCTCAACAGCCAGACGCCGATGTGGAAGAAAAATAAGAATGAGCTGACGGACGAGGACTACGATAAATTCTACCTCGATAAATTCCATGACTACAACAAGCCCCTCGTCCATATTCACAGCCGCAGTGAGGGCGCGGTCACCTATAACTCCCTCCTCTATGTCCCAACAAAAGCACCCTATGACTACTACACAAAGGATTATGAAAAGGGACTCCAGCTCTATGCTTCCGGCGTCATGATTATGGAGAAATGCGCCGACCTCCTCCCCGACCATTTCAGCTTCGTCCGCGGACTGATCGACTCGGAGGACCTCTCGATCAATATCTCGCGTGAAATGCTCCAGCACGACCGCCAGCTCAAGCTGATTGCGAAATCCGTCGAGAAATCTATCAAGAACGAACTCACAAAACTTCTCAAGAATGACAGGGAAAAATACGAGGAATTCTGGAAAGCATTCGGCATCCAGCTCAAGTTCGGTGTCTATAACGGCTTCGGCATGAACAAGGAACTGCTCCAGGATCTCCTGCTGTTCCATAGCTCAGGCTGTGAGAAAGAGGATGGATTCACGACCCTCGCTGAATATGTCACACGGATGCGCGAAGATCAGAAATTTATCTACTATGCAGCAGGCGAAAGTGTCACACGCTGTCAGTCGCTTCCGGCATCCGAACTGGTACGCGATAAGGGCATGGAAGTTCTCTACCTGACAGAAAATGTCGATGAATTCGCCCTCAAGATGATTGCAAGCTACGCCGATAAGGAATTTAAGAATGTTTCCGCAGGCGATCTCGGACTCGAAAGCGAGGAGGATAAGTCTGCACTCGAAGCGAAGAATGCCGAGGCAAAGGACTTATTCGACGCGATGCAGAAAGCACTCGGCGATAAGGTAAAGGCAGTTCGCCTTTCAAACCGTCTGAAATCCCATGCGGTCTGTCTCTCCTCGGACGGCCATCTCTCGCTGGAAATGGAAAAGGTGCTGAACACGATGCCGACCGGAGAAAAGGTTCAGGCAGAACGTGTACTGGAGCTGAACGCGGATCACCCCGTTTTCGCCACCCTCCAGCGTCTCCTGACAACCGATCCGGACAAGCTTTCGGCATACGCCGAGCTTCTCTACCAGCAGGCACTCCTCATTGAGGGAATGCCGGTAGAAGATCCGGTCGCACTCAGTAAAATGATTTGTGATCTGATGATCTGAATTAACAGCAAAAACGCGTGATTCTCTCGAATCACGCGTTTTTTTGATGTTTGATGTAAGACTAAGCTTATTTGCCGAGATCGCTCTGGGAAATCAGCATTGCGACAACCTTGATAATCAGAACCGCGTCAGACGCCGAGATGCCGGGCGTTCCGTCACAGTCTGCATTGAGTTTACCCTGTGCGGTAATCGTCGCAGAAGTATCCTCTGTTGCAATACGGCTGGTCAGAATCACGTCGGAAATATCAATCGTCTTGTTGCAGTCTGCGTCACCATAATAGATGTTCTCGCTTCCGCCTGCCGATCCGGAAGACGAGGAGGAGGAAGAAGATGATGATGATGTAGTCGTAGAAGTGGTCGTCGTTGTCGTAAAAGTTGTGGTGGTGGTTGTCGTGGAGGTAGTGGTGCTGCCCTGGCTGGGCTTTACCTCAGCGTCACTCTTTGTGGGCTTTGTGCCGTCAGGCTCTTCGCCCCAAACGAGAATGTCATTGACATACATCGTGAAGTGCTGGTTATACGAAGCCTCGGACTTCAGGTCCTTCGTTGCCTCAACGCCCTCATATGACCAGTCATTCGACGGATCCCATGCACCCTTTGTCGGCTTGCCGTCGATCGCGTCCGGAATGGATACACGGAACTGGACTTCATCTCTATGCTCACTCTGGCCGGTCGGCTGGATTGCTCTTCCGTCCTCGAACTTGACCTCTGCATAATAGGTCATACCGCTCGGATCGCCCTCATAGAGATGGGGACCGGATACGGTTGCGAAGCCCTGTTGACCGGCAGAATACTGCTGGGACTTTGCTTCGACCTTAATCTGATCGACAGAAAGACCTGCATCCAGAAGCTCGGAAACATTGAAATAGTAGTTGTAACGGATATCCTTCTGGACTCTTGCCGGCCATGCGGTATGGTTCATTGCCCATGCCTTAATTTCGGTATAGCTGTCGCCGCTGCCGTTTAATACGGCACCGATCTTCCATTCCGCCCACTTCGGAGTTTCGGGCTGCGGGAAGTCTGTGAGCATTTCGCCGCCGTACTCGTCAATCATTGCGCAGAGTGCTGCGGTATAGCCGGCGTTATAGTCGATCGCAACCTCGGTATACTGGAAGTCGGCAACCTTATAGGAGCCATAGTTACCGGTGCTGTCCGGGCCGCCGATGAGTGCGCCGTAGAGAACGTGTGCATATTCTGTCTGCCAGCCCTCATTGCCGCCGCTCTCCTGACCAAGCTCATTCCAGTGGTCATCATGGATACCGGAAGCAGTTCTATGGTGGAGAACCTCGGGATACTCGTCGCCCATTCCAAGTACAAAGCTCAGACCGGACTCGTTATCACCGAAACAGTAGTTCATCTGGCTGTCAGCCCATGCATTATACTTCGAAACGAGTGCGCTGTCATCCTTCAGAACCGTATCACAGGCAAGCTTTGCAATCCATGCGGTTGTTGTTGCGTGGCGGAGACAGCCCCAGTTCGTCAGCCAGGAAAGGCCCTTCGGCGTGATGCTTCCCTCGAACTTCTTCGAGGAATCCTCGTTCATCCAATAGCCGATATGACGGGAAACGTGCTTGATCCATTCCTCATCGCCGGTATTGATGGCATAGAGGAGTGCAGCAGCCTGTGTGGTATCGTCCCAACACATACCCCATGTATATTTTCTGTCATTCGACTGGTTTTCGAGCGGGAAGTTCGGGATATATTCCTTCTCGCAGATATCAAGATAGCTCTGGTCGCCGGTTGCGATATAGAGCCAGTTTGCGGCGTACATACAGTCATCCAGCCAGGAGCTTGTATTGTACATACCGGACATACCGCCGATATCCTTATTATCCTTGATGGAATTTGCACCTTTAAAGAGGTCTTTTGCATGGCTCAGATAATCCGCAGCCTTCGTCGGGTTGATGTCCTTGAACATCAGGTAGCCCTGTGCGAGTGCGGCAGCAGAAATTCCGGCAACCGATGCATTCGAAATAATATCATACGGACGCTCCCAGTCGCCATTGTTGAGGTGATGCTTCCGGAGATAGACCTCCGCCGAACACCAGATGTTATGGTCAGTCGAACCGCCGGTGAAGTCACCGATCGTTCCGACCATCTTTCCGCCGCCCTGGTCACAGGCAGCGACATAGTCCAGACCGAATTCGATGTTTCTCCGCATCATTTCATCAAGGCCTGCTTTTTTGACCGCATCTTCATACTGGAGATAGCCCCACGCCATCAGGGACGCTGCATAGGCATTGGTCAGGGTGAACTTGAAGTGGTCGCCGGCATCAAACCAGCCGCCGGGTACAAAATCTGTATCCTTTCCGCTTTCGTCCACCATCGAATCTGCTCTCCACGGGACCTGGTTCCACTCCGGAAGAACACCGGACTGCTGGACCTCATAGAAGAACATAGATTTTTGCAATGCCTCCACATAATTATATTTTCCGCCGGCTGCGCTTGCCGACATACTGCCGGCACCCATCGGAATCATTGTGGCTGACATGACTGCTGCGGTAGCAATTGCAGCAATGCGCTTGTTTTTCATGGGAAATTCCCCCTCTCTTAATTTTGCAGCCTGAAATTCCACGTTTCTCCATTCCCTTATGACGCAGGCCGCTATTTTTATGATACATCATTTTTCACATTTTGTCAAGAAGTTACAAGCATATTCTACAATTTGTTCACAATTCCAGCCGCATTTCTTCCCTAAAAAAAATCTCCCGCCGCCTGCATTTTCTGCATTGCGGTGGGAGATTCCATTTTAGTCTTCGGACTTTTTCTTTTTCGGCTTTTCATCGGTATTGACGCCTGCTGCGGCAAGACCGGTTTTTCGGGCAGCCTTACGTGCTTTTTCAGCAGCCTGTGCTTCTTCGATCTGTGTAATATTCTCGTGGATCGCCCACTTCTTGACACGGATCTTACTGCGTTCGCCGCCGGTCTCGATGACAATCGTATCCTCGGTAATGCGGATCACGATACCGACGAGTCCGCCTGCGGTACAGACCTCGTCGCCAACACGCACATTGTCGCGCATTTTCTGTGCTTCCTTCTCACGCTTCTGCTGGGGGCGGAATAAAAACAGCCACATCAGAACGAGTGCGATTACGAGCGGAAGAAAGCTTGCGAGCAGTCCGCCTGCACCGGGTGCAGCAGCAGCATTGTCAGCGGTACCTGCGGCAGCCTCGCCCTCAGCGAACACCTGCATACAAAATGTTGTCATGGCGGCCAGCGCGGATACAGCGGAAGCTGCGATACGAGTCATTTTTTTCATCTTTAAAACGCCTTTCTATCTGGATTTGAAATATCGGAATATACCTATATATTATAGCACGGTTTGATTGATTTTGCAAGGGGATTTCCAAATATTTCCGTTCGATTTTTCAGTTATCGGAGAGATCAAAATCTTCTTCCTCGTTGTTCATTGCGATGTCGATAATTTTCCCGAAGAAGCCTGCGGGATTGCGAAGAATCCGTTCCCCAAGCATTTCTGCTGATTCTGCACTGGGGGCATGAATCCGGATCGAGAACATATCCTGACCGCCGTCCCGACACGCTACACACAGTGCACAGCCCTCAACATCCGGTTCATACCGGATCGAAAGTTCTTCCAATGCGCGTCTGCGGGAGGCGTATCGAAGTGCTGTGAGCATCACCTGATCGCGGAAAGGCTTCGGGACATACTGTCTCAGCTTTTCCGCACAGAGCCGTCCGCGGTTGGTCAGACAATAGCGCGTTTTCTGCTGTGCATCGGTTTCCTCATTCACCGAGCCGTTTTCAATCAGAAAGCCGATCGCATCTGCATAGAGGAAATAGCTGATATGGCCGCTTACGACCATCATCTCATACAGCCAGTCCTCCGGCAAGCTTCCGTTCAGCCGCAATAGTACACAGCAGATCAGTATGCTGACGAGATGCGGGTCATTCAGCACCAGCGGATTCAGCTCCGGATAAGTACGTTTATGCTTTTTTCCTCCCGGCTGCGTGGTGCACTGATCGGGAAAAAAAGCGAGCTGGCCCGGAAGCTCCGGAACCTCCGATCCCTCCGGCATCTCCTCCATGTCAAAGAATCCCTTCATACAGCACACCTCCCATCATTCAGAAACAGTTCGGATAATCGAGTAAATGTGATACCAGCGCAATACAAACCGCCGATTCGACACATGGCACCGATTCCGGCACAAGACAGGGATGCAGAACCGATTCGTTCTGGATCACCTCGTTTGTCAGCGCAGAATAATCAACCGTCGCCTGTGGTTTCGCAATCGAAGCAGCCGGCTTGATTGCGACATTCAGCGAGATCGGCATTCCCGAAGAAATACCGCCGAGAATTCCACCATGCCGATTCGTTTTCGTCAGCACATGGCCGCGTTCATCTACGTAAAATTCATCATTGTTCTGACTTCCCGTCAGCTTTGCAGACTGGAAGCCTGCGCCGAATTCTAAGCCTCTGACGCCGGGGATGCCAAAAATGAGCTGTGCGATCGAATTCTCCAGCCCGTCAAAAATCGGAGAGCCGATTCCTGCCGGCACATTCACCGCATAACAGGCAATGGTTCCGCCAAGAGTTTCGCCGCCTGCAAGGGCGTTCTGGATATCAGCAAGCATTTTCTTTCCCTGTAACGGATTCCGCACCGGAAATCTTCGGTTACGGATTTCGAGAATTTCTTCTTTTGTCACATTCGTCGGAGAGAGCGGTTTGTCCTTGATATTATGGACAGATGTAATCTGTGCGCCGACATAAATTCCACGGCGTTCGAGAATCTGCTGGCAGACCGCGCCTGCAAAGCAAAGCGGTACTGTCATTTTCTCTGAAAGATGGCCGCCGCTGCGGCTGTCGGCAAAGCCCCGATACCGTTTCGCGCCCGTATAATCTGCATGGCCCGGACGCGCAAGACGGGAAATATTCCGATAGTCAAAAGGTTCTGTGCCGCGGGGATTATTTAAGAACGCACAAAGTGGTGAACCGGTGGTACGATCGTTGATCAGCCCCGATAAGACCTGTGGATAATCCAGCTCCTCACGCGGCTGGTTCGGATCGGACGGTACAAAGAGAGAGCGTGTGCGCCGCGTCATAAACCGCGCAAGTCCGTCGGTTTCAATATATTCTCCCGGCGGAAGATTGTCGAGCACAACACCAATTGCAGGGCCTTCTGCCTCCCCGAATAAGGATATGCTGATCCGATGATTCCAAATTGACGCCATAGCTGCCTCCTTGACATTGATAGATTTATTATACCATATCTCCCCCGAAATTACAAGCGTTTTTTGTCGATAAAAAAAGACACGGTACACATTATGTGTACCGTGTCTGGGATCATGCGTTCGAATCTATCGGAATCAGAAATTAACCTTCCTGACCGGGATAGTTCGGATAATGTGCCTCGTAGTACTCATCGAGGAAGTCCTGGCCAGCGGATTCGATCCACTTTTCGTGACGCCACATTTCATCCTTTTCCTCTGCGGAGAGATCAGGATAGAGAACCTCCATGTAGAGGTAGTACCAGAGAATTGCATTGGAGTCGTCGGCGTTGATGTTAGCATAGTAGCTATACTTACCATTGAAGCCATCCGGAGCTTCCATGTTTTGATCCATACCCATCGGCAGGCTGACGTCACTCAGATAGAATGCGAGTTCCTGGAGATACTCGTTCTCATGGAACTGATAGTACTCTTCGCCCATGACAGAGAGTGTCAGGTAGAACCAGAGAACTTCACCCGAGTCGTCTGCGGTAACGATTTCATCAAGGTTCGTATCGCCCTTCAGACCGATATAGATTGTGAATTCACCGAAGTACAGAGCCTCGCCTGCGTTGATATTGAAGTCAGGATCCATGCCCTCTTCCCATGTATAGTAGCACTCTACCGGATACATATGGAGTTCAGGATCATACTTCTGTTCCGGATGCTCCTTCGTAGCATACAGCTCGAGCGGAGAATCCTTCTCAGCTTCAGGTCTGGTCTTGTCGCTGACATCCAGAGTCTTGATTTCGAACGGCTGATCGGTGATGTTGCCATTTTCGTCTACGATATTACCATTTTCATCCTGATAATACTTCTGAACGGTAATGGAAGCTGCCAGATCTGCCAGACCACCGCTAACCTCGAGCGGACGACCGTCGTGAGACCAGTAGTATACGCGGGTCGGCGGAGTGAACGAAGTTACATAGGATGTAACGACAGTGGTGGTTGCAACAGATTCACCAGGAGTGGTTTCTGTTGTGCTAGTGGTTGTGCCGGTCGGATCAGATGTGCTGGTTGTGGTAGTAGTTGTACCGGTTTCATCAGACTTTGTAGTGCTGGTGGTTGTACCGGTTTCATCAGACTTCGTAGTGCTGGTGGTTGTAACCGTTTCATCAGACTTCGTAGTGCTGGTGGTTGTAACGGTTTCATCAGACTTCGTAGTGCTGGTGGTTGTAACGGTTTCATCAGACTTCGTAGTGCTGGTGGTTGTAACGGTTTCATCAGACTTCGTTGTGCTGGTGGTTGTACCGGTTTCATCAGACTTCGTTGTGCTGGTGGTTGTACCGGTTTCATCAGACTTCGTTGTGCTGGTGGTTGTACCGGTCTCATCA
>JAFXIC010000008.1 GCA_017533485.1 Oscillospiraceae bacterium
GGTGCTTCTCCGTTCATCGGTTCAACTGCCACTTCGACTTCGGCAGCAGGCTCTGTGATTTCTTCCAGACTCGGCAAAGCTTCTTCTGCTTCCGGTTCGGTCGAAACTTCCACAGGTGCTTCTCCGTTCATCGGTTCAACTGCCACTTCGACTTCGCCAACAGGCTCTGTGATTTCCTCCAGACTCGGTAAAGCTTCTTCTGCTTCCGGTTCGGTCGGAACTTCCACAGGTGCTTCTTCGATCGGTTCGGCTGTTTCTTCGACTTCGGCAGCAGGCTCTGTGATTTCTTCCAGACTCGGCAAAGCTTCTTCTGCTTCCGGTTCGGTCGGAACTTCCACAGGTGCTTCTTCGGTCGGTTCGGCTGTTTCTTCGACTTCGGCAGTCAATTCTGCGGCATCGCCATCGAGCGCATCCAATTCGGCAACCGTCTCCTCTGCTTCGACTGCTTCTGCAATCACCTCCGCGGTATCCGTTGCCAGATCAGGCGCTTCTGCGCCGTCCGCCGCTGCAATCTCCTGCAGTGCTTCATTCGCAAACAGGTTCTCTGCCACTGCCGCAATCGCTTCGGCTGTCGGCTCGACCACCGTTTCTTCGGCATTCATCGCCAGTTCCTTGAAGCCTTCTGTCTCAAGCTGCGGAATCACATCCGCTTCCAGACGTTCATATACTTCGCCCTCAAT
The DNA here is from genome assembly GCA_017533485.1 of Oscillospiraceae bacterium. Lineage (GTDB taxonomy): Bacteria > Bacillota > Clostridia > Oscillospirales > Ruminococcaceae > Firm-04. The sequence goes on from JAFXIC010000008.1 coordinate 681, forward strand.
CGCATTCTCATCAAGAACAGAAGTTTCAATCGGGGTCGCATAATCATCGTCACGCTCGCGATGGTACGGAACACCATACGGATCGCAGGCTTCCAGTAATTCTGCATCTACATTCGCCGCAGACTTCATCATTTCCATATAGTCTTTCAGCAGCGAAGGACGCTCATTTTCTGCAAAGTCTTCACACCACTGCACCACAAGATTCGGGTTGGTCATGCGAAGCTGCTCCGCGCGGTCGGCAAATGCTTTCGGGAGAACCAATGTCTCAAGCTTCGGACAGCCCATAAAGACATTTTCACCCATGTATTTCAATGTGGAAGGAAGAACCACACGCTTCAGCTCCGGACAATCTCCGAATGCTTCGGATTCAATACCCTGCAAGCCCTCTGCACACAGCACTTCTTCCAATGCTTTCATCTGGACAAAAGCGTGAGAACCGATCAGGCGCGCGCTCGGCGGCACCAAAAACCGTTTCAGATTCGTATGTCCCATCACACCATGATAGACATAGGACGCAATTACAACATAGCCGTTCGGCACAGTCAATGTACCGTCAATCGCATCCAGTTCGGCTGCATCCGCTGATGTCAGCACCCACGGACACTCCTGAATCAGCTGGCGGACACGGACAGGACGCGAATTTCCGAATGTTATCTGTACCACAGGCTTCCGCATAAAGAGTACGCCTGCGCCAAAACGGTCAAATTCATCCGGCAGGAAAATATCACGCAGTCTGTCACAGCCCTTGAACGCCTCATACTCGAACTCGTTCAATGCTTTCGGAACCGTCAGCGTCAGCAGTCTGCTATTATTGCCGAATGCATTGCTGCAAAGACGCTGGACGCCGAGCGGAATTTCGAATTTCGTCTGGTTTGCCATATCCAGCAGTGCATACGGACCAACGCACGGATGCTGATAGAGCTTCGACAGCTTCTCGGAGAAGTTTTCCGAACTGCGGCTCATTTCCAGTGTAAACAGGCGCTGTTCGGCTGTCGGCGGGAACTCCGGTGCCGCAATCGCCATAAATTCATGGGTCGGCTCCTGTTTATAATCCGCTCTTGCGTCTTCTGTCCAGCGGACATTCAGTTTCACCGGACCATTGAGGATGTTCTGCAGCTCCTCGGAGAAGCGTTTCGGAATCACCAGAGAATTCAAGCCGTTACAGCCGGCAAGTGCGGATTCGCCGATAAACTTCACGGAAGTTGCAATACGGAGCGATGCGAGCGAATCACAGTTCGCAAATGCGCTCTCGGAAATATACCGGATCTTCTTCGGAAGTCGGATCTGTTCATAATGGGACGGTGCCGCAAACGCATACGGTCCGATATAGATGACGGTATCCGGCAGCACAAGACGATACGGCCCCACACAGCCCGAAAAACCATTCATATCAATGATCTGCAAGCCGTTCGGCACCACAATATGCATGACAGTTTCCAGTCCGGTAAATGCACGCGATGCGACACGGCGGAGACTGCGCGGCAGGAAAATCGTCTGCAAAACGTGTTCGGGCTCATCCGCTCTCAGGTCAATTCCCTTTGCTGCATCGGGTGCGATGATCGTATATCCCTCCGGAATCTGGAGGATATGGCCGCGCACCTGGAATTTACGGATCTTTTCCGCCGTCAGGATATCGTCATATTTCTCAAGCAGTTCTCCGACCGTTACGATCTTCGGCTTGGAGAACATACCCTTCTTCGGCCAATGGAGCTTAATCTCCGGACGGAACATAAAATATTCCGCGGCTCGCCGTTCAGGGAAATTCTCGCACAGATATACATCCGACAAACGGGTACAGCCGGTAAATGCATCCGGCTCGACCTCGGTCAGCGAATTCGGGATCTCGACTGCCATCAGGCGCGGACAACTCCAGAATGCCTGTGTTTCGACACGGCGCACACCCTCCGGAATTTCAAACCGTTCACCGGCTTCCGCTTCGAGGAATGCGCGTGCCGCGATCACAGTATACTGTTTCAGCTCCGCGCTCCGTTCCTTCGGGCCAGGCAGCGATTTCGAAATCTCATGGGTAAATACACGGTCGTCCGAGCGATAGAGCGAACGCTGAACCGGAACAAGTGCCATGCGCGCGTCAAACGCATAGAATTCTTCTTCCGTTTCCGCTGCTTCTTCCGGACGGTGCGTCATTTCCTCAAATCGCTTATTCATATCAGCCTGTGTATCGGAAATCTCGCCGACCTTTTCCCGTACATCGGAAATTGCACCGACTTTTTCCTGAATATCCGAAATCGCATCCACTTTCTGCTGGATATCGGAGATCGCGCTGACCTTTTCCTGAATCTCGGAAATGGCATTCACTTTCTCCTGAATCTCGGAAATCGCATTGACATTCTGCTGACTGTTGGTCATTGCACTGACCTGCTGCTGCAATTCCGGAATTGCTTCGACCTTCTGCCGGATATCGGAGATCGCTTCGACCTTCTCCTGCATTCCGGACATCGCATCTACTTTCTGCTGGATATCGGAGATCGCTTCAACCTTCTCCTGCATTCCGGACATTGCGTCTACTTTCTGCTGGATATCAGTAATCGCTTCAACCTTCTCCTGCATTCCCGACATTGCATTGACCTTCTCCTGAATATCGGAAATCGCGTCAATCTTATCCTTGATGCCGGTAATTGCTTCGGCACTCTGCTGGATTCCGGAGATAGACTCGATCTTTTCCTGCACCGAAGCCTGCATCGTCGCAATTTCTTCGACGCGGCTCTGCATTCCCACAACGCCCTGGAACTGGCTGCGCATAGCGGAGATATTTTCGTTCAGTGCCTGAATCGCCGCAGCATCCAACGTCGGCTGCTGCGTCTGGGTATTCTGCTGCATAGCAGCGGTCTGCTGCGTCAATGCCGCAATCTGCTGCTGCATCTGGGCAAGTGCTTCTTCCATCTGCATCACAGGTGTTGCAGCAGGTGCTTTCGCAAGATCCTGTGCTTTCTGGAGGGGTGCTCCCGCCATCGGCAAGCCTGCAAGCTCCGGCTGCATTTCATTCATGCCGAGTGCCGGACGTTCACAGCCCGGTTCGACAAAATGAATGGTCGGGTTGGTATTCTCACCGAAAATGCGCTTTGATTCCAGCGGATCCGTAATAATTTTCGGCATATACAACACAGACAGCGACGGACAATTTCCAAGCGAGGACTGGCTGAGTACTTTTACAGACGGCGGAATATAGAGCTGCTGGAGGGACGAGCATTCCCAGAACGCACTGGTTCCGATTTTTTCGACGCCCTCGGGCAGTGCCAGCGTTTTCAGCGAGAGACAGTGGTTGAATGCACCGGCGCCAATCTTCGTGATCTGAGAATTGAATTCGATTGCCGCGAGAGAAGTGCACTCGCTGAACATTTCCTCGGAGATTGCAGTCAGCTGCTCCGGCAGACGGATTCCGCGCAGCGAGGAACATTCCATCAGCAGGCCGGCACCGACACGCACGACCGTATTCGGAATTCCGACACGCTTCAAACGCTTACAGCGTGCAAACATATAGTTATCGAGCGATACTGCTCCGTTTTCTACAATCACATCTTCCAGCTCCGGAAGCTCCGAGAATACGTACGGTGCACAAATCCGGATACTCGCAGGAATCACCACGCGCTTTACGCCCTTTCCTGCAATCGAACGGAATGCGTGGGGTGCAATCGCAAAATATTTCGACGGGATCGTAAGTGTTCCGTCCGTGACCGGAAGGAGCATTGCCATACCCGAATTCAGAACGCCGTCCGTTTCGTCGATGATCTGCTGAACCGTCTTGGTCTTATTCGCAAAAATCATCTTCTTTCCAAAGTAAAGCGTTGCATTCGGAACCGCGAAAAACAGCTCCATCGCCTGACGCTCGGGAAATTCATCGGGCAGGTTAATCGTCTTCAGACCGACGCAGTCATAGAATGACCACAAATCAAATGAAGTCAGGGTTGCCGGGATCGTCAGTCGTTCGAGGTTGCTTGTTCCTTTAAAGCTGCGTATAAAAAAGGCGTGCGGTTCAATTCGTGTTACATTTTCGGGAATAATAAGTTCTTTGAGCTGTGAAAAGCCTGCAAGCGCACCTTCCCCGATAACGGTATATTCGGAAGGTAACCGCAGCTTATCCGTATTCGCCCGGATAAAACTTTTGCTATCTTCTCGTGTCAGGACACGTTCGCCCACAAGAATGCCCCCTTTTTCATGATGATTTCAATGGTGCTGTCATTCGAACAGACATCATTCAATGTATTATAACATTTTTTTCGTCATTTTGCAAGTGGTTTTTGTCATTTTTCACATTTAATTTAAGCCAAAATTCATGGTCATATTTTATTCATATTCACCATGAATCCAGAAAAATTCAAAAGGGCGCATCATTTCTGATGCGCCCAAACGGAACTTATGATCAGGTAATCAGTTTTGCGATAAAGGAAAGGACAAGAATGACATCCGCTGCATTTGCCACTCCGTCACCATTGCAGTCAGTACGTTCGGAGCTTTCAGGCGGAATGACAATGGTGGTATCTTCTGCGGTATAACGTGCAAGCATAATAGCATCGGAAATATCCACCTCACCGCTGTTGTCAATATCACAGCGGAGCGGATCCTTCGTTTCGCCGCCTTCCGTGATCTTCGCACCATCAACGATTGTAACATTTTCCGTCAGCTTCAGAAATTCAAAACCTTCCACACGCTTTCCGTCAATCGCCAGCGAATAGGTCGTATTCAGATTCATCGCAGGATCCGAAATGAGTGCAAAGCTGAATTTCTTATCGGGCTTCATCTCCAGAACCGGAACATCCGAGCTGCTGGCGTCATTCAACAGCGCAAAGGTCAGGTCTTTCAGGTATTCTTCTGCAAAATTCACGAGAACAACCGGCTGCTGTGCATCGAGGTTCTCCACCTGATTGTCGGTCGCGGTCGCAAGCACAGATGCGCCCGCTACGTTAATCAGACCGGCATCACAGCGCAGTCCGCGGTCACCGTTTGCAAGCACAGAGCCGCCGGTCAGTTGAATCGAGGTTTCACCCTGAATCGCATCATTGCCGGCCTTTACTTCCATCTTACCGCCGGATACCAATACATCGCCCTTTGTGGATTTCAGTCCGTCGCCCTCTGCGTTGATATCGATATCGCCGCCCTTGACTTCAACGGATGTCTTTCCGCGCACGCCGTCCTCCAGTGCGGTCTTGACCTTGATTTCACCACCGGTGATCTTGAGGTCGTTATTACAGGAGATACCGAACTGTGTCGGTGCTTCGACATACAGATAGCCGTCACCCTTGATCGTCAGGTCATCCTTTGCACAGATGACTGCGTCAGTTTCCGTATAGGTTTCTCCGCCGTAAAAACTGTTTTCCGTTTCCGCAACCAGATTGATCGAGGTTTTTTCTGCGTTGACAACATAAATTGCCGCATCGCTCACACCGGTCATGCTGACACCATTCAGATACAGCTTGACCGTACCGGGATCGGCGACCTCGTCCACAACATTGACACAGATCTGACCGTCAGCCAGCGTTCCGGTAAATTCATATGCACCGGAAGCAGTCACGGTAATCTTTGTACCTTCGATTGTAACATTCTCACCTACAACCGACGCACTGTCACCGTTCAGCGTAACTGTTGCAATCATAGTCTCCGGTTCTTCCACGCCTGTTGCAGATACGCTCGAAACAGGCATAGCTGCAAGCAGTACAGCCGCCGCTGCGGCTGCGGAACAGGTTCTCATCATTCTTTTCATAACTTGAATCCTTTCTACCCATATATAATTATAGTATATTCCCCCATACCTTTTTCTAACTGTTAGTGTAGCATACTCGATTCGATTTGTCAAGAATAATTCGCAAATTTTACCCTTGAAAATCCACAAAATACGTAATATTAAAGAATCTTTAAGACAAATCCGACTGAGATACGCCTTTCATGGTCAGGCTGATTCTGCCGCGCTTTGCGTCAACATCCATGACCTTTACGCGAACAATCTGTCCGACCTTTACCACATCCAGCGGATGCTTGATAAACCGGTTGGAGAGCTGGGAGATATGCACAAGTCCGTCCTCATGGACGCCGATATCCACAAACGCTCCGAAATCAATGATATTCCGCACCGTTCCGACCAGCTCCATATCGGGCTTCAGATCTTCTACCGTCATAATATCTCCGCTTCTCAGCAGCGGCGGCGGCAGCTCATCTCGTGGGTCACGCCCCGGTTTTTGCAGTTCCGCAACGATATCCCGCAGCGTCGGTTCGCCAACCCCAAGCATTTTACTGAGATTGCCGTAGCCCTGCGCCTCCGCTTTCTCCGCAACGCGTCCCAAATCACCGCCGATATCCGAAAGCTGACAGCCGCATTCTTTCAGCAAGGCTTCCGTTACCGCATAGCTCTCCGGATGGACACCCGTATTATCCAGCGGATTCTTTCCGTCCCGTACACGCAGGAAGCCTGCGCACAGCTCGTAAGCTTTCGCGCCAAGCTTCGGTACCTTCAGCAATGTCTTACGATTCGTAAACGCACCGTTTTCTTCACGATATGCTACAATATTATGGGCAATGCCGCTATGGATGCCCGAAACATATGACAGCAGGGAAGCCGAGGCGGTATTGACATCCACGCCGACCGAGTTGACGCAATCCTCGACGACTGCGCCCAGAGACTCCGAAAGTCTTGCCGGCGGCATATCATGCTGATATTCCCCGACTCCGATCGCTTTCGGCTCAATTTTTACAAGCTCTGCCAGCGGATCCTGTAATCTTCTCGCAATCGAAACTGCACTTCGCAGCGATACATCATATTCCGGAAATTCCTCCGCCGCAAGCTTGGATGCGGAATAGACCGATGCGCCCGCTTCGCTGACAACCGCATATGCAATCTTCCGCCCCGAAAGCTCACGCAGAATTTCTGCGACACACTGTTCCGATTCGCGCGATGCGGTTCCGTTTCCAATCGCAATCGCTGTGACCTGATACTGCTCGATCAGATGCTTGAGCTTCTGTTTTGAGGATGCAATCGCGGCTGCCGAATTCGCCGTAATATACACGACGTCTGTCGCCAGAACCTTTCCCGTCGGATCAACAATCGCAACCTTACAGCCTGTCCGGAAACCGGGGTCGAGTCCGAGTGTAATCTCTCCGCGCATCGGCGGCTGCAAAAGAAGCTGGCGGAGATTGGACGCAAATACTGTAATCGCCTGTTCCGCCGCCGCATCCGTATTGGCATTGCGCACTTCACGCTGGACTGCGGGATTCAGCGATTTTTTATACGATTCCAGCGCCGCCTGTTCGACAAGCTTTCCGCATTCACTCGCATTTTTTACATATGTTTTGGTGACGATATTTTCACCCAAACCCTCGGGCATCACGATCGCTACCTTCAGATATCCTTCCTTTTCCCCGCGGTTGACCGCAAGAATCCGGTGCTTTGCCGCTTTCTCAATCGGCTCGTGATGGTCATAATATTTCCGATAGACGCTGTCCGTTTCAGGATCCACCGCCTTGACGGTAAGACTTCCCCGCATCGACATCACATTCCGCAGACGCTTCCGTAAATCTGCATCATCCGATATATATTCGGTAATAATATCCAGCGCACCCTGCAATGCTGCATCCGCATCCGGAACCTCCTGCTCCTCGCTGACATACGCCAACGCTTCCGCGCGCGGATCGGTAGCAGGATTCTGTTCGAGAATCAGATCCGCCAAAGGCTGTAAGCCGCGTGCTTTCGCAACCGACGCCTTGGTTTTCCGCTTTTGCTTGAACGGACGATAGATATCTTCAATCTCAACCAGTGTTTTGGCTGCCGCAATGGCTGCGGATAATTCATCCGTCAGCTTTTCCTGTGCGGAAATCGCGGCGGATACTTCATCCTTCCGCTCCTCCAGCTTCCGAAGATACTGTAACCGGTCGCTCAGCGCGTGCAGCGTCTGGTCATCCAGCGAACCCGTTTTCTCCTTTCGGTAGCGTGCGATAAACGGGATCGTCTTCCCCTCGTCCAGCATCGTCACCGTATTCGTAATCTGTTCAAGGTGCAGCTTGAATTCTTCCGAAAGCTGCTGTAAAATATCCATAGCCTCTGACCTCCATACTATATATATTACAAATCATCTGTTGATTGATATTACAATTATAACACATTTTCTGCCGGATGTCACTCATTTTTTGCGATTTCCAAGCCCACTCACCAGATTTTGTGAAAAAAAGCAATGCCTTTCCCCTGCACACTCGCTTTTTATTGTTTGAAGAAAAATATTTCTGTGAAATTGCAAAAAAAGACTTGCATTTTTTTGTGAAGTATGCTAAAATATATCATAGTGGTTTTTTGAAGGGCAGAGGTGCTCCGTGCGTGATATCGCCTTTTTTCGCATTTTCTAATGTTTCCGATGGTAACGACAGCAAGGAGATGGAATTCTGCACAAATGTCAAAATGCCCAAATCCCATTCTAACAGAAAGGAGCTGCGGCTTCTTCACCGTATGATTCTATATTATGGCTAAATTAAAAGTTCTCATCCTCTTCGGCGGCACCTCCGTCGGAAATGAACATTCTATCCGTTCTGCGGCGGCTGTTATCCGCACGCTCTCCGACGAAAAATATGAGCTGGTTCCCCTCGGTATCAGCAAAAAAGGCCGCTGGCTCTATTTCCCCGGCGATATCTCCGAAATCGAAAACGGATGCTGGGAACAAAATCCCGACTGCTCGCCGGCGATCCTCTCCCCTGATCCCGCACATCGCGGTATTCTTGTCCTCGAAGACGATACCTACTCCCTCAAGCGGATTGATATCATCTTCTCCCTCCTCCACGGCGATCATGGTGAGGACGGCGCAATCCAGGGGCTTTGTGAGCTTTCAAACATCCCCTATATCGGCAACGGCATCCTCAGCTCCGCCATTTGCAGAAATAAGGCAATGACCCATCAGGTACTCAATGCCTCCGGCATCCGTACACCGAAATGGTACGCCGTCCAGCAGCGTGATCTCAACAGACTCGACGCAAAATGTGAGGATGTCGAACACGCGCTCAGCTACCCGATGTTCGTAAAGCCATCCAGCGCAAATGCCGCAAAGGGAACTGCAGTCGCACACTCCCGCGAAGAACTCCAGAAAGCGATTAAGCTTGCTTTCACACAGGACACGACCGTTCTCGTGGAACAGCTCGTAGAAGGGCGTGAGCTTCGCATCGCTGTCTTCGGATATGATATGCCGTTCGCTTCCTTTGTCGGCGAAATCATCAAGGATGAAACCGGTGCGGACAAGTTTATCGTTCCGACCGAAATTGACGACACCACACATTCCATTATCCGCGAAATCGCGATTCAGGCGTTTTCTGCACTCGAATGCCATGAACTGGCACTGTTCGATTTCTTCTACGCCGCAAACGGCGAAATCCTCCTCGGCGAAGTCAATACCATCCCCTCGCTTTCGGAACAGGACGCATATCCCCTTCTTATGAACGATCTCGGAATGCGCTACTCCTATCTTCTCGATAAGCTCATCGAACAGGCACTCGAACACGCGGAACGTGATTTTTAAACGATATTCCGACAAGAGGTTTCCAATTGAAAAGTAATATTCGTGCAAACCAAAAGAACGCAGTCATTACACTCATCAGCACGCAGACAGTGGATGACAGCACCGAGTCCGCAACGCTGACGGCGGATGCTGTCTATCAGTACGACCCGAAGCGTTCTCTGATCTCTTTCTCCCAGCTCGACCCGTCCGAAAAGGAAGGCGACGGCATCCAGAATACCCTCATCACCGTTTTAGAGGACAATATCGTGACCGTATACCGAACCGGTACTGTGGAATCGGAATTTGTGATCCGCGTCGGTCAGACCCACCCCTCCGGATATACAACACCGATGGGAACGCTCGATCTCGAATTCTACGGTCTGGCAGTCGAATCCGCTCTCGCCCCCTCCGGCGGCAGACTCTTCCTCCGCTATGCAATCAATATCGGCGGTGCTGCGGTCAGCACCAACACGATTGATCTTAAAATTATGCTGAAATAGTCGATGCGTTCCGCATGGACTGAAATATACCCCGTTTTCGAAAGGAGTTTTCTGAACTTGAACCATATTTCTTCCGCTTCCAGAGATGTGCATACGCTGGTTGTCGAAGCCATTGGCAGACTCGTCGCTGACGGCACATTCCCTGCTGAACCGCTCCCCGATTTTATCGTCGAGATTCCTGCCGACCGCTCCCACGGCGATTTCGCATCCAATGTCGCAATGGTCTGTGCAAAGCCGCTGCGGATGCCTCCGAGTAAAATTGCCGAAGCCATTGCCGGTGCAGTCATACTCGATGGATCACCGTTCCGGAAAGTCGAAATCGCCGGCCCCGGTTTTATGAATTTCTATCTCGCGTCCGGATGGTATGAGGATGTTCTCAAAAATGTACTGGACGAAGGTGCCGATTACGGAAAAACTGCATCCGGCAACGGGAAACGTGTACTCGTCGAATTCGTTTCCGCGAACCCCACAGGTCCTATGCACGTCGGTAATGCCAGAGGCGGCGCCATCGGAGACTGTCTTTCCTCAGTCCTCGAAACAGCAGGATATGCTGTCGAACGGGAATTCTACATCAATGACGCCGGAAATCAGATCGAAAAGTTCGCAACTTCCCTCGAAGTCCGCTATCTCCAGAAATGCGGCGAACCCATCGAGATGCCCGAAGACGCTTATCAGGGTGCCGATATTGTCGCCCACGCCGAAGCTTTCTTCGCCGAACACGGCGACAAGTACCGTGATGCCGAAAAACAGGCGCGCAGAGATGCCCTCGTCGCATTCGCGCTCCCGAAAAATATTCAGGGACTCAAGGATGACCTCGGTCAGTATCGCATTCAGTATGATACCTGGTTCCCCGAAAGTACGCTCCACGCTGACGGAAGCGTACAGCGTATCATCGAACAGCTCAAGGAAAGCGGCTACACCTATGAAAATGACGGCGCACTCTGGTTTAAGGCGCAGGAGCTTGGTGCCGACAAGGATTTCGTCATCGTCCGCTCTAACGGCATTCCGACCTATGTCGTACCCGATATCGCATATCACTACAATAAGCTCGTGACAAGAGGCTTTGACCGTGCCATTGACATCCTCGTCGCTGACCACCACGGCTATGTTCCGAGACTGAAAGCTGCACTCACCGCACTCGGCGTGGACGCTTCCAGACTGACTGTCGTCCTGATGCAGATGGTAGCGGTGATGCGAGACGGAAAGCCCGTCAAGCAATCCAAGCGAAGCGGGAAAGCCCTCACACTCATTACCTCCTCGAAGATATTCCGGTCGATGCTGCCAGATTCTTCTTCAATCTGCGTGAGGCAAACTCCCATTTTGAATTTGACCTCGATCTCGCGGTCGAGCAGTCTTCCTCGAATCCTGTGTACTATGTCCAGTACGCACACGCCAGAATCTGCAGCCTCCTCCGCAACCTCACCGATGCCGGTATTCCGACGCCCGATGCGGCCGCGGCAGACCTCAGTCTCCTCGATTCCGTTCCGGAACGTGAACTTACCCGCAAGCTTGCAATGCTCCCCGAAGAAATTGATGTCGCCGCACGTCAGCTCGACCCCTCTGCCCTCACCAAGTATTCCGTTGAGCTCGCAGCACTCTTCCATAAATTCTACGACGCCTGCAAGGTTCGTGATGCAGAATCCGAAGCTTTGCGCGATGCACGTATCATTCTCTGTACCGCCGCAAGACAGGTGCTTGGCAATGTTCTTGCTCTCCTCAAAGTCTCGGCGCCCGAGAAAATGTAACCTTTTCGTAACCTTTTGATTGTCGAATCCTGTCCGAAACCATCGGAATTTCGGCATTTCTGACAATCATTTGCTCAAAACATCACCATTTTATCAATTATTCACAGAATGTTCATAAATTCGTAACAGTTTTGTAATAAGAATGTGTTACAATTTGTAATATGTTCGGCAGAAGCGGACAGTTTTTGATGTGAACGATATCAAATTGTACATTCACCTGCGCTATCATTACGTGTTCTGTGTTAATTGATTCGTCTCCCCCCAAAAAAATAAAAAGAATCATGAAGAAAGCGAAGGGATCATCTTATGTCAAACAGACCTTTTCAGGGACTCGTTGCTCAAATGCACGACACTATCGACGCTACCGTAGGTGTTGTCGATGAAACCGCTACCATTATCGCTTGCAGCGATATCTCCCGCGTCGGTACTACCAATGAATTCGTTTCCTTGGATATGAACGAATCCGGCGACCTCTTTATCCGTGACGGCTGTACCTATAAGCCGTTTGGTGCCCGCACCGCATCCCCCGATTATGCTGTGTTCGTTGAGGGCACGGATGAAAATGCCGCAAAATATGCTGACATCCTCGCAATCGCAATGTCCAGCATCAAACAGTATTATGACGAGAAATACGACCGCAATAACTTCATCAAGAATGTTGTTCTCGATAATGTCCTCCCCGGCGATATCGTCGTGAAGGCAAGAGAGCTCCACTTCAATTCCGAAATCAGCCGCGTCGTTTTCCTCATCCGTATCGTTTCTGCAAATGATATCTCCGCTTATGATGTCATTCAGAACCTCTTCCCCGATAAGAGCAAGGATTTCGTCTTCAATATCACTGAAACCGATATCGTTCTTGTCAAGGAAATTAAGTCTACCGTCGAAAGCAAAGACCTCGAAAAGCTTGCACGCTCCATCGCAGATACCCTCTCTAGCGAGTTCTATACCCGCGTGAATGTCGGTATCGGTACCAGCGTTGTCGGCGTCAAGGAGCTTGCACGCTCCTTCAAGGAAGCACAGATGGCACTCGAAGTCGGTAAGGTCTTCGATACCGATAAGGTCATCGTCAGCTATGATAACCTCGGTATTGCTCGCCTCATCTACCACCTCCCCACAACACTCTGTGAAACCTTCCTCCACGAAGTCTTTAAGCGCGGTTCGATCGAAAGCCTCGATCATGAAACACTCTTTACCATCCAGCGCTTCTTCGAGAACAACCTGAATGTTTCCGAGACTTCGAGAAAACTCTTCGTTCACCGCAATACCCTCGTTTATCGTCTGGAGAAAATCAAGAAGCTCACCGGTCTTGATCTGCGTGAGTTCGACCACGCAATCATCTTCAAGATCGCGCTCATGGTCAAGAAGTATCTCTCGGCAAGTCCTGTAAAATTCTAATTTGACATCAATAGTCGGGGTGCCGGACGGAGCTATACCTCTCGTTTGGTGCCTCTACTGTTGTATATATGTACAAACCCAGATCTATCGTTCATAAAACGGAATGCAAATCTCTTCTGCAATTTGCATAAGACGTAAAAGCCGCTGCCGCTCCCTCTCATCCCCCGAACCTCATACACAGGATGCTCTCCTGCGTATAGCCGCGTTCGGGACACTGTGGCGTCGGCTTCCGTAAAAAAGAGGAGGATTCCTTTGGTTGAATTAAAAAATGTCTCCGTCACCTATGAAAGCACCGGTGTCGAAGCCCTCAGCGATATCAGCCTCAAGGTTGATGACGGTGAATTCGCCTTCGTCATCGGTCGTTCCGGTGCAGGCAAAAGTACCTTGATCAAACTTCTGCTCAAGGAAATCGATGCCAACAGCGGAGAAGTCCTTGTCAATGGCTATAACCTTACCAAACTCAAAAAACGGAAAGTGCCCGAATTCCGCCGTACCATCGGTGTCGTTTTCCAGGATTATCGCCTCATTGACACGATGACAGTCTATGAAAATATCGCCTTCGTGCTCCGCGTCATCGACGCACCCATGAAGCTCATCCGAAAGCGCGTTCCCTATGTCATTTCGCTCGTCGGCCTTCAGGATAAGGCGGACAGCTACCCCAGCGAGCTCTCCGGCGGCGAACAGCAGCGCTGTGCACTCGCCAGAGCACTCGTCAATGACCCCGCACTCCTGATCGCGGATGAGCCGACCGGAAATGTCGATCCGGAACTCGCCTATGAGCTCGTTGAACTCCTCAAGGGTATCAACGAATGCGGTACCACAATCCTTATGGTCACCCACGCCCACGAAATGGTTCGTCATTTCGGCGGCCGTATTATCAATATCAGTCAGGGCGAGGTCGTCTTTGACGAAGTGATAGGAGGCGCTGAAATTGAAGCTGAGTAGTTTTCGTTATCTCGTCGGTCAGGGCTTCGATAATGTCTGGAAAAACCGCGTCATGGCGTTCGCTTCCTTCTGTGTACTCCTCGTCAGCCTGCTGCTGGTCGGAATCTCTGTACTCTTCTATATCAACATTGATTCCATTATCGGCGGTATCGAGGACAAGAATGAGGTTGTTGTCTATCTGCTCGAAGACACGACCGACGCGCAGATCGAAGAAATCGGTCAGACACTCTCCGGTATGCCGAATGTCCGCGCCGTTACCCTCTATACACGCGAAGAAGCATTCGAAGACCTGAAAGCAAGCATGAGCGATTACTCCGAGGTGTTTGAATCCCTCGGTGACGATAATCCGCTCCTCGATGCCTACCGCATCCGCGTTTCTGATATCTCTCAGATGCAGCAGACCGTTCAGGCCGTTCAGAAAATGGACGGTATCGAACACGTCAGCTCTCCGGATTCCTTTGTGGAACTCCTGACCGAAACGCGCCATGTCGTTGCGATTGTTGCGATTGCGATCATTGCGGCACTCCTCATCGTTTCTATGGTCATTATCTCCAATACCACACGCGCCAGTGTCTTTGCCAGACGCAGAGAAATCAGCATTATGCAGAGCGTCGGTGCCACCAAAGCCTTTATCCGCTTCCCCTTCTTTGTTGAGGGTATGATTAACGGCTTTATGGCGGGCGTCTTTGCAACACTCCTCACCTGGTTCTCCTATGACAGTGTTGTGGACCTGATTGCAAATTTCGATATCCTCCAGACAATCGGTATGGGCAGCATCATTCCTTATGATGCAATTACAATACCGGTAACCCTCGCATATGTCGTCGTCGGTTCCTTGATCGGTGCGCTCGGAAGCGTTTGGTCTACCCGTAAACACCTCAAGTACCGTGCCGCAAATATGTGATGCGGGGCAATTTGAAAGGATGATTCCCATGAAATACGGTAAACAGCGTATCCTCGCTTTTATGGCTGCAATCTGTATCACCGCAGGCTCCCTCATCTATCCCGAACTGCCTGCGCTGATCCATCCGCAGTCCGTTTCCGCAAAATCCATCGCGGAAATTGATGCGGAGAAAAAACAAAAGCAGAATGAAATCGAGGCGAAAAAAGCTGAGCTCAAAAACCTCGAAAATGATATCGCGGATCATTCCCAATATCAGCTCGTCTTACAGGAACAGATCGACCTCATCAACTCCAAACTTCTCCTCATCGACTCCCAGCTCTTTACCCTCAATACCGATATCGAATCCAAACAGCGTGAAATTGCACAGCTCGAAATTGATATCGCACAACAGGAAAAGGATGTCGAACAGGGGCTTGAGGAGTTTAAACAGCGTATCCGTACCCTCTATGTCCACGGCAATGACAGCATTCTTTCTGCACTCGTCGGGGCAACCGATTTCTACGATGTCCTCGCAAAAATCGACCTCATCAACCGTGTCGCAAAGCATGACGACCAGATGGTAAAGACGCTCCAGAAAGAATTGCAGACGCTTTCCGAAAATAAAACCGACCTGACGGCACGCGTACAGGCGCTCAATCTCAAAATTACCGAAACCGAATCTGTCCAGAAGGAATTCAATGAGAGCCGCGCCGAACTCAATACTGCTGTCGAAAAAACAACCGCTTATATGCAGGAGCTCGAAGAAGAAAAGAAACTCGCCGCCAGCATTATCACCGAGAATCAGCAGGATATCCAGAAGTTCGATGAAGAACGCGACCGGATTATCCTCGAAGAAGCCAGAAAAGCGGAAGAAGCTCGTAAGGCAAAGGAAGAAGCAAAACGAAAACAAGAAGAGGCTGAACGCAAGGCGAAAGAAGAAGAAGAAAAAAAGAAACAGACGAAACCTGCAGTTACAACAGCACCCTCCGACAACGGCGGCGGCACA
>JAFXIC010000009.1 GCA_017533485.1 Oscillospiraceae bacterium
CGGCCAAGCAGAACCTTCTGAATATTACCGCCCGACAGCTTCTTGACCTCGTGGTAGGGGCCGGGCGTCGAAATATCAAACCGATCAATAATATCGGTTGCAATTTTCTTGCCTTTTTTGCGATCGACAAATATACCGGGCATATTCTGATATGCCTTCAGCAGAACGTTGTCGATAATGTTCATGCCGCCGACAAGACCCATACCGAGTCGGTCTTCGGGCACGAAGCTCATGGTAATACCGCGCACAATGATATCACGCGGACTGAGTTTGAGCAGGCTGTCGCCCTTGAAGACAACATCGCCGCCAGAGATGTGCTCAAGGCCTGCGATGGCTTCGCAAAGCTCTTTCTGGCCGCTGCCCGCAATGCCTGCTACGCCGAGAATTTCACCCGACGAGAGCGTAAAGGTAACCGAATCAAGCGCAGGAATGTGTTCCGGCCCCATAACGGTCAGATCTTTCACCTCGAGAATCGGGCGCGACGTCTCGGTATCCACCGGAGTACGCTCGATCTCAAGCGACATCGGACGACCGACCATCATTTCGGTCAGTTCTCTTGCGTCGGTCTCAGCCGTATTGAAGGTCTCAATACTCTGCCCTTTTCTGAGAACAGTTACACGGTCACTGATTTCCATGACCTCACCCAACTTATGGGTGATAATGACAATGGCGCATCCCATTGCTTTCATATTGCGCAGGATATCGAAGAGAATCCGGGTTTCCTGCGGCGTGAGTACGGCGGTGGGCTCATCCAGAATAAGCACCTGCGCACCGTGATAGAGAACTTTAAGAATTTCAACCGTCTGTTTTTCGCTGACGGCCATCTGATAAACCTTTTTATCGGGGTCAATATGAAGCGAATATTTTTCGGCCAGCGCACGGATCTGTCCGCTGAGCGCGCGGGAGTTCATCCAGAATCGTCCGCGCTCGCCGGCAACAATATTTTCTTTTGCGCTGAGCACTTCAACGAGCTTGAAATGCTGGTGAACCATACCGACTCCCGCCGCGATCGAGTCAGCCGGCGAATGAAAAACAACCGGCTTACCGTCAAGCAGGATTTCTCCCGAATCCGGCGTGTAGATTCCCGACAGAATATTCATCAACGTACTCTTACCCGAGCCGTTTTCACCGAGAAGTGCGTGAATCTCACCGCGGCGAATCGAGAAATTTATATGATTGTTCGCTTTGACACTGCCAAAGGACTTGCATATATCCCGCAGTTCAACGTAATCGTGTTGCATATGTGATCCTTTCGTAGCGGAAATCAAATTGCAGAATAACCCTATATAGCCGCGTTGAAAACGCGGCTATATAGGGCAATTGACTTAATCGGGCAATCAGGCCTTCGGAACAGAACCGATAACGCCCTTAACGAACCAGTCAAAGCTGGTCAGCTCAGCGTCGGTCATGGTCTGACCGGCAGCAACCTTGAGATTGCCTTCGTTATCATAAATTTCACCGGTGAAGATCTTCAGCGAACCGTCCTTGATTGCAGCTTCGGCAGCAGCAACCTTCTCAGCGGTACCGGGTGCGCAAAGAGCAGTCAGGGTATCCAGCGAAACAACGCCGGCAGACAGGCCCTGCCAGAAGTCCTCGGACTTCCAGGTGCCGTCGATGATGCTCTGTACGTTTGCGGTGTAGTACTCGCCCCAGTGGAAGAGAGGAGCGGTCAGGTAAGCGCCGGGAGCAACGTTTGCGGTGGAAAGGTTATAACCGATTGCGAATACGCCCTTTTCCTCAGCAGCAATCTGGGGAGCGGGGGAGTCGCAGTGCTGAGCCATAACGTCACAGCCGTTGTTGAGCAGCTCAAGCGCAGCAGACTTCTCGAGGGTACCGTCGTACCAGGTATTCAGCCAGTATACCTCAA
>JAFXIC010000010.1 GCA_017533485.1 Oscillospiraceae bacterium
AGCATGGGTTCAGTACAAGAGAGGAGGGGCTGAGTTGGAAGGGGGTACAAGGGGGAAACCCTGAAGGGGAGGAGAGAATGCGCGGGAGCGCTCTTTCCTCCCCTATGGGTGTCCCCCTTGATCTTTATTCGGATATAGAAAGAAAGGGGACACCCCCTTTCCGTTACCCATCCCCCCCTGTCGGCGTGCACTTACGATGCATCCATTTTCCGAAAATGGGATTCCAAAGGGATAGTATCCCTTTGGCGGGGTTTGGGGCAGCGCCCCATAAAACAATCCATAGGCGTTTTCAGGCAGCGCCCCATGACCAATCCACAAAAGATTTCCCTGCGATTTTTTTAGAATTGGAATATTGTATTTTTTCTTGGAATATGCTATAATGGAAAAGTATCTGACTGATAAAAAAGAAAGGGCGAAATCTATGAATTTTTCGGAGCTTCGGGCAGCATACCCGACCTTTACATATCACGGCTATACGATGCGTGCGGCAGAAGACGCGCTCGAAATCGTATATGATTTTTCGATCGAGGGGCTTTGTGAATTCCACCCCACTTGGCGCATCCCTTGTACACCACCCACAGATCCGGAAACGGATGCCGCACTCCGTCGGCTGGTTTTTTCGCTCGGTATGACAGAACTCGTGAGCTACTGGAAAATCACCTGTTCTCCGAAGGTGCGGATTCTCTGCGGTGCACTCCCCGAATCACTGACCGCATGGTGGAAGCGGCTGTATTTCGGCGGACTGGGCGAATTCTTCTACCGCAATGGGATTGAAACGGATTTCGATGCATTTATGCAGATTTCCTATGAGGGTACGCTGTCGGATGATACGCCGTCGCAGAAACCCCTTTCCGGAAAGCTCATACCCATCGGCGGCGGAAAGGATTCGATTGTGACGCTGAATCTGTTAAAAGATCAGCTGAGCGATGCCTGTGCGTATCAGATCAACCATCGGGATTCTTCGGCAAAAGCTGCCGTACTCGCCGGTATTGCGCCGCAGCGGATGCTGGAAGCGAAGCGCACACTGGATCCGAATATGCTTGAATGCAACCGTAAGGGATTCCTGAACGGGCATACGCCGTTTTCTGCGATTGTGGCATTTTCCGGCGTGCTGACGGCATATCTCAACGGGATCGGCATGGTGGTGCTGTCGAACGAATCGTCCGCGAGTGAAGCGACGGTTTCGATGTCGGCACAGGAGGTCAACCACCAGTATTCCAAGAGCTTTGAATTTGAACAGGATTTCTATGCGTATGAACAGGAATTTCTGAAAGTCGGCGTGCGGTATTTCAGTCTTTTGCGGCCGCTGACGGAGTTCCAGATCGCACGTTATTTTGCTGCACTTCCCACAGAATTTCATGAAGTCTTCCGAAGCTGCAATGTCGGCGCAAAACAGGACTGCTGGTGCGGACGGTGTGCAAAATGTTTGTTTGTGAGCGTAATTTTGTCGCCGTTTCTGCCGCGCAGCGAGGTGACAAGACTTCTGGGGGCAGATATGCTGGATATAGCGGAGCTTTCGGAAACACTGGCGGAGCTTTGCGGTGCATTGCCGAACAAGCCGTTTGAATGTGTCGGAAGCCGGAAAGAGGTTAATATTTCGCTGTGTCTGGCGATTGCGAATGCACAGGCACGCGGCGAAGCACTCCCGAAGCTGCTGGCGGAATACCGGAATCGTCCGCTGTATGCGCAGTACAGGGAAATTGCCGCAGAATTCGGACAGGAGTGGGATGAAAACCATCATCTCCCGAAGGAACTGGAATTGCTCGTAAAGCGGGAATGTGTCGAACGCTTTGCATGATGTATGGAATGGGGAAAGGAGAAATATATGCCGGAAATCCATGTGCTGCCGAAGGATATTTCGGAGCTGATTGCGGCGGGCGAGGTCATTGAGCGGCCTGCGTCGGTGTTGAAAGAGCTGACGGAAAACGCTGTCGATTCGGGCGCGAAGCATATTACTGCGGAATTGAAGCGCGGTGGTGTGCTGTATCTGCGCGTAACGGATGACGGCTGCGGAATCGCGCCGGAACAGGTGAAAACTGCGTTTCTCCGTCATGCGACCAGTAAGATTCGGGAGAAGGAGGATCTGGAGTCCATTCTGACGCTTGGATTTCGCGGAGAAGCGCTTGCATCGGTCTGTGCGGTGTCGCGTACCGAGCTTCTGACGCGCCAGAAGGACAGCGCATTCGGTACACACTATGTCATCGAGGGCGGCGAGGAACAGGTCTTTGAACAGTCGGGCTGTCCTGAGGGTACCACGATTGTGGTGCGCGATTTGTTCTATAATGTTCCGGTGCGTGCAGGATTCCTGAAAAAGGATACTGCCGAGGGAAATGCCGCAGCGCTCGTGTTCCAGAAGATTGCGCTGTCGCATCCGGAAATATCCTTCCGCCTCATCCGGGAAAATAAAACGGAATTTGTCACACCCGGCGACGGAACATTATATTCTGCGATTTACGCGATTTTCGGAAAACAGTTTGCCGGCGATCTGCTTCCGGTGCATTACGAGGAGAATCCTGACGGCGGCGGCATCACGATAGACGGGTTTGTGATTAAGCCCTTGTATGCGAGAGCGAATCGTGCGATGCAGCTCTTTTTCGTCAATGGGCGTGCGGTGCGATCGGGAACGCTTTGTGCCGCACTCGAAGAAGCCTATAAAACATTGGTGATGACGGGGAAATTTCCTGCCTGCGTCTTACAGATGCAGATTTCGCCGCGTGTGGTGGATGTCAATATGCATCCCACGAAGGCAGAAGTCCGTTTTTCGGATGAAAAGCGCGTATTCTCCGCAGTCTATTTCGCCGCGATGAATGCGCTTTCGAATCAGCATCTTGTGTATGAATTTCAACTGCCCAATGCAAACAGGAATGCGGACGGGAATGGGCGAAATTCCGTGAATTCCGCGCAGGTGCATCGAAATCCTATGTCGGAGCCGACTGCCTCTCTGCCGGCGCCTTCCGAGCGGACAAGCCTCGGATTCTTCCCGAAGAAGCCGAAAGTAGATTGGTATGCGCCGCTTCCCGGTCAGGATTCCAATACTCCGGGGCTTTTGTTTGAAACAAAGCAGGTGCGAGAAAATCAGGGCGATTTGTTGAAAACCGAGCCGAAAACGGAACAATCGTTTGAAAATTGTGCAAAACCTGTTGGAAGCGTTGAAAACCTCGCGGAAGCGGCAGTTCCGCCGATTCCGGAGAAGGATGTGCCGCTTCCGTCCGGAGCACCCGCACCGCAGATTCCGATGGCGCAGAATCTTGCGGAATCCGATTCGGATACCGTAGGGACAGCCGCCGGAAATCCGCTCCCGACAGCCGGATCGGAACCGGATGAAACCAAAGAAAATACGCCGGTTTCTGAGCTTCGGAAAGCGGAAATCCGTGTCATCGGCGAGCTGTTCGAGAATTATATTCTTGCGGAAGCGGATGACCAGTTTGTGATGATTGATAAACACGCCGCGCATGAGCGGATATTATTCGAGCGGTTCCGAAGCCGCCGCTGTACCGACCGCCAGTCGCTTCTGACGCCAATCGTGGTACTGCTGACCGCAGCGGAATCGGATGCGCTGCGTGAACAGTCGGAAATGCTCGGTCAGGTCGGCTTTACATTCTCTTTCGAGGAACTGCCGATCGTGAAGCTGACAGGAGTACCGCTGAGCTGTGCGGAGCTGGATCTCGACCAGATTGTGATCGAACTCGCCGAACAGTGTCTTTCTTCCTCCCACCAGCCCGACGCACACCTGATGGACGATTATTTTCATACGCTCGCCTGTAAAGCTGCAATCCGGTCGGGTGACCGCTCCGATCCGCAGGAGCTTCAGGCACTTGCGGAACAGGTCTGGCAGCTGGATGGCGTGCGGCATTGTCCGCATGGAAGACCGGTAATGTTTCTGCTCTCGAAATATAAAATCGAAAAGCAGTTCCAGCGGATTGTATAACAGCGGCTAAGGAGGCGAATGCAATGACAAACGGAGCAAGCGAAAAGAAACCGCCGGTGCTGGCGGTTGTCGGCGCAACGGCATCGGGAAAAACCGCATTGGGGATTGCGCTCGCAAAAGCCTATCAGGGAGAAGTGGTATCGGCGGATTCGATGCAGCTTTATGAGGGGCTGGATATTGCGACAGCAAAACCCACAGAAGCGGAAATGGAAGGCATCCCCCATCATCTGATCAGTGTACTTCCGCCCGAAATGCCCTGTTCCGTCGCGGATTATGTCCAGCGTGCGGAAGCGGTGATCGCAGATATCCGGCGTCGAGGGAAGCTGCCGATCGTGGTCGGAGGGACGGGGCTTTATATCGACAGCCTCCTGGATCATATCCGATTTCCTGAAATTACCGCATCGCCTGAAATCCGCACAAGACTCGAACAGGAAGCGGAAACGCTCGGCCGTACAGCATTGCTTGAACGGCTGCGGGGATGTGATCCCGAAACGGCGGAAAAGCTCCACGAAAATAATCTCCGCCGTATTATCCGTGCGCTGGAGGTCTATGAACAGACGGGGATTCCGCTGAGTGAACACGCCCGCCGGAGCCGTGCGGTACCGCCGCCATGGGAAGTGCTTCGGTTCGGAATCGGATTTCGGGACCGTGAGATTCTGTACGAGAGAATCCGCCGGCGTGTGGAGCTGATGGTGGCAGAGGGACTTGTGGAAGAAGTGCGTGCGGAATATGAAAGCGGACGCCGCCGCGAGACTGCCGCCGCAGCCATCGGGTATAAGGAATTGCTGCCGTATCTGGACGGCACAGCCCCGCTCGAAGAATGTCTGGCGGCTGTTGCACAGGAAACTTGTCGGTACGCGAAACGACAGGGAACATGGTTTCGGCGAAATCCCCAAACGAACTGGGTGTATCGGGATGATATTCGTGATAGTGCCGAAATTTTTATGAAATGCCAAAAAATGATAGAAACAAGCGGCGTACTGTGATATAATAAGTGTTGAGTAGCCGATTTGTGCGAATTCTCGCATACTTAAAGAACGAATGTTCTGAATTTTGTGCGAAAGGCTGCTGTTGCATATCAGAAATATATGAAAGAATGAGGCAATGACTTATGACCAAAGGTTTGAATCTTCAAGATGTATTCCTGAATCAGGCACGGAAAGACCGTATGCCGCTGACCATTATCCTCACCAACGGATATCAGTTCAAGGGCATCATCCGCGGCTTCGATTCGTTTATCGTGATCCTCGAAACCGAGGGCAAGCAGCAGCTTGTCTATAAGCACGCGATTTCTACCCTCGTTCCCGCACGCCCGATCGCTATTCTCGACGCCATCGAAAAGGAAGATGAGTAATCAATGAACGAAATTACAACGCGGATACTGGACTATCTGGTCTTGCTGTTCGCCGTTGTGCTTGCGTCCAGCATTCTCTACCATCTCTTTAATCAGGATTATAAAACCGAAACTGCGATTTATGCCGAGGTGAGCGACGTCTCCTCGTTTCAGGGCGTGTATGTGCGTTCGGAAACTGCCGAAAGCTATTCGGGTGCCGGCGCAGTGCGCTACTGTGTCAGCGACGGCGCAAAGCTCGGTGTCGGAAGCGTGATCGCCGAAATCTATCCCAGCGAAGAACAAATCGACCTGCGCCGTAATATTGCGGAGAAAAAGGACGAGCTGTCTATGCTCCTGAAGGTGGAAAATCCCGGGACGAGCGATTATGCACAGCCCGCGAACCTCTCCACACTCATCGAGGAACAGTATAAAACAATGCTGCGTCTGCGCGAAATGGGCGATTATCCCTCGATGGTGGAGCATAAGCAGGAAATGACAGTCCTGATGAGCACCTACGATAAAATTACCGGCCAGAGCGATCAGCTCAGTGAACGGATTACCGAGCTTCAGGATCAGATCGCAATGCTCGAACTTCGGCTTACCGCACCGGAAGAAAAGATTACTGCGGATAAGAGCGCGTATTTCGTCAGCTATGTGGATGGCTACGAAGATAAGCTGACGCCGAAGAATATGGCACAGCTGACGCAGGAAAAGCTCGCGGAAATTACGGACGGCGGCTCGACCGACGCCAGACATGATCCCCATATCATCGGTAAGCTGATTGACGGATATGAATGGTATATCGTGGGTGTTTTCGATAATACAAAGCTTCGTCTTTCCGAAGGCGACGGCGCAACAGTACGGCTCGAATCGGTATCGGGTGATCTCCGGACAGAGGTCGTTTCCCTCATATCCGCAGGCGATATCACCAAAACACAGGTGATCCTGCGCTGTGAAACACTGACCTATGATGTCGTCCAGCACCGCACGGAGCGTGTCGAAATCATCAGGGAAACCGTAGAGGGTGTTAAGGTCCCGCGTACAGCAATCCGCTTTAAAAAGCTTGCGGTAACGGATGCGGACGGGAAGGAAACAGGCGAAACCGAAAACTGCATGGGCGTATATGTGCTTGTGGGCGAAAACGCTGAATTCCGCAGGCTGGATATTGTCTATGAAGACGAGGAATACTATCTCTCGTCACTGAATGCAGGAAGCGGTTATGTCGCACTGTATGACGATATTATTGTGAACGGAGTGATGTCGGATGGCGATTGAGTCTCAGGAAGCGGTTTCTGCGGCAATCCTGAAACGGCTGTCTGAAATCCGTATGCGCATGGATGCAGCAGCAAAATCTGTCGGACGCAGTACACAGGATATCACGCTGATGGCAGTGACAAAAACCGTTCCGCCGCAGCAGGTGAATGTTGCTGTTGCCGCAGGCGTTACATATCTCGGCGAAAACCGCGTCCAGGAATTCCTTTCCAAACGCGATGCGTATGATAGACGTGCCGAGGTACAGTTTATCGGTCATCTCCAGACCAATAAGGTAAAACAGGTTGTCGGAAAGGTGACGCTGATCCATTCCGTGGATCGGGAAAGCCTGCTTTCGGAAATCGCGAAAGCCGCAAGACAACAGGATTTGATACAGGATATTCTCTTAGAGGTCAATATCGGCGGCGAAGCATCCAAATCGGGTGTGATGCCCGACGAGCTTGGCGCACTTCTGGAAAAAGCAATGGAATGTCCGGATGTCCGCGTGCGCGGTCTGATGACCATACCGCCGCGGTTTGAAACTGTCACACAGGCAGAAGAATGCTTTGCGCGGATGCAGTCGCTCTATCAGCAGATGAAAATAACCGCGCCGCAGCTGGAAATTCTCTCGATGGGAATGTCCGGCGACTATGAAACAGCAATCCGCTACGGCGCAACCATCATCCGACTCGGCAGCGCATTGTTCGGCGCACGCGTCTATCCGCAGCCGCAGCTCTGAGATGATGATACGATATGTTTTTTGTAAATCAGGAACCAGCATGGCTTTCCCCCAAAAAAGCCTTGTGTATATCACAATAGCATGATATGATTCGGTTTGTGAAAAGGAGAATTCAATATGAAAATTTTAGATTCTGTGATCGGATTTTTTGCCCCGCAGGACGATGAGGGCTATGAGAATGAGCCGGTAAGAGAAACACGCTATGAGCGCAAGGAGCGTGAGCCGCGCGAAGTACGTGACCGTGATATGGATATGCACGAGCGTGAGGCTGCACCGAAGGAATCCTACCGCGCAGAGCGCGAGGATGCCGCACCCGGCGGTAAGCAGGAGCGCGGTAAGGTTGTCAATATCCAGGCAACTGCACAGCTTCAGGTTGTACTCGTGAAGCCCGAAGTCTTTACCGATGCAAAGCAGATCGCGGATCACCTCATTTCCAAGAAAACAGTTGTACTGAATCTGGAAACAGCATCCGCTGAAAATAAGCGCAGAATTATTGATTTTCTGGTTGGCGTCGCATATGCGAACGGCGGCAGCCTCAAGCCGATTGCAAACCTGACCTATATTATCACCCCCTATAATGTCGGCTTCATCGGAGAAGACCTCGTCGGAGAACTTGAATCCAACGGCGTAATTATGTAATGCTTGTGCAATATTCCATATGAAAGAAGGTATTCAGCATGATGACATCCAAAGAAATTCGTACAAAGGAATTTGAAAAGGTGAAATTCGGCTACCAGTCGGAAGAAGTCGATGCATTTTTGCGGAAAATCGAGGCGGATTATCGCCGGATGGAAGATGAGCTTGCCGAGGCAAATAATAAGCTGATGCTCCTCGCCGATAAAATCAGCGAGTATAAGGAGAATGAGGAGGATCTGAAAAACGCCCTCCTGAGCGCACAAAAACAGGCGCGTCAGATTCTTGACGAGGCGAAGGAAAAGGCAAAGCAAATCGAGGAAGATGCAAAAGCTTCCGCTACATCCGCACAGACTGCTGCGATCGAAGAAGCTGAACAGAACCTCAAGAAGATTTCCAAGAAGCTTGATAAGGAAAACCGTGTGCTGGTCGAAACCCAGCGTCAGGTCGCAGGCTTTAAGAAATCTCTGTTTGATATGTATAAATCCCATCTCGAACAGATTGCCAATTTGCCGGATACCATTGATGACGATGATGATGATGATGACGATGCGGAAAATGATAGCCCGAATGCTGTGACAGCAGAAAAAACGGAGAACGCAGCGGAAGCTGAAACCGCCTCCGTAAAACCGGAGGAAGCTGCCGCAGCAAAACAGAAGGAAGAAGCTGCTTCCGGATCGGAGGATACAGCAGAAAAAGAAGCTGCTGCTTCGGAATCTGCGGCAGATCCTTTTGATGAGGTTGCATTCTCCGCGTCGAAGAAGTCGATTTCCCGTACCGCGGAATTCGATACACGCTATAAGGATCTTCAGTTCGGCAATCGCCGTGAGGAGAAGAAAAAGCGTTCATAATTCTTGAAAAAATCGGAAAGTAACCTTGCAGCAGGCTCGGAATCGAACAGCCGCGAGGTTACTTTTCTTTGTATGAAAATAAGGAGGCGTATTGCGATATGACGCTTTGGCTGATCTTGGCATATGCAGTAACGGCGGTGTTGGCAGGTGTTGACCAGCTCATCAAAATCTGGGCGGTGGATACACTCCGCGGAACGCCGGATCGTCCGTTTCTTCCGATCGGGGATTTTGACTGGATGCACCTCTGCTACACGGAGAATAACGGCGCTGCTTTTAGTATGCTTGCCGGATCGAAATGGTTTCTGATCGGATTTTCCGCTGTGATGATTGCCGTGTGCCTGATTCTGATGCATAAGCTTTCGAGAAACCATCGCTGGCTGCTGTGCACAATGCCGCTGATTGCCGGCGGCGGACTCGGAAACCTGATCGACAGAGTCTTCCGGGACGGGCTGGTGGTCGATTATCTGGACTTCCAGCTCATGGATTTCGCGATTTTTAATTTTGCAGACTGCTGTGTTTGCGTCGGTGTGCTGCTCATGACAATCTGTCTGTTGTTTATCGAAAAGGACGAGAAAGCGGCAAAACCGCTGAAACAGGCAAAAACGCTTGGGGATGCAGCGCAGATTCCGGCGGCAGAGTGCCTCTCTGATGCGGAGGATATAGAAAATGCCTGAGCCGATTGTACTTTCCGTATCACAGGAGGATATCGGGAAACGGCTGGATGCATGGCTTGCGGTACAGGCAGAGCTTTCGCTGACCCGTTCGGCGGCACAGCAGCTTCTCGAACGCGGAAATATCCTTCGGAATGGGAAAATCCCGAAGAAGAATGAGAAGTTACAGGCTGGCGATTGCATTTCGGTTGCAATTCCGGAACCGGAAGCCGCCGATGTTGTCGCACAGAATATTCCGCTCGATATCGTATATGAGGACGCGGAGCTTCTCGTTGTCAATAAGCCCAAGGGAATGGTCGTACATCCTGCACCCGGACACCCCGATGGTACGCTTGTCAATGCGCTGCTGTACCATTGTGCCGGTCAGCTTTCGGGCATCAATGGCGTGATCCGGCCGGGGATTGTCCATCGGATTGATCGTGATACCAGCGGACTGCTGATTGTGGCGAAAACCGACCGTGCCCATCTGGGGCTTGCGGAACAGATCGCTGTGCATTCGTTTACGAGAGAATATGAAGCAATCATCTGCGGAAGACTTCGGGAGGAAACGGGAACGGTGAACGCCCCCATCGGGCGTGACCCGAAAGACCGCCAGAAGATGTGCGTTACCGAAAAAAACAGCCGCCATGCGGTTACGCATTATCAGGTCATCGCACAGTATCCGAGACTGTCACATATCTGCTGTCGGCTGGAAACCGGACGTACCCATCAGATTCGTGTGCATATGCGGTATCTCGGTCATCCGATTTATGGGGACGCGGTCTATGGCAAGGCAGTCAAGGGTGTCGAGGGACAGTGTCTTCACGCAAGAAAAATTGGCTTTGTCCATCCGGTGAGCGGAGAAACATTATTGTTCGACAGTCCGCTTCCGGAATATTTCACACAAATACTGAGAAAAGCTGAGAGGGAATGAAAATGAAACAGGATATGCCCTATCAGGGTTTGGTACTGATCACCGATCTGGATGGCACACTGCTGCTGCCCGATAAGCGATTGTCGGCGGTGGACGCGGAAGCGATTGCAGATTTTCGTGCAAAGGGTGGATTATTCGGCATTGCGACCGGACGCGGCTTACAGGCAGCAAAGGAATATCTGGCGCTGTTACAGCCGGACTTTCCGGCGATTTTATATAACGGTGTGATGCTTTATGACGCGGACGCAGAAGAAGTACGGATGTCAAGCCGTCTGCCGGCGACTGTGAATGCATTGCTGGAGGATCTGATGGTACGGTTTCCCGATGCTGGCGTCGAGCTGCTGAACGAGGAGGGCGTGTATGTCATACAGGATGGCGAGTATGAACGGATGCATCTTCGGATTACGAAGATTACGCCCGTGTTCCGTACACTGAAAGAATGTCCGGCAGAGCTCTGCTGTAAATCGCTTTGTGCTGCGGCAGAAGATGTGATTGATCAGATGCTTGCATATGTCGGGCGTCTTGGGCTTACGGACATTATGATTACGAAATCCAATCCTCATTTTCTGGAGATTCTGCCGCAGGGCGTATCGAAAGGCTCAGCATTGGCAGAATTGCGAAAGCTGCTTCCGGAGGGCGTAAAAATCGGCGCGAGCGGAGATTTCGATAATGATATCCTGATGCTGAAAGCGGCGGACTATGCCGGATGTCCGGCGGATTCCCAGCCGTCTGTGCTGGAAGCGATTGCTGAAGTCGGCGGGTATTGTTCGGAAAAGACCTGTGCAGACGGATTTTTCGCGGACTGGAAAGAGGAAGCCTGTGCACGCTATCAAAACGCCGCAGAAGTATCCGGATAAAAAGAAAGAGCCCGGCATATCTGCCAGACGCTTTCTCAAAGGTATGGATTTTGGGCTGAAACTATCACATACTGTGATTGTTCAGCTTAATCGCGGCGCGTGCCTTGTTGACAATGGTCTTATCATTTTCATAGGTCAGAAGATTGGTTGCGTGAACGATATCAACCCAGCGGATTTCCGCGATTTCCTCCTCCTGGGGAACGAAATCATAGTTTCGTGCGAGGGCGAGGAAATAGACGACAACCTTCTGGGTGTCGCGTTTCGGGGAGTAGGTAACCGTTTCCCGGAATGTCTGGTCTAAGATGACATCGAGATTGGTTTCCTCCTTGATTTCACGCCGTGCTGTTTCCAGCTCGGTTTCATTTTCTTCCACATGACCTTTGGGGAATGACCAGTGACCGCTGTTAACGTGTTTTATCAGCAGGATTTCGATGTTGCCATGAAACCGCCGATATACGATTGCGCCGCAGGATTTTTCGTGCAGCATTCAAAAGATCCTTTCTGATATGGTTTCAATGCGGATGTTGTTATGATTATTATAGCACAAAACCGCTGATTTGTAAACACCTTTTTTGTATTTTTCTATCCCTATTTTCAGAAAACGCGGAATCTTCCGCAGAAAGGCTGGTATTCTTATGAACCAAAACAAAAAAACTGCATTCAGTGCAGCGGATATTCTGCTGCCGCGTACATCTGCAATGTCGGATGCATGGGCAGTCTGTGCGTGTGACCAGTACACGGGCGAACCGGCATACTGGGCACAAACCGATGCCATCGTCGGTCAGAAGCCATCCACGCTCCGGCTGATTCTTCCCGAAGTATATCTGGAGGATGCAGATGTTGCAGACCGTATTTCCAAGATCCATGATACGATGCAGGAATACCTGAAAAACGAGGTCTTCGAGGAATATGAGAATGCGATGATTTATCTTGAGCGCATCCAGAGCGATGGGAAATGCCGTGCCGGACTCGTAGGAAAGATTGACCTTGAGCAGTATGATTATACCAAGGGTTCGACCTCGCTGGTACGTGCAACGGAAGCGACGGTTGCAGAGCGTATTCCTCCCCGTGTCAAGATTCGCCGCGGTGCAGAAATTGAGCTGCCGCATATCATGATTCTGCTGGATGATGTCAAGAAAACGGTCATCGAGCCGCTTTCTGCGAAGACTGATGCGATGACCAAGGTGTATGATACGGAGCTGATGCAGGGCGGCGGTTCCATCCGCGGCTGGCTGGTACCGGCGGATGCACAGGAAAAGATTCTGGACGCACTCTGCACGCTGGGTGACGCATCCAATTTCGCGGAGGGAACGGCACCGCTCGTATATGCGATGGGTGACGGAAACCATTCGCTCGCGACCGCGAAGGCATTCTATGAGGAATGGAAAGCTGCAAATCCGGATGCTGATACCGAGGGCTGTCCGATGCGTTATGCACTGGTTGAGCTGGTGAATCTCCATAGCGACGCACTGGAATTTGAAGCGATCCATCGGATTCTGAACGAGGTAGATGCCGCGAAGCTGCTCGCTGACATGACGGCGGCACTCGATCTCCGGACGGATGGAAAGGCACCGCAGGCAATGGAAATTCTGATGAACGGCACAAAGACGACCTATTATATCCATCAGCCGACCTCGAACCTGACGGTCGGCAGCGTCCAGAGCTTCTTGGATGCATGGCTGAAGGCAAACGGCGGAAAGATTGACTATATCCACGGCGCAGATGTTGTGGAACGTCTCGCGGCGTCTCCGAACAGTATGGGTATTCTGCTCCCGGATATGCAGAAATCCGAGCTCTTCCCGACTGTTATCAAGGATGGCGCATTGCCGAGAAAGACATTTTCGATGGGCCACGCAGCCGATAAGCGGTTCTATATGGAATGCCGCAGAATTGACGGAGAATAATAGTATCTCCGATGGAGTTATTATGGGGCGCTGCCCCATACCCCGCCAAAGGGATACTATCCCTTTGGAATCCCATTTTAGGAAAATGATAGCATCGCAGATGCATCGTAAGAGCACGCCGCCAGAGGGGGATGGGTAACGGAAAGGGGAAAACCCTTTTGCTATAAACCAAACTGCTCCGGTCAGCAATCTATGCTGATCGGAGCAGTTTTTACTTGGTTATTCTGTTTCTGTTGTATCCGTATCTGTATCTGTCGGCGGTGTATCTTCTTCAGAAACCGTTTCTTCGGGTTCTTCGGTCAGAATCTCATCATCAGCAACGGTTTCCTCAGGCTCGGCGCTTTGCGTTTCACAAGCCGTTTCCGGTGGTACCGCAGCCGCTTCTTCTGCCTTGCGGCTTTCCACGGTGAGCGTACCCTCCATCAGCTGCTTAAACTCATTTTCGTCAGCCTTTTCGTATTCGAGCAGGTATTGTGCAACTGCTTCGAGCTGGTCACGATGCTTCTTGAGGATATCGAGCGCCTGTTCATAGCTTTCCTCGACAATCTTACGGATTTCGCTGTCGATCTTTCCGGCAACCTCCTCGGAGTAATTGCGGACATGACCATAATCTCTGCCGATAAAGACTTCGTCGTTATCCGAGCCATAAACGAGCGGGCCGAGTTCATCGGAAAGTCCCCAGCGTGTTACCATATTGCGGGCGAGCTTGGTGGCACGCTCCATATCATTGGATGCGCCGGTACAGATATCTTCGAGTGCGGTTGCTTCTGCCGCACGTCCACCGAGCATCATGACGATAGATTCACGGAGCTGGGTACGGGTCATGTGAGTATCCTCGGTGTCCTTGCGTGTCCAGGTCAGTCCGGCAGCCATACCGCGCGGAATGACGGTGACCTGCTGAACGACATCCTGTGTCGGGAGGTGGTAAGCGGTAACCGCATGACCTGCCTCGTGATACGCAGTAATCTTCTTATCGCGTTCGGTCGGAACATGAGATTTCTTTTCCGGACCTGCGATGACCTTCATGGTTGCTTCTTCGATATCGGCATTGATAATTGCCTTACGGTTTGCACGAGCTGCGAGGATTGCCGCCTCATTGAGGAGGTTTTCGAGATCGGCACCCGTAAAGCCCTGTGTATCCTTCGCGATCTTGTGGAGATCAACATCCGGTCCGATGGGTTTATTGCCCTTATGAACCTTGAGGATATCCTCTCTGCCCTTGACATCGGGATAGTTGACAGTAATCTGGCGATCGAAGCGGCCGGGTCGGAGGAGTGCGGGGTCGAGGATGTCACGCCGGTTGGTTGCAGCGATCACGATGACATTTTCCTTACCGGTGAAGCCGTCCATTTCGACGAGGAGCTGGTTTAAGGTTTGTTCGCGTTCATCATGGCCGCCGCCGAGACCGGAACCTCTGTGTCTTCCGACAGCGTCAATTTCGTCGATAAAGATAATCGAGGGTGCATTTTTCTTTGCCTGTTCGAAGAGGTCGCGGACACGGCTTGCGCCGACGCCGACGAACATTTCTACGAAATCCGAACCGGAAATCGGGAAGAACGGTACATTCGCCTCACCTGCAACAGCTCTTGCGAGGAGGGTTTTACCGGTACCGGGAGGGCCGAGCAGCAGCACGCCTCTTGGGATTCTCGCACCGATTTCATCATATTTCTTGGGATTCTTCAAGAAATCCACGATTTCTGCCATTTCGGCTTTTTCCTCGTCTGCGCCGGCAACATCAGCGAAGGTAGCTTTCTTGGCATCAGCGGAAGCGGGCTTGATATTGGTACGGCCGAAGGAATTGATTTTGCTGTTGCCGCTGGACTGGCGGAGCATGAAGATAAAGAGCACAACGCCCATGCCCAGCAGAATCAGCGTTGGAACGACTGTGATGAGCCAGGAACTGTCGGTAATTTTGAAGTAGTCCTGTTTCAGCGGTTCCTCGTGGCTTTCGTTATAGGCATTGCGGTAGTTTTCCGTATCCTGGAGGAAGAGGTTGACGCTCGGAACCTCGTAGACATGGACTTTCTTATCGCCTTCGAGGTAATAGCGAAGCTCACCCGTTCCGAGATCGAGGGTATATTCGGTCACCTGACAGTCATCGAAATACGCAATGATATCGGAATACTGTAATTTATTCTTCTTACCGGAGAGCGATGGCAGCAGGTAGCAGATCACGCCGATAAAGATCAGCGCGACAATCAGATAGGTCCAGAGACCGCGACTTTTTCCCAAATAGAATCACTCCTTTGATGAATTGGAATGCTGCGGTTCGGGAGAAATAAAAAACCGCAGACATTTTTTTGTCTCCGCGTCAGGTTTGACCCTTGCGGCGATGCCGATGCCCTCGCAGAAAATACAGCCGAGGTCATCGTAAAGTGCATACAGACAGCGTCGTTCCGAAGGCTTGAAAGCCGCCTGGATGCAGGTTTTCAGGGATGAGGAAAACGATCTTCCGGGCAGCGTGATCCGATCGGCACGATGCCACTGACGAAAATACGGATTTCCTATGATTTTATCATAATCGAGCGTACACCTTGTGAAAGCATTGTGAAGCTTGGGTGATATCGGGCTCGAATAATTTTCGGGTTCGAGAATCCGGATTTCACAGCGTTTTTGTGGAAACAGACAGCAGACGGCCGGCAGTTTTCGGGGGAGCGGAACCCTGTCGGGGAAGACCGGAACCTGCGGCAGGGACGCGTGGGAAAAGGAGAGGATTCCGTTTGCCATCTTCACAGAGAAATCACCGGAAATAACAGTCTTTCCGGAACCGCAAAGCAGGATTTCATCAATCTCCCGAAGCTTTTGGAAGCTTGGATCACAAACCGTCTGTACTGCACGCCGATAGATGCGCATACGAATGGGACGGGGCTGATCGGAAAGCATCTGAAACGAGAGAGAATCCGAAGCACGCTTTTCCGGCGGAAGGATACAGTCTGCATATGCCTTATCAGCGAGCTCCGTCAGGAGTGCTTCATCCTCCGAGAGCATTTCCGCAGTTTTCGCCATATGTGGGATCGTCTGCGGATTACAGCGTTCCAGCATCGGCATGACGGTATGGCGGAGGAGATTTCGTGCGGCATCGGTCTTGAAATTGGAGCTGTCGGTGACAAAATCCTGATTTCTTTCTGAGAGGAACGAAAGAATCTGCGTCTTGGTGACAGAAAGGAGCGGACGGAGAATTCTTCCGCGGATTGCGGGGATGCCGCAAAGCCCGTTCAGACCGCTTCCGCGAATCAGGTGAAAGAGCATAGTTTCCGCCTGATCGCCGGCATGATGGGCAGTGGCAAGGAAGCCGGCTGGTGCAGCCTGTTCGAGTGCTTCATAGCGAAGCTGGCGGGCAGCTGTTTCGAGGGAGAGATGATGCTTTTCCGCGAACGCCGGAACATCCACACAAACCATCCGGAAGGGGATGCGGCAGGCTTTGCAGAGTGCTTCACAGAATGCCGCATCTCTGTCCGCTTCCGCACCGCGGATGCCGTGATGGACATGAACGGCGGAAAGCGTATAGCCATATTCTTCGCGGAGCATATCGAGCACCACCAGCAGCGCAACGCTGTCTGCGCCGCCGGAGAGTGCGACAGTAATCTGATCGCAGCCGTTCAGAAGTCCCGATGTTCTGACCGCATCCGCGATGGTGCCGGCGGGGGTCATTTCTCAGGCGGCGCTTCGCTGCGTTCGGGTGAGGAGAAGCGGGTATACTGCGCATCCCAGACCATATTGACGGTAGCGGTTTCGCCGTGACGGTTTTTCGCGACAACACATTCCGTGATATTGGGGTTGAGTGCTTTTTCACGGTTATAGTAATAATCGTTATAGAGAAACATGATGATATCGGCGTCCTGCTCAATCGAGCCGGATTCACGCAGGTCGGAAAGCATGGGGTGTTTATCGGTACGGCTTTCGACACCACGGTTGAGCTGAGAGAGGAGGAGAACAGGGATATCGAGTTCTTTTGCCATGAGCTTGAGGCTTCTGGTGATTTCGGAGATGACGAGCACACGATTATCGGATTTCATCGGTGCGTCCATGAGCTGGAGGTAGTCGATGACGACCATACCGAGGTTTTTAATCCGGCGGAGCTGTGCTTTCATCTGGGAAACGGTAATGCCGGTGGCTTCGGAGAGGTAGATATTCATCCCCGAAAGCACATCGGCGGAAGCGGCAAGTCTGCCCCATTCCTTGGGGTCGAGATGGCCGGTACGGAGCTTATGGGAATCGACGAGCGCTTCGGTTGCGAGCATACGCGTGACCAGCTGTTCCATACTCATTTCGAGGGAATAGATGGCAACGGTGCGACCGGAGCGTCGGCTGACATTGGTTGCGAGGTTGAGCGCGAGGGAGGTTTTACCCATACCGGGACGCGCAGCAAGAATCACGAGGTCGGAATTGTTCATGCCGCCGGTGATAGAATCGAGTTCAGGGAAACCTGTTTTCGCGCCGACGAATTTATCACGGTCCGGACCGGAGATATCGCCTAAGTGCTTATAGGTTTTTACCATCACATCCCGAATCGGAATCAGTCCGCGGACATCTTTTCCCTGACGGATATCATAGATGCGCTGTTCTGCGGAATCGAGGAGTGTTGCGGCAGGATACGAGCCATCGGAAATTTCCTTGAGGAGATCTCTTGCCACAGTCGCCAGCGAGCGCGCACAGAATTTTTCCGCAACGATATTGCAGTAGCTTTCGATATTTTCGGCAGAAGGCACTGTATCGACGAGTGCTTCCAGATAGCGTCTTCCTTCCGCAGAGCTTTCGAAAATGCCCTGTCGGAGGGATTCGTTGAGGATTACGACCATATCCATCTGTTCCGCCTGTGTGCCGGTATACATGGCCTGCATCAGGCGATAAAGCTCACGATGCTGCTCCACATAGAACGCATCGGGCTGAACGATACCGAGCGCAATGCTGAGGGTATCGGGGGAGAGGAGGATCGAGCCGAGCACAGACTGTTCGGCTTCGATGCTGTGCGGCATGGACTGGTCAGAGTAGCTTTCGCGCAGTGCGCCGAAATCCTGCTCAGCCATTTGCGTCCAGCTCCACGCAGACGGTGAATTTCGCAGTCACACCGTTATAGAGCTTTGCTTCTGCGGCATACTGTCCGATATTCTTCATTTCGACATTGGTTGAGAGCTTTCGTTTTTCGACGGAGAAGCCGAATTGTTTTTCGATGGCGTCGGCGACATTTCCGAGCGTAACTGCGCCAAAGAGTCTGCCGCCCTGACCGGCTTTCGCATAGACAATGACCTTCTGATCTTTGAGCTGATCCGCCTGTTTCTGCGCCTGTGCGCGTGCGACATCAATTTTATGCTGTTCGGAATCTTTTCTGCCCTGGAGCTCAGTCAGGTTCTTTGGGGTAGCTTCTACTGCAAGCCCTTTTCCGAGGAGGAAATTTCTTGCGTAGCCGTCGGATACGTTCTTGATATCACCCTTTTTACCGGTGCCTTTGATATCCTGGAGTAAAATGACTTTCATATTTTTTCATCCTTTCAGGTTTCATCGGAAGCCGCAGAGTCTGCGGTTTCTAAGCTGTCGAGTGTTTCAATCAGGCGGATTCTGAGCGCGGTCGGCGTACAGTTTTTCACCTGTGCCGCCGCCATTGTCTGGTGGCCGCCGCCGCCGAGCATTTCCATAATGACCTGTACATTCATTTTTCCGAGCGAACGTGCGGAGATACAGGCAAGGCTGTCGTTCGGGAAGATGACAAAGGAAGCGTCCACACCCTCGATTCCGAGGAGGTCGTCAGCCGTTTGTGCGGCAATGACCTGCATATCGGGAACGGCTTCCCGTGCGACAGCGATTGCAAATCTGCCGTGGAGTTCGGCGTCGGATACGAGAAGTGAGCGATGGCGGTACGCGGTCATGGACGCGGCGAAGAGTGCCTTTACGGTCACAGGATCCGCTCCCTGTGTCCGCAGGAAAGCTGCTGCTTCGAAGGTCTGGACGCCGGTCTGCATCACAAAATTCTTGGTATCGAGCATAATGCCGGCGAGGAGTGCTTCCGCACAGAAACGCGGAAGATTCTCGCGGAAATCGAGGAACTGAATCAGCCCCGTCACAAGCTCCGATGCAGAAGACGCATAGGGCTCGTGGAAGAGGAGCGTTGTATTATCGAGGTAATTGACCATTTTTCGATGGTGGTCGATGACCATTACGTGATTGGCAGCCTGATAGACCGCGGGTGCTTCGAGGATATCCTTACTAAAGGTATCGACGACAATCAGCAGGTCATCCTGTTCGATTGCGCTTGCGGCAGCTTCGGGGGAAATCAGCCAGTCGGGATGTTCCGTGATGAGCTGTTCGACGAGCGGGCCGGCAAGTGTTGCCTTGGGATTGAGAATGATACGGAACTGTTTTCCGAGGCTTCCCGCGATAAAGGCGGTACCGATTGCGGCACCCACCGCGTCCAGATCGCTGAGGCTGTGACCCATAATAAAGACGCGGTCACAGCTTTCGAGCAGCTCACGCATTGCTTTTGCGACAGCGCGGTGACGGGTTTTGGATTTTTTCTCGACACCCTTCGAAACACCGCCATAGAAATTATAGCCGGATTTTGTCTTGACGGCAGCCTGATCGCCGCCGCGTCCGAGTGCCATATCGAGGGACTGCTGTGCGAACATTTCATTCTGGGAGAGGGTAGTGCCGCCGCGGCCGACGCCGATCGAAAGTGTCATTGCATTCTTTCCGCCGACAACAATTTTCCGCACCTCATCCAGAATGGGAAATTTGGCGTGTTCCATTGCGATATAGTACTGGGATTCGACGAGGACGAGGAATTTATCATCCTCCAGTCTTGCGAAGATACAGTCCGTTCCATCGAACTGGCGGTCAAAGAGTGCTTCGAGTTCTGCCAGCACCGCACTGCGTTCGCTTGGCTTTACCGCACTCATCGTATCCTCATAGTTGTCGATGACGATGCTGAGGACACAGATCCGCGTATCCCAGAAATGGTGGCGGAGCTTTACATAATCGGAGATATCCTGGAAACAGAGCATATGGGTTTTTCCGCCGCTGCGGACATAATCCGACTGAAAGACATGGTAGGTATGGTCATTGACGGTAACTTCCGCGGTATCATGCTCGGCGAGTTGTTTGGGGAGTGTGGGGAGCATATCGGCAAGGTCTTTGCCGAAGAAATCGACACCGCTTGCAATGGCTTCCTCGAAGCTGTCGTTATACCAGATAAACTGCATATCCCGATTAAGGATCGCGATCGGCATCATCATATGCTGCGGAACGCTCTGGCCGGACGACTCCAGCCGGCGGTTCATGGTCGCGATATAGCGCAGGTCATTCTGATGGCGGAGGAAGATTTCAAAGCCGCACCAGACCACACCGACAGCAAATAATGCCGCAGTGATTTTTACGCCAATCGGATGAGACTGCGGGCTTGCGGCGAGAATCAGCGCCGCGAAACCCGAAAATGCAAGCAGCGAAACGGCAGCGAGCGGCCGCCAAAGATTTTTTTTACGCATGAGAAGCTGTACCTTTCATTCCGTATCAGTTGCTCCGCGTTCAGACTTCCATGATAATCGGGAGAATCATCGGGGAGCGTTTTGTAGCAGAAAAGATATAGTCAGAGAGGACATCACGCAGTTTTCCTTTGAGGGTATTCCAGTCGCGAAGCTCTGCCGGTGTGCAGCGTTCGAGGGTATCCTGGATGAGGACTCTTGCTTCATCCATCATGGTTTCGGCTTCGCGGACATAGACAAAACCTCTTGAAATCAGTTCCGGACCGGATACGACAGCATTCTGTGCGCTGTCGATTCCGACGACAACGATAATGAGTCCGTCCTGTGCGAGGTGTTTCCGGTCGCGCAGCACGATCGAACCGACATCGCCCACACCGAGTCCGTCTACGAGGACTCTGCCGGCAGGCGCCTGGGATACGACATTCATTTCCAGTCCGTTGGTTTCGATGACATTTCCAAGCTCCGGTATCAGGACGTTGTTCGGGGACATTCCCATGGACACCGCAAGCTGTGCGTGTTTTTTGAGATGTTTATATTCGCCGTGGACGGGGAGGAAGAAGCGCGGCTTTGTGAGCGCGAGCATGAGCTTTAATTCTTCCTGACAGGCGTGGCCGGAAACATGGACTTCATACATTCTTTCGTAAACAACGGTTGCGCCTGATTTCATCAGCTCATTGACGACTCTGGTGACATATTTTTCATTTCCGGGGATGGGGGTTGCGGAGATGATGATGAAGTCATGCGGCGTGATATTGACTTTCTTATGGTCGCCCATCGCCATACGTGTCAGCGCGGACATTGGTTCTCCCTGGCTTCCGGTGGTGATGAGAACGATCTGTTCATCGGAGTAGCGGTGCATGATTTCGATGTCGATGAGGGTACCGGACTTGACGCGGAGATATCCGAGGTCAACAGCGATGGAGATGACGTTAATCATCGAGCGGCCGAAGACAGCAACCTTTCTTCCGTGCCGTTCCGCACAGTCAATAATCTGCTGGACGCGGTGGATATTGGAAGAGAAGGTGGCAATGATGATACGGCGGTTTTCGGCGGTGGAGAATAATTTATCGAAGGATTCGCCGACTTTTCGTTCGGATGGGGTAAAGCCCTCGCGTTCGGCATTGGTGGAATCCGCCATGAGTGCGAGGACGCCGCGCGAGCCGAGCTCGCCGAAGCGTGCGAGGTCAATGATGCCGCCGTTGATGGGGGAGTAGTCGATTTTGAAGTCGCCCGTATGCACGAGTACGCCGGCAGGCGTATGGATTGCGAGTCCGCAGGCATCGGGAATCGAGTGATTGACATGGATAAACTCGACTGCCATACATCCCATACGGACGGTACGGCGCGGCGAAACGACATTCAGCTGTACCTTACCGGAGAGCTGATGCTCCTTTAATTTTGTTTCGACAAGTGCGAGGGTAAGCTTAGCGCCGTAGACGGGGGTATTGAATTTTTTCAGGAGATATGCGAGTGCGCCGATATGGTCTTCATGTCCGTGGGTAAGGACGATGCCGCGGAGACGGTCTGCATTGCGTTCGATATAAGTAAAGTCGGGGATCACGAGATCCACGCCGAGCATATCCGCATCCGGAAATGCGAGTCCGCAGTCGATGATAAACATATCGTTCGCGCATTCGATGACGGTCATATTCTTACCGATTTCGCCGAGACCGCCGAGCGGGATGATACGGACGGGCTTTTTCGCACGATTCTGCGCCTGTTCTCTTGCAGCATTGTTTTCAGCATTGACTTTTTTGGCGATGACGGGAGCAGTTTCTTTTTTCGGATGCTTCTGCGTTTTTTTGGAAGGCTGTTCCGCGACAAGCTCAGCCGGAAGGATTTTTCTTCCGATGGTAGCGAGCGGGATACCGCCGCGGCGCGCACCACGGCCGCCGCCCTGTTTGGGATTTCTGTTCAAAAGATTACCTCTCTTTCATATAGACAAGCACGGGGACAGCATATCCGAACGATTCGGAATGCCATGTGCGTGCTGAAATAAGTATCCGGACATAGATATACATATACAGTATACGACAAATCGGAAAAAATGTCAAGGGCAGGAAGCTTTTTCGACAGATTTTGCCGTAAAATCCATGCGGTTGACTTCCTTCGGCACATATGCTATAATGTGGAAAAAACAAAAGGAGGCGCATTGCGGATGCAGCACGGACGGGAACGCCTGCGGCGGATGACGCGGATTGCGATTTCCGCGGCAATCATCAGTATTTGTGCAATCCTGGCAATTCCGCTGGTACCGGGTGTTCCGCTGACGCTCCAGACATTCGGTGTTGTGCTCTGTGCATCGGTACTGATGCCGACGGAAGCGATTGGTGCAGTACTGATTTATCTGCTGCTGGGGGCGGCAGGACTGCCGGTATTTTCCGCAATGCGCGGCGGTGTTTCGGTGCTGTTTGGGCCGACAGGCGGATTTCTGCTGGGGCTGCTGCCTCTGGCACTGTTTGGAAGTCTTGCAAAAAAGCAGTCCGTACGGCCGGTTTTTCTTGGCGTAGGACTGCTTTGCTGCCATGCACTCGGATGGATTTGGCTATATCACTTCGGAACATATATTCCGGAAGGCGGATGGCTGGCGGGAGTGGCCGGATACTATATAAAAGATTTTGTGACCGGATATTTTGCGTGTCTGCTGGGGAAGCGCGTCAGAAACGGGATGGACGCTCAAGCAGCGCCGTGATATCTCCGGCAAGCTCGGCTGCTGCTTCCATACTGGCGGCTTCCGTGAGGAGTGTGACGGTTCTTCCGGAACGGGAGGGTCTGACGAGTGCACGCCCACGGCTTTCTTCGGTGAAATAGCCCTCTGCGGTATCAATGGCATGACTGATGGTCTGCCATGTTTGCAGGGGGCTTTCGCCTGTCCCGTCCGCGGCATCTGTCGGAAGTCTGACGATCCGGCGGACGGTGTGACAGTCGGGGAGCCGCGATAACCATTCTTTCAGCGACATTCCATGTTCGGAGAGCATCCGCAGAATTTCCGCACAGAGAATGGTGCCGTCGAGCGTAAAGCCCTGATGGAGCGCGAGTGCGCGTGCTTCCGCATCGGTTCCGTCCGAGCAGGACGCATAGCGCAGAATCCTTCTGCCGCAGCGGCTTGCCATATCCTCGGCGGCGTGGGGGACCCAGTAGGGGAGTGCGGCATCTTCGCCCTTGGAAAACAGCTGCTGACAGACTAAAAGCAGCAGCCGTTCGTGGAATATCCAGCCGCAGTCGGTATGGTAGAGCGCGAGCCGTCTTCCGTCGGAGGAAAGCTGCATGGTAAGAAGCTGACCTTTTCCGCCGCGCAGAAGTCTTGTCATCAGACGGTGGAGCGGCGCGGAGCCGGTCGCAATTTCGGGGAGGACTGTCAGTCTGTCCGGCAGCCGCTTCCGGATACGGGACGGATACAGGGAAGTCAGACCGTTTCCGTTTTTGATTTCTCCGTAGAGGGACGGTGCGAGCCATTGCGGCGAAGGCTGATGCAGAAGACAGGACTGCTGCGGTTCGGTCAGCGGAAGCATCCCTTTGGAAAATACACGCAGCCGATGCTCGGCGATGTGTACCATTAAGGGAATATCCGCCGCGGCGGATGCGGCAGAAAGTTCCGGAAGCGTGCTTTGTTTCACAAGCGTGACGGAAGCCCCTGCGGCGGCGGATGCACCCGCGAGGATACCGGCCGCGGCATCGGAAAACGGCGCGTCCGGTTCTGCACCGATCAGAAGCTGTGGGGCGGCGGAAGCGAGTGCCGCGCCGAGTCGCAGGAGATTTTCCGGCGATGGCGTACCCGAAAGCAGTCCGTCTTCTTCCGGCAGGAGCCGCTGGTTGATCTGATACATATGAATCACCCTTTCGGAAAAGAGTATGGCATCATTTCGGAAGATTTATACAGCACGGCGGATGCGGACGGCAAAACACTTGACATTTTCCGAAAAATGCTCTATAATAACACATATTATAAAGAATTAAGGCAATACCGCACAGAGCTTGTGTGGTGTTGCCTTAACATGGAACGGATGATACGGCCTTGAAATCAGGGCGAATTCCATCTCATTCAGAAAGGATACTTCGAAATTATGGACACAGATGGCGACCGATTGTGGTTATTGCTGACGCTATTCGGGGGAGCTGCCCTCCTGCGCGCATGGTTTTCGGCATGTGAAACGGCGCTCACAGAAGTCAATGATGCGAAAATCCAGGCCCTTGCCGAAACAGATAAACGCTGGAAACCGCTTTCCGGGCTGATTTCCGCACCGACAAAGCTGCTGCGGATTTTTACGATTCATCGCATTCTTTCGGCAGTCTGGATCGGGGTGCTGGTCTACCGTACCCTCGGCGCATATGCCGCGAAACTGCTGCCGATTCCGGAAGCGGAGCTTGCCGCAGGCGCACTCCTTGCGCTCCTGACCACAGTGCTGATGACGATTTTTACGGATTTTCTGCCAAAGCGGATGGCGGCGCGTGCGGGAGACGGATTTGCAAGATGCTGTGTACTGTCTGTGCGGGTGCTGGCTGCGCTGCTGACCCCGATACATCTGATTGCGGGTGGTACGGCGAAAGGAATCTGTAAGCTGTTCGGCATACCGGTTTCAGAGGGTGCAGAAGTTGTGACGGAAGAAGAAATCCGACTGCTGGTGGATGCCGGAAACGAAACCGGCGGCATCGAGGAAATCCAGCGTGAGATGATTAACAATATCTTTGAATTCGATGATGTCACGGTGTCGGATGTCATGACGCACCGAAAGGATATGATCGCAGTCCCGAAGGAGGCGACTGCCTCGGAAACCGCAAGACTTGCGCTGGAGGAGGGCTTCTCCAGAATTCCGGTCTATGAAAAGCGTGTCGATACGATTATCGGCGTCGTGCTGGTCAAGGATATGCTGCCGCTGGTGGGAAAAGCCGGTGACTGTAATGTGACGGAACTGATGCGCGAGGCATATTTTGTACCCGAAACCGCGAAATGCCGCGATGTGTTCCAGAAGATGCGGAAAGATAAGATGCAGCTTGCGATTGTGTCGGATGAATACGGCGGAACGGCAGGCATGGTCACGATGGAAGATCTGCTGGAGGAGATTGTCGGCAGCATTCAGGATGAATATGACGAGGAGGAGGAAGCGGAAATTACAGAGCTTCGTCCGGATGTCTATTCGATTGACGGTGCCGCAGACCCCGAGGATATTTTGCCGCGGCTGGGCGTCAGACCGGATGCGGACGGAGAATTCGATACAATGAGCGCGTATGTGATCGGACTTCTGGGCCATATCCCGAGCGAGGGAGAACGGCCGATGGTCGAAGCGGAGGGCGTCCGCTATACGCTGC
This sequence comes from Oscillospiraceae bacterium, assembly GCA_017533485.1. Classification (GTDB taxonomy): domain Bacteria; phylum Bacillota; class Clostridia; order Oscillospirales; family Ruminococcaceae; genus Firm-04. The sequence goes on from JAFXIC010000010.1 coordinate 25,860, forward strand.
TTTCCTATGAGGATAACTGGATTCGTCGGATTCAGGCGGAAATTCTGCCAAAAGCCGGCGCGGAGGAAAATGAGAACCGATAACAGGGAGAACAATTATGCAGAGACAGGGAAAAACCGTCTTTGTACTACTTATGGCAGCAGGCGTGCTTTTTCTCGTACTTGCTGTTCGACATGGATTATTCGGCAAAGCCAGAACGCAGGGCAGCTGTCTTCCGGAGGAGGATGCTGCGCTGCGTTATCCATATCAGCAGCTCAGCGGGAAGGAACAGCAGCTCTATACCGCGTTGTATGATGCAATGGCGGCGCATGAAGAATCTGTGGTACTGCCATATGAATGTACGGCGGACGAATATGAACGGATTTATCTGATGGTGCGGATGCAGGAGCCGGAATTATTTTATGTTGCGGATACCTACCAGCTTGCGGATGTCCTGACCGAAACAGAAATCCGATATGATGAAACTGCCGAGGAAGCAGCGGCGATGCAGCGTCAGTTGGATCGTGTCGTGGATGAGATGCTGCTTACGATGTCCTTACAGCCGGATGAGGGACAAAAGCTTCTGACGCTCCATGACCTGATAGCGAAGCGGTGCCGGTACGCGCCGAGCAGTCATGCGTCGGATATTTACGGATGTCTGGTCGAGGGCGTTGCACAGTGCGAGGGGTACAGCAAAGCCTTTTGTTATGTGGCGCGGAAAGCTGGGCTTCAGGTGATGACAATTCCCGGAGAATCCGACCGTGGTCTTGGCCATGCATGGAATATCGCGGAGATTGATGATGAATTCTATAATATAGATGTGACATGGGATGACGAGGATTATCTGAACGGCGCGGTTTCACATCGCTATTATGCGATGCCGGATACGAGATTCGGCGGCCATTTTGCAAATCCATCAGCGTTCCGGGTTCCGGAATGTACAGCGGACAAGGAGAATTATTATAAGAAATATGGTCTGGTGCTGAACGAGTCGTCACAGATGGGTACCTATTGTCATCAGTGGGCATTAAGTTACAGCGGCGCGACAGGATTTCTCGAATTTTACTGTCCGACGCCGGAAATCTATCAGGCTGTGGCGGCGGATATCCGGAGCGGTACTGCTATCAAATCGGCAATTGCGGACTTGTGTACAGGCGGTTCATTCCGGTATACGGCGGATGAGCAAGGGCGAATTGTCGGGATTTTATTCGAGTGACGCGGCTTGTTTTGTGCAAAGCATAGAAACGAAAAAAAGGGTAAAAATGGGGATTGACAAACGGGAAGAAGTATGGTAGAATAATCAAGTCGCCTCGGGAGCGAAGGGCAAGAAGCGAAGGGCAAAGAGAGCGACTGAAGAAGGAGTTATAGTACATAAGTAAGCAGCGGCAGGAACACGCAG
>JAFXIC010000011.1 GCA_017533485.1 Oscillospiraceae bacterium
ACCACTACCACCACAACAACGACTACGACCACAACAACGGAAACCACTACTACCACGACAACCAGCACAACGCCCAAAATGACGATGGACGTTACCAAGGCATCCAGCACGACCACAGAAACAACTACAACCGAAAAGACCACAACGGAAGCCACAACAACGGAAGCCACAACCGAAGAAACCACCACCACGGAAGAAACGACAACTGAGGAAACCACAACGACGACGACTACCACCACGACCACTACAACAACGACGACTACAACCACTACAACCACTACAACGACGACTACGACAACAACGACAACATCCAGCGGTGCTGCCACAACTACGACAACCGCACCGAGTGTGCAGACCGGTGAGCGCGTACCGTTTGGTGTTGCTGCGGGCGCAGTCCTTGCACTGGGCGGTCTGATGCTTGTAAAGCGCAGAAAGCACTAATCCCCCAAACATCAAAAAAGAAAATCCGTATTCCACGATGATGTGGGATACGGATTTTTTATAGACGTTGGTTATTTGAGTGTGCGGAGGTAGAGCTTTCGGTCAGTCGGGTTGCGGAAGCTTTCGGTGGCTTTCTGGATAGATTTCTTGTGCAGCCACGGGGAAAGGCGATGCGCACGGAAATAAGGGATGACAGCGTCCCATTGTTTGGAGAGTGCGGTGGCGAAATACCACGCAATCATCATATTGATATAGTATTCCTCCGATTCGGCTGCGGCAACCCATTCGGGATATTCGGGTGCAAAGCGTTCGTCCAGAAAATGGTTCATCAGCATTCCGATTCCGAAGCGGACGGTATAGGTTTCGTTTGCGGCGAGCCATTGTCTGATTGCAGGGAGGAGCTGTTCGGGATATTTCCGGAATGCCTTGGGGCTGAGCTGGTCACAGGTCGCCCAGTTATCTATATATGGCAAAAACCGATTGACGGCATCCAGCGTCTCCTCGAAATCCGAATATTGTGCGATGAGGAACGAATGGAGCTGCATCTCCTCGAAGTAGGTGTGGGGGAGCACAGCGAGAAAATCCGCTGCGGCATCGGTTCCGGCGAATTCCTTTGCGAGCGCACGCAGCTGTGGTGTACGGACGCCGATGACGCGTTCGGATGGGATGTTCGGAATCAGTCGGGAGTGGAACGCCCGATATGTTTCATCCTTCAGGGAGAATAGTCGCTCTTGTATGGCATCCATGATGAAAAACCTCGTGTTTTCTGCACGCAGTGATACGTGCGAATGGCGCGGGGATCGGCTGAAATCGCAGCAACATTATAGCATGGTTTCCGACAAAAAGCAAGTATATTTTTGCGGATTCTAAAAAACATCGGGAAAACTGCCTTGATTCGGGGGAATCATATTACGGAAGCATCAGCTTTCCGGAAAACGGCGGAATAAAGCTTTCGGAGGCTGCCTCACCCTCCTGAATGAGTGCGTCGGTCATCCCGATCTGCATCGCATAGCGGACAACGGTGTCATATTCATGGGGTGTTACGCGGCGGGAAAGGAGCGGATCTGCTGCGGTTTTCGGCATCGGCGTATATTGGTTCATGATACTGACGCCGATCTTTGCACCATAGGTTTTATGGAGATAGCATAAGATTTCGCGGGATTCCTGTGCATGACCGGGGAGCACAAGATGGCGGACCTGAACGCCGCGGGTCATATATCCGGTATCGGGATCGAACTGCGGTGCACCGACCTGTGCCGACATTTCCGCCAGCGCGGCTTTTGCGACATCGGGATAGTCGGCGGCACGTGAATATTTCGCGGCGGTTTCCGGATGCAGGTATTTCAAATCGGGCAGATAGATATCGACCAGCCCCTCCAGCCGCCGCAGCATTTCGACAGATTCATATGCCGAGGAATTCCAGACAATGGGGATTCGAAGCCCGGACTGCCGGACGGATTGCAGAACCGGAATCAGCTGCCGGATATAATGGGAGGGGGTAACGAGGTTGATGTTGTGGACACCGCGCGCCTGTAATCGGAACATGATTTCGGCAAGCATCGTATCGGATATTTCTTCGCCCAGCCCATCTGCCGCGATTTCTGCATTCTGACAGAATACACAGCGGAGATTACAGCCCGAAAAGAAAATTGTACCCGAACCGTTTGTTCCGCTGATTGCGGGCTCTTCCCAGAAATGCGGTGCGGCTCTTGCAATCCGGAACGAATTGTACTGACCGCAGAACCCTGTCTGACAGCTCCGGTCAATGCCGCAGCTGCGCGGACAATCCTTGCATAGGCTTTGATTCATATACCCTTCCCCCAACATCATAAGCAGTATCATAGAGTATAACACTTCTTCCGCCATTTGTCAAAGGTACTTCCAAAATTCGGAGGAAAAATCAAAATAAGCCTTGACTTTCGAACGGAAATATAGTATACTGTAATTATGTATTTTGCATTGCATCGAATTCAGAGAAAAAATTCGATACATTGCGGCAAGGGAGACTGCTGTTTCTCTCGATTTCGTTTTCCATTCTCATTCCGCTGACAAAAGCGAACCGAAGTTTTTGTATCAGCTCTTTTTATACAGTCGCGGTTCGAATTATCCCACGACCCGCGGTTTTTATGATTGAAAATTAAAAAAGGGAATCATTAGACGGCACGTTTCCTGCCGCAATATCAAATGTTTCAATACAAATCCTTGAAAATTTTTTGATACTGTAAGGAGGAAATGGTTTTGAGTACGCTCATTTTGGCACTCATCGGTACGCCGCTTGCAATCGTATTGATCCTGCTCGCACTCCTCGTCGGCGCAGGCGTATCTTATGTAGTTGCCGCCAAACAAATTTCTACCGCCCGTCAGCAGGGCGTTCAGGAGGGCATCGAACAGCGGAAGCGTGAGCATGAAGCTGCAATCGGAAGCGCGGAACAGGAAGCAAAGCGCATCCGTTCTGCTGCGGAGCGCGAAGCAAACGACCGCAAGAAGGCTGCCCTTGTTGAGGCAAAGGACGAAATTTTCCGGCTCCGTTCGGATGCGGAAAAGGAAATTAAGGATCGTCGCGCGGATATGTCGCGTCAGGAGCGCCGTATCCAACAGAAAGAAGAAAATCTCGATAAGAAAACCGAGAATTTCGAACGGAAAGAGGAAATTCTCCAGAATAAGCTGCACGCAGCCGACGAAAAGCTCGCGGAAGCAGAAGAAATCAAGAAAAATGGCGCAGAGGAGCTGGAAAAGCTCAAGAGAAGCCAGATTGATATGCTGGAGCGTATTTCCGAGTTCAGCCGTGAGCAGGCACGCGAATTCCTGCTGACACAGATCGACGCGGATCTGGTACATGAAAAATCGCTGAAGATCTCCGCTTATGAACAGTAGGTCAAGGCGAACTGTGAAGAAATCGCCCGCAGCCATATCTCGCTGGCAATCGCAAAATGTGCGGCGGAGCAGGTTTCTGAAATCGCAGTCTCTGTCGTTCCGCTGCCCAACGATGAAATGAAGGGCCGTATCATCGGCAGAGAAGGAAGAAATATCCGTACAATCGAAACGCTCACAGGCGTAGACCTCATCATTGATGATACGCCGGAAGCAATTACACTCTCCTGTTTTGATCCGGTACGCCGCGAGGTCGCAAGACTTGCCCTCGAAAAGCTGATTGTGGACGGAAGAATCCATCCCGCCAGCATTGAGGAAAAGGTCGATAAGGCAAGACGCGATGTCGAAAAGCGCATCAAACAGGAAGGCGAGCGTGCAGTCCTCGAAACAAATGTCCATGGTCTCAATCCGGAGCTGACAAAGCTTCTGGGACGCCTGACATTCCGCACGAGCTACCGTCAGAATGTGCTGAACCACAGCATCGAGGTTGCAATGCTTTCGGGCATTCTCGCTTCTGAACTCGGTGTGGACGCCAATGTTGCAAGACGCGCCGGACTGCTCCACGATATCGGTAAGGCACTGACAGCCGAAATCGAAGGCTCCCACGTCGCAATCGGTGTGGATGTCTGCCGGAAGTACCGTGAAAGTCAGGAGATTATTCACGCGATCGAGGCACACCACAATGATGTCGAGCCGAAGACCGTAATCGCCTGCATCGTTCAGGCGGCAGACGCAATTTCTGCTGCAAGACCCGGTGCACGCAGCGAAAACCTCGAAAGCTATATCAAGCGTCTTCAGAAGCTTGAAGAAATCTGCACATCCTATGAGGGCGTGGATAAGTGCTATGCGATCCAGGCGGGCAGAGAGGTTCGTGTCATGGTCAAGCCGGAAATCATTGATGATGAAAAGATGATTCTGGTTGCACGCGATATTGCAAAACAGATCGAGGATGAAATGGAATATCCCGGTCAGATTAAAGTCAATCTCATCCGCGAAAGCCGCGCTGTTGAGGTTGCAAAATAAGACATATGCAAAAGCTAGCACATGATTTCGGCTCTTCGGAATCATGTGCTTCTTTTATGAAATCCAAATGAAAGGTGATGTGTATGCCAAAAACGATCTTCCATACAACGGAAAAATCAAACTTTATTCTCAATATGGATCTTGATAAATATCGCGCATTTTGCGTCAAGCTGATTGCGGCATTGCTGATTGCCGTGGCGTTCTCGCAAATGGTATTCCAGTTGAGTGCGCCCCATGTCCTAGATTTCAGTTCGATGATCGCCGAGGGCGGCTTCGGCGGATTTCTCGCTCTGATGGCAGTCGTATTCCGCAGTGTTGCAACATTCTTCTCGATTTTCGGTGTTTTCACACTGATTGCTATGGTAATCGGAATGATGCGGATGCAGTTCTCGAAAAGTACCGCTGTTCCCTATGGTATCACCTTGGCAATGCTCCTCTGGGCATTGATTTCGGTCTTCCATTCGTTCAGCATCCGTGATGCGCTGTTCGGTCAGGACGGCAGAGACGAGGGCTGGATCGCAATGTGGTTTTATGCGTCGCTGCTGTATCTTGGAAGTATGCTGCGGCGGAAAGAAAATCTCTGCCGTATGATGAATGTCGTGATGGGAATCGGTTTGGTACAGTGCTTATGGGGCCTGATCCAGTCGCTTCCGGTTGATTTCCCGAATGAGTATAGCTTTATCGGGCCGCTGCTGTACGAGAATCTCCATCTTCCGAGCGGTCTGACTGACAGTCCGATTACGTATGCGATGCTGCTTTCGATGCTGCTGTGCATCGCGATTCCGGCGGCGATTTGCAGCAAGGAGAAAAAACAGCGTGTCTTTGCACTGGTTTCTGCCGTTTTTTCGATGCTGATGCTGCTGAAAACCCAGACGATCGCTTCTCTGATCGGTGCAGCGTGTGCAATGCTGCTCGCAGTCGTTCTCTTTGTCGTCCATCACAAAAAGGCTGTCGGAAAAGCATGGCTTGTGCCGACGGTTCTGGCTTGTTCGCTGGCAGTTTCGGGTGTATGGGTCTATTTCACCCCTTCGATCAACGGTGCCTATAAGACCTCGAATGATCAGCAGATTGATAATGGCTTTGCACTCTATGACGGCGGCATTGTCTGGGATGATGGTTTCTATCGTCTGAGCACCGCTTCTCCGTATAACCCGATCCGGGAACATGATTTTGAGATTGAGGATGCCGGTTCTGTACTCTCCTATGCACGGAGCGAGGGTGTCCGTGCCATCAAAAAATATCCTGTGCTCGGTACGGGGCCCGACAGCTTCTGGTATATGCAGCTTCGTCAGAGTATGACGCTTGGCTCAAATGTCAATGGCGTAGACCGACCGTATAATGATTTTCTGTTTATTGCCGCGACAAGAGGTATTCTGTCGCTGGTACTTTATCTGGCATTGCTTGTTGTCTGTCTTCTCCGGGGCTTCCGTTACCGCAAGGAGACAGGAAGCTGGGTCTATCTTTCTGCGGCATTCGCCGTAATCGCTTATACCGCAACCTCGATGGTTGGCATTTCGGTTCTGACTGTGACGCCGCTGCTCTGGGTGATGCTGGGTATACTGATTGGGGTACCGCTGAGCGATCCGCAGAAACCTGTAAAAGCTGCCGCAGGAAATACTTCCAAACAGCCGGCAAAGAAAAAGAATGCTTCCAATTCAAAGAAAAAGAAAAAGTAAGATCTGATCACGAAAATCCCACGAAAGACATTTTTCGTCTCTCGTGGGATTTTTTTGCAGTAGAATTTTGATATCTACCGGAAAAACAGCGATTCTCTTGAAAGTAGAATACACGTACCTTCGATTGTTTTGCGGTAGAATTCAGGCGAAATACGGTTCGAGTCAAAATCGGACGCGGTAGGTTGCATTTTTTTCGAAACAGGGGTATCCTAAATGCATAACAGCGAGGGCATATGTCAGCCCCGATATCGGAAAGGATGATGATAGATGGAACACATCAAAAGAACTCCGCTTGCACAGCGTGTTCTGCCGGATTATACACGCGGCGAAGAAATTATGAATATGGTGACGCATATTGTCGGCGGTGCAGCAGGCGTGCTGATTTTAGTATTCGGCGTGCTGATCGGTGCCGCACATCATAATGCGTGGGCGATTGTGAGCGCCGCAATTTACGGCTTTACCGCAATTGCATTGTTCAGCGTATCGAGCGTTTATCATGGACTGCGTGACGGAATGGCAAAGCGTGTCATGCAGGTCATTGACCATTGTACGATTTATCTGCTGATCGCAGGAACCTATACTCCGATCCTGCTGACAGGGATACGGGAAACCGATCCGAAAGCCGCATGGATTGTATTCGGGATCGAATGGGGCTGTGCGGCCGCGGCGGCAGTCTTTACTGCGATTGACCTGAAGAAGTATGCGAAGCTCAGTATGGTATGCTATCTTGCAATGGGCTGGGCTGTCATCGCAATCTTCCGCCAGACCGTCGCAGTGATGACAACCGACGGTTTCCTGCTGCTGCTGGCGGGCGGTATCTTCTATACGATGGGTGCAGTATTATACGGGCTTGGAAAAAAGCATCGGTATGTGCACAGCGTATTTCATATCTTTGTAGATATCGGAAGCCTGATGCAGGCACTTGCGATTTTAAAATATGTTCTTTGATGCGATTATTGTGCTGTGAGGAGCTTTTGGGTTGCCGGAATTTTCAGCAGTGCATATGCGCCGAGTACCGTGAGGATACATTCGGGCAGCATAAACGCACCATTATAACAGATCGCATAGAGCCAAACGTGATCCCATTCCGACCATACCGCAAAAATCGTGCCGCCGGAAACGACATGGCAGAGAAAGCGGAGGAGTACAGCGAGTGCGATTCCGAAGCACTGTCCGGCTTTTCCCTTTTTCGCGAACATTCCGGCGAGTCCGAGAACGGTGAATGCGAGAAGGTAGTCGAAGATGATACAGGCGGCAGCAGTCAGCGGTGTCAGACCCCATGAAAAGACTGCGCCCAGATCGAGCATCAGCTGAATCAGCGCATAGGAGAATGCAGGACCAAGTCCCCATCCGATGCCATACTTGATGGAGATGAGACAGACCGGCAGCATACTGAGTGGTGTCAGGCTTCCGCCGAGCGGCATTTTCAGGAAAGGGATGAGGCTCAGGACGGTGGAAAGAGCGATCATCATTGCGCTGGTGACGAGGCGAGTGGTTTTCTGTGTTTTCATAATCGGTTATCCTTTCTGCGAATGCAGACAATGCAAACAAAAAACGCTGTGGAGTTGAATCGGCTCCGCAGCGTTGGTATATGGACAGGATCATCCACATATATTTCCCTACGTCGGCATTATCCGAATCAGGTTACGGGTCATTGCGTTTACGCAATTTCTCAGCCTGTTGCACAAGCTCCCCTTTGTATATTGATTGGATTGGAAAAGTGATTCCGGAGTTATTATAGCACGGCTGTTCCGGTTTGTCAAGTATAGGGGTGGAAAACGGTTGTTTTCGGTTTTTGGGGGTATATATTTATCTTCCCAGAGTTGTTTTCGTGCTTGGATAAAACGAAAGGGGACAACCAAGGGCAAGGGGGAGTGTTCGAGCGCGGCTCTCACGTCTCCCCCTTAACCCTATGGTTTTCCCCTTTCAAACCCTTTTCCGTTACCCATCCCCCTCTATTGGCGTGCAAGGAAGATAAAATAGTTTAGATGAATTTTGCGCGCAGAAAATTTTCGGTCTGTATTGGGTGCGGTGTTTGTTGGCAAGTGCGTTCTGGTAAGGTGTGGCATAAGAGAGGAGGGGATGAGTTGGAAGGGGGTACAAGGGGGAAACCCGGACGGGGAGGAGAGAATGCGCGGGAGCGCTCTTTCCTCCC
>JAFXIC010000012.1 GCA_017533485.1 Oscillospiraceae bacterium
AAGGCAATCGGTCTCGTTATTCCCGAACTGAACGGCAAGCTCATCGGCTCCGCTCAGCGTGTTCCGGTTCCGACCGGCTCTACCACCATCCTGACCGCTGTTGTCAAGGGTGCTGACGTTACCAAGGAAGGCATCAATGCTGCTATGAAGGCTGCTGCTTCCGCTTCCTTCGGCTACAACGAGGATCAGATCGTTTCTTCCGATGTGATCGGCATGACCTACGGTTCTCTGTTCGATGCTACCCAGACCATGGTTTCCAAGATCGGCGACGATCTCTATCAGGTTCAGGTTGTTTCCTGGTACGACAACGAGAACTCCTACACCAGCCAGATGGTTCGCACCATCAAGTATTTCGCTGAGCTCGGCTAATCCCCGATTCAAACAAATACCACAAAAGCCGTCCATGAAAATGGGCGGCTTTTGATATGATAGATTGGGTATGGGACAGCAGCCCATCCTCATTCTCACAGATCACAAAACCGTCTGCACCATTTCCGGTACAGACGGTTTTTTATGACGCTATTATGCTTCTTCGGATGCTTCGTCCGCCGCAGCATTTTCTGCGGGCACATTCGGATCCAGCGATTTCATTGTCGGGAACAGCAGTACATCACGAATCGACTGGCTGTTGGTCAGCAGCATCACCAGACGGTCGATGCCATAGCCGATACCACCCGTTGGCGGCATACCGATTTCGAGTGCATTCATAAAGTCCTCGTCGATATGGTTCGCTTCGTCGTCACCCTTCTTGATGAGCTCTTCCTGTGCTTCAAAACGCTTGCGCTGGTCAATCGGATCGTTCAGCTCGGAATATGCATTGCACATTTCACGCGCGGTAATAAACAGCTCGAAACGCTCTACATAATCCGGCTTATCGGGCTTACGCTTTGTGAGCGGCGAAATCTCGACCGGATGATCCATGACAAATGTCGGCTGGATCAGGTTCTCCTCAACGAATTCCTCGAAGAACAGGTTCAGGATATCTCCCTTTTCATGCCGGTCCTCATAGTGGACGCCCTTTTCATCCGCGATTTTCTTTGCAGCAGCTGTATCCGGAATTTCATCAAAATCAACACCCGCATACTTCTTGACCGCATCAATCATCGTGATTCGTTCGAAGGGCTTTCCGAGGTCGATCATCACATCACCATAGGGCACGAGTGTTGTGCCGCAAACAGTCTGTGCGACATGGCGGAACATATTCTCCGTCAGGTCCATCATACCGTGATAATCGGTATATGCCTGATACAGCTCCATAAGCGTAAATTCAGGGTTATGACGGGTATCGACGCCCTCATTGCGGAAGACGCGTCCGATTTCATATACCTTCTCCAGTCCGCCGACAATCAGTCTCTTTAAGTAAAGCTCCAGCGAGATGCGAAGCTTCACATCTTCATTCAGGGCATTATAATGGGTTTCAAACGGTCTTGCCGCAGCACCGCCGGCATTCGATACCAGCATCGGTGTTTCAACCTCAAGGAAGCCCTGTGCATCAAGCCACGAACGGATTGCAGCAATAATCTTGCTGCGCTTAATAAAGGTATCGCGTGCCTCCTCGTTCATGATGAGGTCCACATAGCGCTGGCGGTAGCGGGTATCACGGTCTGTCAGACCATGGAACTTCTCCGGCAGCGGCTTTAAGGACTTCGAAAGCAGCGTTACCTTTTCCGCATGAACAGACAGCTCGCCGCTTCTAGTACGGAAGAGCTTCCCCTCGACGCCGATAATATCACCGATATCCCATTTCCGGAATGCGGCAAAAGCTTCTTCGCCGATATCGTTCATGCGCACATAGACCTGCATTCTGCCCTCACGGTCACGTACATCGAGGAAATTTGCCTTTCCCATCTTTCGCCAGCTCATAATTCTTCCGGCGATTGTGACCATAAACTGTGCATTCAGTGCTTCGACGGCAGCCTTCTTTGTTTCCTCGTCGGCATCCTCCGGAAGCTTTGCATTCATTTCCGCTTCGGCATCGCCATACATCTGGCGGCACTGTGCAGTGCTTGCGGTGACATCAAAGCGTGTGACAAGGAACGGATCCTGACCGTTCTCCTGCATCTCTGTCAGCTTATCCAGACGGATCTGACGAAAGGAGGAGGGATCGCTGACCTGTTCCGCATTCTGCTGCGGATTTACATTCTTTTCACTCATCGGCTGTCCCTCGCTTACATATTATGATCCATCGAAATATCGAGGACATGGAATGTCATCACACCGATCGGTGCTTCGACGATAAACATATCTCCGACGCGCTTATGCAGGGCAGCCTTACCGATCGGAGATTCATCCGAAATCCAGCCCTTTGCATAATCCGACTCTGTTCGGCCGACGATTTTGAGTGTTTCAATTTTTTCGGGGTTATCGCCGAACGCATCGCGCTTGAGTGTTACCACAGAGCCGTTTCCGACTTCATCCACCGATACGGTCTGGACGATTTCAGCGTGTGCGAGGGTATATTCCAGCTCTGCGATTTCAGTTTCCAGACGTGCTTGTTCGTTACGTGCTTCATCGTATTCTGCGTTTTCGGACAAGTCGCCGTAGCTTCTTGCTTCTGCGAGCTGATCCGCGACTTCACGGCGGCGTGTGCCGATCAGGTATGCAAGTTGTTGTTCCAGCGCGTCATAATGCGCTTGAGACATTTGCTCGATATGCTCTGCCATAGAAGAAACCTCCGTTTCTCATCGTTGTTTCATTTCATTTCAATATTCAAGCAGGGAGCAGTCATAATGTGCTGCTCCCTATCAGGAACCAATTACTCGGTAATTTCTGCGTGGAATTCCTGAAGCGACTTTACGCCAAGTCCGGTATCCTGTTCCTTGAGTGCACGGATACCCTCCGCACTTGCGGTTGCAGCAGCCATCGTTGTAATATAGGGGATGCGGTACTTAATCGCAGCCTTACGGATATAGCTGTCATCCTGCAAGCCGTTCGCGCCCATCGGTGTATTGATAATGAGGTCGATCTTACCGTTTGTCATCGCGTCGGTGATATTCGGTCTGCCCTCATAGAGCTTTTTAATCAGTTCCGCTTCGATTCCGTTTTCGACGATCATCGCATAGGTCTTTCCGGTTGCAAGAATCTTGAATCCAAGATCGGAGAATTTTCTTGCGATCGGAACAAGCTCGCCCTTATCCATATCACAGACCGAGAGCAGAACGGTTCCGGAAACAGGCAGTCTTGTCTGGGTTGCTTCCTGTGCCTTATAGTAAGCCTCACCAAAGTTCGGAGAGATGCCGAGGACTTCTCCCGTCGAACGCATCTCCGGTCCGAGCACAGGGTCTACTTCCTGGAACATATTGAACGGGAAGACAGCTTCCTTTACGCCGTAGTGCGGGATTTTCTTATCGCGCAATGCTGCGACCGGCGACGGTTTTCCAGTCAGCTCCGAGGTCATGATTTCCGTTGCAAGACGAACCATGTTGATCGCACAGACCTTTGATACCAGCGGAACGGTACGGGACGCACGCGGATTCGCTTCGAGGACATATACCGTATCATCCTCAATTGCATACTGCATATTCATCAGACCCGATACGCCCATTTCAACGGCAATCTTACGGGTATAATCCTTAATGGTTGCAACGTGCTTTTCGCTGAGGTTCAGCGACGGCAGTACACACGCGGAGTCGCCCGAATGGACGCCTGCCAGCTCGATATGCTCCATTACAGCCGGTACAAAGCAATTGGTACCATCGGAGATGGCGTCTGCCTCACATTCGGTTGCATGGTGGAGGAAGCGGTCAATCAGAATCGGTCTGTCGGGGGTGACGCCGACTGCCGCAGACATATAGACGCGCATCATTTCATCATCATGCACAACCTCCATGCCTCTTCCGCCGAGGACATAGGACGGACGCACCATGACAGGATAGCCGATGCTGTTTGCGATTTCGAGCGCATCCTCGACCGTAACAGCCATACCTGCTTCCGGCATCGGGATTTCCAGCTTATCCATCATCGCACGGAAATGATCTCTGTCCTCCGCGAGGTCGATGGTTTCAGGGGAAGTACCGAGGATATTGACGCCGTTCTTCTTGAGGTCAGCCGCAAGATTCAGCGGTGTCTGACCGCCGAACTGTGCGATCACGCCGACCGGCTTTTCCTTCTCATAAATCTGGAGAACATCTTCCAGCGTCAGCGGTTCGAAATAGAGCTTATCGGAAGTATCATAGTCCGTAGATACGGTTTCGGGGTTACAGTTGACAATAATGGTTTCGAAGCCGAGATCCTTGAGTGCGAGGGCCGCGTGAACACAGCAGTAGTCGAACTCAATACCCTGACCGATACGGTTCGGGCCGCCGCCGAGGATCATGATCTTCGGACGTTCGGTATTGCAGGGGCTCTTATCATCTTCGATATGGTAGGAAGAATAGTAATATGCACTATCCTTGGTGCCGCTGACATGAACGCCTTCCCAGCCCTCACGGATACCTGCGGCATAGCGTGCGTTCCGGATTTCCTCCTCGGAAACCTCCAGCAGCTTTGAGAGATAGCGGTCAGAGAAGCCGTCGAGCTTTGCCTGTTTCAGCACATCTGCTGACGGAACACTGCCCTTTGCAGCAATCAGGGACTGTTCTTCCTCAACAAGCTCGAGCATCTGGTCGAGGAACCATTTCTTAATCTTTGTCAGCTTCATCAGCTCATCAACGGTTGCGCCCTTGCGGAGTGCCTCGTACATGACATACTGACGGAAGCTTGTGGGATACACGAGCATCGATAGGAGCTCTTCCTTGGATTTCTCATGGAAATCCTTCACGAAGCCAAGACCATAGTTTCCGGTTTCAAGGCTTCTGATGGCTTTCTGGAAAGCTTCTTTATAGGTCTTGCCGATGGACATGACCTCGCCGACCGCACGCATCTGGGTTCCGAGCTTATCCTCAGCACCCTTGAACTTTTCGAATGCCCAGCGTGCGAACTTAATGACGACATAATCGCTCGACGGAACATATTTATCGAGCGTACCGTACTTTCCGCACTCCATTTCATCGAGTGTCATACCTGCTGCGAGCATTGCGGAAACGAGTGCAATCGGGAAGCCGGTTGCCTTCGACGCGAGCGCAGAGGAACGGGATGTACGGGGGTTAATCTCGATACAGACGATTCTGTCGGATACGGGGTCATGTGCGAACTGGCAGTTACAGCCGCCGATGACCTCGATATTCTGAACGATTTTATATGCCTGCTCCTGCATTCTCTTCTGGACTTCCTCGGAGATTGTGAGCATCGGTGCGGAACAGAAGGAATCGCCCGTATGGACGCCGACCGGGTCAATATTCTCGATGAAGCAGACCGTAATCATGTTGTTCTTCGCGTCACGAACGACCTCAAGCTCCAGCTCCTCCCAGCCGGTGATGCATTCTTCCACAAGCACCTGACCGATGAGGGACGCCTGAAGACCTCTTGCACAGACAACCTTCAGTTCTTCGATGTTATACACCATGCCGCCGCCGGCACCGCCCATCGTGTAAGCAGGACGCAGAACAACCGGATAGCCCAGTTTGTCTGCGATTTCGACTGCCTCATCCACGGTATAGGCAACCTGGCTTTTTGCCATTTCAACGCCGATGGACTCCATTGTTTTCTTAAACTCAATTCTGTCCTCGCCGCGTTCGATGGCATCCACCTGAACGCCGATGACCTCGACATTGTATTCTTTCAGCACGCCTGCCTGATCCAGTTCGGAACAGAGGTTCAGACCGGACTGGCCGCCGAGGTTCGGCAGCAATGCGTCAGGACGTTCTTTCTTGATAATCTCGGTGAGTCTCTCGCAATTGAGCGGCTCGATATAGGTGACATCTGCCACCTCAGGGTCGGTCATAATGGTTGCGGGGTTAGAGTTCACGAGTACGATTTCGTATCCCAGTTTACGCAGCGCCTTACAGGCTTGCGTACCGGAATAGTCGAATTCACACGCTTGTCCGATGATAATCGGACCGGATCCGATAATCAGTACCTTATGGATATCATTTCTTTTTGGCATAACGCAAACACCTCACTTCTAACTAAATATTATATCACAGGTCACAGGGGAAATGCAAGCTTTTTTGCTGATTTTTTGAAAATCGACATTCCGCATAAAACTCCCCCGATAAGATCTGTGGATTCTGCGGTTTTGGATAGTGGGAATCGGATGCTGCATCTGTACGACCCGAAAAAACGCCATCCACAGCACAAGCGCGGGATGGCATTTCTTTTCGCATATCAGGCAGTCACAGCAATCGGCTGATTCTCCTTATCGAGCAGCAGCGGCGGCTGATGTTCGCGGAGCCGTTCGCCGGTGATCTTCACCTTTCTGACATTTCCCATCGACGGTGCGTCAAACATGGTCTGCATCAGCGTTTCTTCGAGGATGCCGCGGAGTCCGCGTGCACCGGTTTTCTGTGCGATTGCCCGCTTCGCGATCTCCGTCAGCGCATCCGCATCCACCTCCAGCTCGATATCATCATAGCGGAAAAGCTTTGCGTACTGACGCAGCAGCGCATTTTTCGGCTCGGTTAAAATCCGGACCAGCGAATCCTCATCCAGCTCATCCAAAGTTGTAATAATCGGAAGCCGTCCCACAAGCTCCGGCACGATGCCGAATTTCACGAGATCCTGCGGAATGACCTTCCGGAAGATATTGGCAGTCTGTTCCTTTTTCGAGACAATTTCTGCGCCGAAGCCGAGTCCCGAAGACTGGGTACGGTGGATGATATGGCGCTCAAGCCCATCAAATGCACCGCCGCAGATAAAGAGGATATTCTTGGTATTGATCTGGATAAATTCCTGATTGGGGTGTTTTCTTCCGCCCTGCGGCGGGACATTCGAAATTGTTCCCTCGATGATTTTCAGAAGCGACTGCTGGACGCCCTCGCCGCTGACATCTCTTGTCAGGGAAGTATTCTCGGATTTTCTGGCAATCTTATCAATTTCGTCGATATAGATGATTCCGCGTTCTGCCGCCTCGACGTTGAAATCAGCAGCCTGAATCAGGCGCAGCAGCACATTCTCGACATCATCTCCGACATATCCGGCTTCCGTCACGGTTGTCGCATCGGCAATCGCAAACGGAACATCCAGAATTTTCGCAAGCGTCTGGGCGAGATAGGTTTTTCCGACGCCTGTCGGACCGAGCAGCAGCACATTACTCTTTTGCAGCTCGACATCATCGCCGTCATCCTGGCTGTTAATCCGCTTATAGTGGTTATAGACCGAAACGGAAAGCGCAATTTTCGCGCTGTCCTGACCGACAACATATTCATCCAGCACCTTCTTGATTTCCGAGGGCTTCAGGAGCGTCATTTCTTTCAGTTCCTGCGGCATCTGATGTTTTCGGTTTTTGGAATGCGGCGGATGGACGCTTCCATAAATCAGCTCATGGCAGTAGACCACGCATTCGTCGCAGATATTGGAATTCCCGGCGGAAAACATACTCGAGACCATAGACTCGCCTTTTCCGCAGAAATTACATTTTCTTATAGATTTATCCGGCATGTATATGCAGTCCTTCCTGTTGCGGCAGCGTTCAGCGCTTTGCAACCACCTTATCAATCAAACCGTAAGCCATTGCTTCTTCTGCGGTCATGAAATTATCGCGCTCGACATCCCGCTGGATTTCCTCGATGGACTTTCCGGTATTTGCCGCAAGCATCCGGTTCAGACGATCTTTTGTGCGGAGGAGATTTTCGGTACGGATCTGGATATCAGTTGCCTGACCGGTCAGTCCGCCGCCCATAATCAAAGGCTGATGGATCATAATTTCGCTGTTGGGGAGTGCAAGACGCTTTCCCTTTGTACCGGACGAGAGGAGGAATGCACCCATCGAAGCGGCAAGTCCGACACAGATTGTCTGGACATCGCATTTAATATACTGCATCGTATCATAAATCGCCATACCTGCGGTTACAGAGCCGCCGGGGCTGTTGATATAGAGGGAGATATCCTTTTCAGGATCCTGACTCTCCAGAAAGAGGAGCTGTGCGACAACAAGGCTCGCGGAGGTATCGTTGACATCCTCACACAGCATAATGATACGGTCATTCAGGAGGCGGGAGAAAATATCATATGCTCTCTCGCCGCGGTTGGTTTGTTCAATGACGGTTGGGACAAGACTCATGCTCTGTCATCCTTTCTCAATACATAGAATTTCCAAGAAACGACATCCATCGCATCTTTACATATATAGAGGAATTGCGCGTTCTCCGGTTCCGGAGCAACGCGCGATCCTTTATTGTTCTTTAGTTTTTTATTCCTCGGAAGCAGCCTCTGCGGGTTCTTCAGCAGCAGCCATCTCGTTGTCAACTACGGCATTGTTCTTTACCAGCTCGACAACCTTTGTGACGCGCATATCCAGCTTGAAGTCATCCATCGGGATCTGAGCCTTTACGACCTCGATCGGTGCACCGACACGGCCGGCAAACTCATTCAGACCCTCTTCGAGCTCCTCATCGGAGATCTGGATATCCTCGGTGTCTGCGATCTTTTCGAGTGCAAGACGGAGGAGAACTTCCTTCTTTGCCTGCTCCTCGTAGGTATCACGAAGCTGCTCCATGGTCATACCGGTCAGCTCGAGATACTCGGAAAGCTTGATGTCAGCATACTGATGCTGGAGTCTGTGTTCGAAATCGTGAACGAGCTGGTCGATGCGGCGCTCATACATGACGTTCGGAACGACAGCATCGGTACGCTCGATGATTGCATCGAATACAGCGTTGTCGAAGTTGTTCTGTGCAGCATTCTTTGCCTGCTCCTCAAGCTTTTCCTTGATATCAGCACGCATTTCAGCGATGGTATCGAACTCGGAGACATCCTTTACGAACTCATCATCAGCTTCCGGAAGCTCCTGTGCAGAGATCGAAAGGATCTCAATCTTGAAGACAGCTTCCTTGGATGCATAACGCTCGTCGCTGTAATTCTCGGGGAAGGTAACATTGATATCGAAGTTTTCGCCGATGGAGTGGCCGACAATCTGATCCTCGAAGCCGGGGATGAACTGATTGCTGCCGAGACGGAGCGGATATGCCTCGCCCTTGCCGCCTTCGAATGCGACATCATCAATAAAGCCTTCGAAATTGATCTTTACTTCATCGCCGAGCTGAGCTGCGCGATCGTCAACATCAACGATACGAGCCTGACGCTGGCGGAGGATTTCGATCTGCTGGTCGATATCAGCCTCGGTGATCTCGCGGATTACCATCGGTGCATGGATGCCCTTATATTCGCCGACAGTGACCTCCGGCTTTGTGATGAAGGTGACCTTGAGGGTTGCGCCGGCTTCCTTGGAAGCGTCAACGATTTCGACTGCGGGACGGTCAACGAGCTGGAGATCGAGTTCCTGCATAATCTCAGCGAGCTGAACGGGTGCGATATCATTGATTGCGTCCTCGAAGAAAACGCCTTCGCCGTAGAGCTTTTCAACCATCTTGCGCGGAGCCTTGCCCTTACGGAAGCCCTTAACGGCAATCTGGTTCTTCTGTCTGCGGTATACACGCTCACAGGCGGCTTCGAGATCCTCAGCAGAAATAGAGAATGTCACTTCTCTCATATTGACATCGGTTTTCACATCAGATACAATGTTCATGAATGGTTTCCTCCAATATTTTCATTTTCAGGTCTCAGCGACAAAACAGCGCTTTGACAGATATACTGATTATAGCACAAACCGCCGGATTTTTCCAGTCGTTTTTTGCACTTCTTCATTCCTTACAAATTACATGATTTTCAGCGGGTGAAATTGTATATAATCCCCTGAAATCAGGTGGTAATGCACATCATCGCGCACACCGCAGATCGCATACCGGTGGCTTCCGCTGCCATGGAGATGGCCGTAGTAGCAGTCCTTGACCTGATGCTTCCAGAGCACCTCCAGCATCTCATAATTACAGTTATCCGCAAAAACCGGCGGATAATGGAGAAACACGATCGGCTCCAGCCCATCGGCAATGGCAGACCGGATCGAAACCTCCAGCCGCTGTGCCTCGCGCGCGTTGACCTTCGCATTCGCAGGCTCGGACGGCTCGATATTGACCCAGCCTCTTGTGCCGCAGATTCCATAGCCCTCATATGCATAGTGGTTGTTATGGAGAATATGGAGCGTATCGAGATGGTTCTCGCGTAAAAACGCAGTCATCTTGGACATGGTTGTCCACCAGTAGTCATGATTGCCCTTGAGGATGATTTTCCTGCCCGGAAGTGCGTCAATCCACTGAAAATCGGGAAACGCCTCCGCGAACGTCATACCCCATGAGGTATCGCCCGCGAGCACCACCGTATCTTCCGCGGAAATCTCCCGCAGCCATGCCGCTTTCAGAATCGAAACATGGTTTTCCCAGCCGCCGAATACATCCATCGGTTTATGCACGCCGAACGAAAGGTGCAGATCACCTATGACATACAGACTCACGCAATCCCCAGCTTTTCCTTTACGTAATCAGCCATCGCGGATTTCTCCACACTGTCGCTGAAGCGTACAGGTTTCGTCTTCAGGGAAGCGAGTGCCTCCGGAATCGGCATTCCGGTTTTCTTGTTCAGCAGGTCGAGAATCGTATATTCATCCGCATCCGCCGGTACATTTCCGACAGCCTCCAGTACGGCATTGCCGAACTTATAGGGGTTTGCGGTGGATGCCACAAGCATCGGCAGCTTCTCGGACGCTGTTTCCTGATAGCTTCTTGCGGCACAGATACCGACTGCGGTATGGGTATCGGAGAGATATTTATTTTCGGAGAATACCGTTCCGATCATCTCCTTTGTCGCTTCATCATCCCAGCAGCTTCCGGAGAATTCTGCCTGAATACGGTGCGCGATTTCGATCGGGACTTCATACTTTCCGTCCGTTTTGAGGGCATCGAACCATTCACGGATCTGCGCGTCGTCCTCATGCGTCATATGGTAGAGCAGACGTTCCAGATTGCTGGAAATGAGAATATCCATCGACGGGGAAACGGTTGCATGGAAGGTTCTGTTGCGGTCATAGACACCGGTTTCGATAAATTCGGTGAGTACGTTATTGACATTCGAAGCACAGACAAGATGCTGGATCGGAACACCCATCTGCTTTGCATACCATGCGGCGAGGATATTGCCGAAATTGCCGGTCGGTACCGTCAGGTTGAAACGCTGACCTTCCTTGAGAATTCCCTGCTCGAGCATTGTGACATAGGCAGAAACATAGTAAACGATCTGGGGAACGAGTCTGCCCCAGTTAATGCTGTTTGCGCTGGAGAACTGCATCCGGTTGTCAGCAAGCACCTCCTGCATGGCAGGATCGGTAAAGATAGCCTTTACGCCGTTCTGGCAGTCATCGAAATTGCCCTTTACCGCACAGACGCGGACATTTTCGCCTTCCTGTGTCTGCATCTGACGCTTCTGCATGGAGCTGACGCCGTCCTCGGGATAGAAGACCATGATTTTCGTACCCTTGACATCCTGGAAGCCGGCGAGTGCTGCTTTTCCGGTATCGCCCGAAGTTGCGGTCAGAATCACAACCTCACGGTCGATCCCGCTCTTCTTGATGGATTTTGTCAGGAAATGGGGAAGAATCTGGAGTGCCATATCCTTAAACGCACAGGTCGGGCCGTGCCACAGTTCGAGCAGCATCGTACCGTCTGCAAGGGTAGAGATTTCCTGAACTCTCGGCGTTTCGAAGCTTCCGCTTTCGTATGCATTCTTCGTACACTCGCGGAGTTCTTCCGCTGTAAAGTCGGTGAGATAGAGCGCGAAGATACGTGCCGCACGCTCTGCATACGGCAGATTTTTCAGCGCGTTGAAGTCTGCCGCAGTCATCTCAGGGATGCATTCCGGCACAAACAAGCCGCCGTCTGCCGCAATCCCCTGTGCAATCGCCTGTGCAGCAGGCACGGACAAGGATTTGTTTCTTGTGCTGTGATATAACATATTTGTTCCTCCCAACAATTGGTATCATATATTCGGATTCCGACGCAGCCGCCGTACATCGCAGACGATCCCGTATGGCTACGCATAGAATGCGTGTTCGAAATAGTTGATACTCCGGATAAAGCTTCCGCTGTATAAGACCTCTGCGACATCAAACCGCGGCTGTAAATCGGTCGGATGCCGGCGCAGATAGGCTTCCGCAGTACGGATCAGAAGCTGTTGTTTTTTCGGTGTAACGGCTGCGGCACCCGATACGAGTGCATTCAGCCGGCGGGTTTTGACTTCGACCAGCAGCAGATATCCGTCCAGTGCTGCGATAATGTCGATCTCGCCGCCGCGGATCGTGAAATTCCGACAGAGGATTTCTGCGCCCTTCCCGATGAGGTATTGACAGACCGCATCCTCTCCCAGTGCACCGATCGAGCGTTTTTCCGCGCGGTTATCTGGATTCGCCATAGAATTTTCTGAGGAAAGACGGGCGGTGTGCCGGACACATCCCGTATTTCGCGATTGCTTCATAATGTGCTTTTGTGCCGTAGCCCTTATGCTGTGCAAAGCCGTACTGCGGATACTGCTCGTCCAGCGCCCGCAGTGACGCATCTCTCGCGGTTTTTGCCAGCACCGATGCCGCCGCAATGCTTGCGGATTTCGCGTCGCCATGCGTCAGCGTATCCAGCGGCATCAAAAGGTCGGGACATTGATTTCCGTCCACGAGTGCGAATGCAGGTGTTTCCGAAAGTCCCTCGACTGCACGCTTCATCGCAAGCAATGCCGCACGGAGAATATTCATCTCCTCGATTTCGGCAACCGATGCAGTCGCGACACACCATGCCAATGCAGAGGCACGGATTTCGGGTGCAAGCGCTTCCCGTCTTGCTTCGGAGAGTTTTTTGCTGTCGTTCAGTCCGGCAATCCGGATATCCGGCGGAAGAATCACCGCCGCGGCATATACATCGCCGGCAAGCGGACCCCGTCCGGCTTCATCCACGCCGCAGAACACGGGATAATGCGTCCGCACCGCCGCGTCAAATTCAAATAATTCCGTATAGGTTTTCAGCTGTCTTGCCATTACTCAGCCCTCATGCTCCGGAAAAGCGTTCTCCTGCGCCGCAGTATCCGCGGATGCGGACGTCGGGGCAGGTATAGCGGCGACAGGCGGTTCTTCCAATGTAATCCGTCCGAGCTTTACGCCGCGGAATTCGTCCAGCAGCGCAATTGCGGCACGCTCCGTATTCGGAATTCCGCCCGAAAGCAGCATTCCGCGGTTCTTTGCAAGCTGTTCGAGGAGCGCAAATCCTTTCAGTTCTGCGTCCGGTGCAATCTTATATCGTTCCAGCAATGCCTGCGGATATTTTGTATGCAGCAGCTCCAGCAGCTTTGCGGCAAGTGCTTCCTGATCGAGAATATCATCCCGGATCGCGCCGGTAAATGCGAGTCTGCACGCAACCTCCTGGTCATCAAGCTTCGGCCAGAGTACGCCGGGTGTATCAAGCAGTTCCACGCCGCCGTCCACCTTAATCCATTGCTGGACGCGTGTGACACCGGCTCTGTCCTCGGCTTTCGCACGCTTTCCGCCGGCAAGCCGGTTGATGAGCGAGGATTTCCCGACATTCGGGATGCCGAGAATCATCACACGAATCGGTCTGCCCTTCATGCCCTTTTCCGCATACCGTGCAAGCTGTGGGGCGAGGAGGGTACGCAGGGCGTTCGGGAAATTCTTCACGCCTTTTCCGCTCTTGGAATCGGCAGTAATGACGGCTGCGCCGCGTTTCTGGTAATACGCAATCCATTTCTGTGTCAGCGCAGGGTCAGCCATATCCGCTTTATTGAGGATGACGAGTCTGGGCTTTTTTCGTGTCAGACGGTCAAACTCCGGATTCCGGCTGCTTAGCGGCAGCCTTGCGTCCAGCAGTTCCGCGACTGCGTCCACCAGCGGCAGACTCTTCTGAATCATGCGTCTGGTTTTCGCCATATGTCCCGGAAACCACTGTATGGTTTTCATATCTTCCATAACAATCTATCCGTTTCTTCGGTCATGCATCCGCATCAGCTGAAAGTCTGAAACGGGAAGAACCGCAGCCATACTGTTCCGACAATGTCGGATTCCGGAATCAGTCCCACATCGGGATGGCGGCTGTCCTTCGAGATGCTTCGGTTATCGCCCAGCACAAATACATAGCCTTCCGGAACGGTCAGCGGATAGGAGAATGCCCCCTCGTCGCGCGTTGTCAGCGTGCTGGTATAGGGTTCGTCCAGTGCACGGTCATCCACATAGACCACGCCTGCCGAAAAATCAATATTGACGGTCTGACCGCCGACGGCAATCAGCCGCTTGACGATACATTTTCCGAGTCCGTCGGATGCTTCGAGTGCACCGTCGGCATTGAATGTATATGCGGTGCGGCTGTTGAGAATCAGGATATCGCCCGTTTCATAGGAATGGTCAAGCCGCGATACCAGCAGCCGCTCGCCGGAAGTCAGTGTCGGCAGCATCGAATCGCCCTCGACCGTTGCATGGCCCAGAACAAACGAAAACAGCAGCATGATAAGAAAAGCAGAGACACAGACTGTTTCCATCAGATCCAGCGCATCCAGCAAAAATCTGCCGATGGGATTCCGCAAAAGCTTCTGTTCCAGCGCATCGGCAATTCCCGAAATACCCGAGCCGATGCGCGTCATTTTTTCGGTGGCTGACAGCTTCTGCGGTGGAATGACAGCAACCGATTGTACGGTCGGTTCTTCTGCCTGTCCGGACTCTGCCGCAGGTGTTTCCGCGGTCGGTTCTTCTGCCTGTTCGGGCTCTGCCGCAGGTGCTTCCGCAGTCGGTTCTTCCATCTGTTCGGGCTCTGCCGCAGGTGTTTCCGCAGTCGGTTCTTCCGTCTGTTCGGGCTCTGCCGCAGGTGTTTCCGCAGTCGGTTCTTCCGTCTGTCCGGACTCTGCCGCAGGTGTTTCCGCAGTCGGTTCTTCTGCCTGTCCGGACTCTGCCGCAAGTGTTTCCGCAGTCGGTTCTTCCGTCTGTCCGGGCTCTGCCGCAGGTGCTTCCACAGTCGGTTCTTCCGTCTGTCCGGACTCTGCCGCAGGCGTTTCCGCAGTCGGTTCTTCCGTCTGTTCGGACTCTGCCGCAGGTGCTTCCGCAGTCGGTTCTTCCGTCTGTTTGGGCTCTGCCGCAGGTGTTTCCACAGCGGTTTCTTGTGCAGGTGCAGTTTGTGCAGACGCGGGAGTTTCCGCCAGCTCTGCGCCGGAATCTGTCGGCACGACAGCCGCGGCTTCCTCTGTATGCGCCGCAAGATCTTGCAGTTCTTCCTTCTTTTTCGGGAGAATCTTTCCGAAGATACCCATCTGTTCCGCACCTCGCTTTCCTATTCTTAAATCAACAATGCAAACCGATCCAGCAGACTTGTGCACTCATCCTCAAGCCGATAAAACCGCCAGATTGCACGGCCGATGACCTGTTCCACCGGTACAAGTGCCACTTCGGGATTCCGGCTGTCGGTGCTGTGCAGGCGATTATCACCCATGACGAATACATAGCCCTCCGGAATCACGATCGGATAGGTAAATGCACCGTCGTCACGCGTTGTGAGGTCTGCGATATAAGGTTCGGGAATCTGGACGCCGTCCACAGCAACCGTTCCGTTGACAAAATCAATATTCAGCTCCTGACCCGCGACCGCTATTACGCGCTTGATGAGACGGAGCCCCATTCCATCGGTTTCATAGACGTCTGTTCCCGAGCCATCTTGAAAATGGCCGCCGATTTCATCGTCGATAATCACGATATCACCATTTTTCGGCGTATAACCAAGACTCCACATCACCAGACGGTCTTTATCGAGCAGTGTCGGCATCATCGAAACGCCGTCTACCGTCACAGGCCGCAGGAGATATGCAAACAGCAGTACAATCACAAAAATGGATGTCACAACCGCTTCGATGATATCCATCACATCGCCGAAAAATGCACGGATACCGCCGCGGGACTCTTCCTGTTCCGCTTCCTTTGTTTCTTCCGTATGTTCTGTATTCTGCATAGAATCGTCCATTTCGGATTCTCCTTTTCCTCGTAATCAAAATGCCGCAGATAAGCAAAAAAGGGGACAGTTGCCGTCCCCTCCTCGCCTGTTTGAAGTCAGCGAACCTGACCCTTAACTCTTGCAGCCTTACCGACTCTGTCACGCAGATAGTAGAGCTTCGCTCTGCGGACAACGCCTCTGCGGACAATTTCCACCTTGTCAACAGCAGGGGAATGAACGGGGAATACACGCTCAATACCACAGCCGTGTGCGACTCTGCGGACGGTAAAGGTTTCACTGATACCGCCGTGCTTCTTCGCAATGATGGTGCCCTCAAAAACCTGAATACGGCTCTTGTCGCCTTCCTGAATACGGACGTGAACCTTAACGGTATCGCCGATGTTCAGCTCCGGAACATTTTCCTTCAGGCTGGAGTTGCTGATCTTTTCAAGTGCGTTCATGGGTAGTTCCTCCTTGATTTTTACGGATGTTCATTCGTGCATTCTGTTTCTTCCGCCGAAGAAACGCACCAGCGGACCATCCTGTGTCAGAAATGTATGCTGCTGCGTGAAAACACAGCGCAAATGCACCTTTGACCGCGCCGGTCAAGAACCGGCGGACACTCAAATGCTGTATCATTATACCACACTCCTTTTCAAATTGCAAGCTTTTTTCGAAAAAAATTTCCATTCCCTATAAAAAAATATACCGAATCTGCTTTCTCTTTTTCCGCTCTGTACAATACGCACGAAAAAATGTGAATTTTCTGTAAAATCCCTTGCATTTCACCCATTCGCGTGATATACTATATTTATAGAAAATCTATTCACTCCGTTTAACTTAAATGAAGTGAATAGCCCAAAAATCATATTTCTATCCACTTTATATTTTCTCCAGGGGGTATTTTACCATGAACAGATCTATCTGCACCAAAAGCCTGCTTTCGGTGATGACGGCGCTGACGCTGCTTGCGTCATCCGCACCCGTCCTGACCGATGCCGGCGCCAGAGTCAATGCGGCTTCCGCTTCCATCGAGGATTCGATGGACTGGGACACCCTCCGCATCGGCGGCGGCGGTTTTGTTTCGGGTATCGTCACCGGACAAAACGAAATGTACCTGCGTACCGATGTCGGCGGCGCATATAAGTACAACTATGAAACCAAGGAATGGGAACAGCTCTTTGGGTTCCTGAATGATGCCGACCGCGGACTGCTGAGCGTCAGCGGCATCGCCATCGACCCGACTGATGATGACACCGTATATTTCCTCTGCGGCTGCGCCTACTTCTCCGATGCGCGAACTGTCATCTTCAAAACAACTGACGGCGGAAAAACCTTCACCGAAACCGATATTACCGACCTCATTCAGGTACATGGCAACGGCGACGGCAGAGAATGCAGCGAACCGATCGCGGTCGATCCCGATCACCCCGACACAATCTATGCCGGCGGCGATGTCACAGCCGGTGAATCCTGTCTCATCAAATCCACTGACGGCGGAAAAACATGGAATCCGGTCAAGGGATATGACGACCTCGGCTTCTACAAGCATGAAATTCTCTGGCCGTTCTGGACAAACCATAAGGTCAGAGCCTGCACGACAGACGGCGAGCAGTCCTATCCCCAGCAAAACGGTGTCGCAACCATCAAAATTCTTGACGGAAAGGTGTATGTCGGAACTTCGATCAACGGTGCGGCGAATATTCATGTCGCAAGCGTCAAGGACGATAAATTCTCTGTCCTCTCGAAGGACCTTCCGACCGCAAACTACCCCGTTACCATTTCCGACGACGGAAACGGCAATCTCTTTATTACCTATATCGCAGGGCTTGCATTCAGCGGAACTGCCGGCGGTGCCTATAAGTACAACATCGCCTCCGGAACAGTGACCGATATCTCTCCCTGCGGCAATGCCATCGGCATGATTACCGCAGACCCCGAAAATCCCGATAAGCTCTTTGCAAGAACCTGCGGACTCTGGTCTGACCAGTGGTGGGAGAAGGAATGGACCGATACCAGCATCGCCTGGGGCGACTACTTCTTCCGTTCCACGGACGGCGGTGAAAGCTGGGAGAATATTACCCCCGGAAAACAGGTCGGTCAGTACACCGATGACTGTTATTTCGTCGCGAACCCCCTCAATGACGGCGGCTACGAATGGATCTACGGAAAGGCAATCCACTGGGGCAGCGGCATCCTCATCGACCCGCGGGATACCGACCGCATTCTCATGACCTCCGGAAACGGCGTATTCGCCTGTGACAATGCATGGGACGAGAGAGAGCTGGAATACTACTTCGCACCCACCGGCGTTGAAGAAGTGGTTGCCCTCGACATGGTTTCCGTACCCGGCGGCCCGGCTTATTCCGTGATCGGCGACTATGACGGCTTTATCCATGTCGATAACGATTCCATTCCCCAGCAGTATACCCCCAACATGGGTTCGACCTCCGCAATCGCCTACTGTCCGTCTTCGCCCAATGTGATGGCAAGACTCGCAAAAGATTCCGCAAAAGGCTATTACAGCACCGACAGCGGTCAGACATGGAAAGAAGCAACCTTCCCCGCACAGGACGGAAAGCTCTCCATTACAGAGCTGTCCGAAGGAAAATACCGTATCCTCGCTTCCAGCGGCAGCGGAAGTGCCGTATCCTATTCCGATGATTTCGGCGCGACATGGAAAACAGCGTCAGGCATCAAGGGCACCAAAACCACCTACACGATGGTAGACCCCAAGAACCCTGCAATCGTCTATGCCTCCGGTATCAACTACAACGAATACTGGTCCTCCAACCCCAACCTCGAAGAACCGTCCTTTGAGGATGACCATTACTCCTTCTACATCAGCGATGACTACGGCGCAACCTTTACGGAATCCCAGATCTGCCGCTACGATATGTGTGACCATACGGGCGACCTCGCGTACCTGAAGGAGGATACGATCGCGATGGCAGCAGGCTGGTACGGCCTTTATATCATCACGGACGGCGGAACTACACAGACCAAAACTGATGTCTTCTACGCGAAAACAATCGGCTACGGCGCACCGAAAGAAAAAGGCGGCGTCAATACGCTCTTTATGTACGGAAAACCGTCCGAGAATGACCCCGAGGGTATCTATCGTTCCACTGACAGCGGTGCAACATGGGTCTGCATCAACACGAAAAACCTCTACGGCGGTACCGGAAACGGTAATTTCTTAGTCGGTGACATGAATACATTCGGTAAGGTCTATATGTCCACCGTCGGCTGCGGTATTGTTGTCGGCGAGCTCAGCGGTACCACCCCGCCCTCCGGTTCGACTGTCACCACAACCACGACTACGACAACCGCTACTACCACGAAAAACGGAGAGGTCATATACGGTGACGCCAACTGTGACGAAACCGTTGATATTTCCGACGTCATCCTCATTTCCCGTGTTGCAGCCGAGGATAAAGCAGTCTCCCTCACCACTGCCGGTAAATTCAATTCGGATGTAGACGGAAACACGAAGATTACTTCCGCGGATGCGACAAAGATTCTCCGCTTTATCGCAAAGCTCATCAAAGAAGAAGAACTTGCACCATAAGTCTCCGGATCCATCATCGCATTCCAGCTATCTGAACCAATCAAAAACTGCTTCCGTCCATCGGTCAGACCGTATGGAACGGAAGCAGTTTTCTTTGTTTTTGGGGGGATGCTCCGGAAATCCGGCGCTCATTCAAAATCGTACTTATCCTTATTTTCCTCACGGAACTGCTCGAAAATACGATCCAGCAGCACTTCGTCCGTCACAGCGTCATAATGTTCGGAATCCTTTCCGAGATCGACAATCTCTACAATTACAACACCGCCCTCATCATCCGAATCCTCCAGCGGCATCAGAACTGCATACGGCTTATCGTCGGTTCTGACCATTTCCAGGAACTGGAAGCGGATACATTCTCCGTTTTCATCCTCCAGCACAATCAGGTCATCATCCGGATCTTCTAACGCATTCTGTTCCAGGATTTCATCTGACATCCAAGACACGCTCCTTTCCGAAATATCATATCCGTCATTATAGCACGAAGTCCTGCGTTCTGTCAAGCATACGCCCTGAAAAAAGCGTGTCGGATTTCCGCATACGGAAGAAATCTGTGTCGAAATCCGGCGGCGCTGCATATGCTGTATTACGTGACGGCGATTCCGTCACGCAGCTTCAGAATCCACACCGAAAGGAGCCATATTATGCAAAACGCATTCAGCAGCAGCGCCGGTACGGGAATCGCAGACAATGCATTCCCAAGCCGGATTACGCTCGCACAGGCTTATGTCCCGCGTCAGGGCTGGGAAACACCGCTTCCGCCGGAAGATGCGCTGGAAGCCGGAACTGTATTCCCCTCTCTGGTGCTGCCGTTCATGAAAGGAAAAGGAGGTGCGCATGATGCAGATGATGTCCAAAGCGTCTTTCTCGCAAATGCCAAAGGATAAGCTGCTCTGTAAAATTCGTCAGGCGCAATTCTCAATGCATGACCTCGGACTCTATCTCGACACCCACTGCAGCGACGAAACCGCCCTCAAGCATTTTGCCATGCACAAGGCAGAACTTGACGCCGCACTCGCCGCCTATACCGAACGGTTCGGCGCACTCCGCCGCGCAGATGCCGCGGATTCCCCCAACGGCTGGGCGGCATGGGCGAAAACACCATTCCCGTGGGATAAGGAGGACTGACGATGTTTCAATACGAAAA
The DNA here is from genome assembly GCA_017533485.1 of Oscillospiraceae bacterium. GTDB lineage: Bacteria > Bacillota > Clostridia > Oscillospirales > Ruminococcaceae > Firm-04. The sequence goes on from JAFXIC010000012.1 coordinate 20,606, forward strand.
AACACTGCAATATCCTGTAAAAATCAGCCGTCCCAATGCCAAACTCGCAAAGATGATTATCTCCCAGCTCGGCGGCCCGGATGGTGAACTCGGCGCATCCATGCGCTATCTCAACCAGCGGTATACGATGCCGCTCCGCGAACTTCAGGGACTTCTGACTGACATTGGAACCGAAGAACTTTCCCATATGGAGATGGTTTCCGCACTCGTCTATCAGCTGACAAAGGGGCTGACGCCCGAACAGCTCGAAGCACAGGGCTTTGCGGATTATTTTATCGACCATACCACCGGTATCTATCCCGTTTCTGCATCCGGCGTTCCGTTTTCTGTGGAAACGCTCCAGTCCACCGGCGATGCCATTACCGACCTCAGCGAAGATATGGGTGCGGAACAGAAAGCACGTACCACCTATGATAATATCCTTCGACTCGCGGATGATCCCGATGTACGCGATGTCATCCGCTTCCTGCGCGAGCGCGAAATCGTCCACTTCCAGCGTTTCGGCGAAGGACTGCGGATGATTCAGGATAAACTCTCCGAACATTCCCCCTATCCCAACAATCCTTATGCCTTCAACACCTCGTTCGATAAATCCTGCTTCAAGCGTGCAATGGGACGATAGATTCCGAAAATCAGTATCGCTTCGCGATGATAGGTTTTGGATGCTGCCCAAAGCCGCTTTCAGGGAAATGATAAAATAGCAGATTTGATCTTCATGGCACGCCTCTAGAGGGGGGATGGGTAACGGAAAGGGGTTTTCCCCTTTCGTTTTACCCCGACAAAACAAATCAAGGAGGCACCCTCTTGGGGTTCCTCCTTGATTTTCACTATCTATGCTGTTTTTACATAAATCCCTTATTTCACAAAACCGGAAATTCCCAGATTCATACCCTTCATGCCATTGCTGATAATCTGTGCGACAGCCTTCGCGCCGGTTTCCGTGAAATGTGTAAAGTCCGTACCGCCCTGTGTGGTCGAACCCATATAATAACTATAAGCAGTCTGATAGCTGATATTATTGAAGCTGGACGCCATTGCCGAGCCCAGATCAAAATACGGCACCTGATACTTATTCGAAAGCTGCTTGCAGGCAGTGTCGATATTCCGATAGCCTGCGGAGAAAGGCTGCTGGGCATTCTTAATCGAAAGCGGCGGACTCATCAGAATCGGCGTCGCACCCTTTGCGATGGCACCCTCAATATAGAACTGCATATAATACTCAAACGATCCGACCGTGGGATTATCTACGAAGCCGCAGCACGGTGCATAGCGTTCTTCCTTATTGTACGCGCCGTCATTGATGCCAAAGCAGACAATCAGATAATCTCCCTCACGGATATTATCCAGAATCGTCTGGAGTCTGCCGTTATCATAAAAGCTCTTGGAGCTTCTGCCGGCAATCGAATGGTTGCTGACGGTTACGGCATCCGTAAAATAATCGCCGAGATAATAGCCCCAGCCCTGCTGCGGTGCATAGCTGGCATTATAGCTCTGGGCGGTGGAATCGCTGGCGATATAAATCACAGGATTGCTGCTTGTAATCGGATCCTGCGTATTGCCGGTGCCGTAGACTTCGGCAATCGGTTCATCGGTCAGGCTGAGCGTAATATAATCGAGATTCGGGCCGCCCTCGTTCATATGCGACTGGAATTTGATTGTATTCTGCCCCGCCTTCAGCGGAATGACCAGTCCGAAGATCTCCCATGCCGTCCATGCACCGGTGCTGCGGAAATCCTGTAACCACTGTCTGTCATCCCCGCCGACGGAAATCATCATCTGGCGGTTATTTGCCGAGCCATTCGCGTTGCGGACAGCCATATAGTAATTTCCGTCCTGCGGTACATTCACCGTAAAGGTCACATTGCTGGTGGAGGTATTTTCGAGATTGAGGTATGCCTCGCCGAGAAATCCGGCGTTCACGGTTTCACGGATGCCCTCGGAAAAGGAAGCGTCGATTGCGAAATAGCGTTCCTGTACGGGGAATACGGCAATCTCACCGATCAGGTAACGCACCATCAGCACCATATCCGCCATCGAAACATTGGTATCCTCATTGATATCGGCAGCCTTTTGTGCAGCCGGATCGGAGAAACCGCTGAGGAGTCCGCGCTTTGCGAGCGTCAGGTCGGTCGCTGTCAGCCTTCCGTCATCATTCAGGTCACCCTTTGCATAGACCTTTTCCGGTTCGGGAGGCTGGTAGCCGGCGTCAAAATCAATATTCTCCGCAACCAGCTTTGCCAGTACGGTTGCGCCGGCACGATTCGGATGGAGTCCGTCACCGCTCATATAGAGATTGGTGGTCGCATCCGCGCCGATTCCCATGCAATGATTCTGCCAGAGATTAAAAAGATCGAGCACCTCAATGCCGAGGGCTGCGCCGATCGCATCGAGTGCGCCGCCGAACCAGCGTCCGGTCAGCAGCGGATTTCTCGAACAGTCACCGTTTCTGCCTTGCTGCTTCACGAGAATGACGCGCATTCCTTTTGCCATTGCACGCTTTGCCATATCGGTTACGACTTCCGTATATTCCGCTTCATTCGAATAGTTCGTATCATTGATGCCGATCGAGATAAAGTAGATATCCCCCTCATGTCCGAAGGTTTCGATGGGGGTAAACTGACCGGCATTCACAAAGCCCTTTGCATACTGACCGCTGGCGGCAAGATTCCGGACCTGCCACTTGGTTGTATCAATGACCGAGGGAAGCATCTGACCCCAGCCGGCTTGTGCGGACGAATCGAGCGGATAGTAGTTGCAGACGGTAGAATCGCCGCAGATCCATACCGTCGGATTGGTGACGGGATTATCGGAAATTTTCTTGATTTCGAGGGCGGAAAGCGTAAACGCATAGCCTGCCTTTCCCTCACAGCAGCAGAGATTGAGCTGGCCGTCGGTCACAGGAATCTGGAAGGTATCATAGGCATTGTTTCCGGTGAGATTGATCAGCTGGAGCATTCCCTCCGCCGCCACGCTGGTACGTGTCGTATTTCCCAGCCAGACAGAAACCTGATAAAGACCGTTGGGAACGTCCGCACAGAATGCTGCGGTTCCGGTATTGGTCGAATTGGTAAACTGCACCGCGTCACTGAGCGCACCCCAGCCGGACGCGGAAACATCCTTGACGCTGCAATTGCTGCTGAAGCCGTAGCCGCTGCCGCTGTTATATTTCACTGAAGCAGAAACACCGGTATAGCCGCCTTCGGTACCGCCGCCGCCGAAATCAAATTTCCAGTAATCCGATGCGGCATTCGCCTTCAGCGGCACCACCGGCAGCATTGCGGCTGCGAGTGCAAGACCTGCTGCAAAGCAGGAAAGCTTTTTTACGATTCGTTTCATATGACAGAGTTCCCCCAATTCATTTTCTTTGTTTTCTCATCATAGCACACCGCATTTCCAAAGTCAAGAAAACCGATGCCGATTGACCGAATCGCACAAAAATATGCGACAATAATACAGCCCCCGCACGAATTTATTTTCGTTTACAGAAAACTTTCATTATGTTCATAGAAAGTTTAAGAATCATTCAGTTTAACTTAAAAAATATGGATTATACTAAAATCAAGGTTTAGGAGACCTTGTTTCAAATCCCCCAATTCATTCATATATTTCTTTCATTTCGTGTGCTATGCAGAGAATCGACTGCATAGCCCTTACTTTTTTTGCCGTATTTTCGCGGCAAAAAAATTATTTCAAAAAACTTTGGAAATTTCAGATTATTTTAATCTTTCGGGATTATGATATAAGTGGTTAAGGTGAACGCCTAATAACCGTAATTTTCAAACCCCATTTTCCCAATTCTTATTTCCCTATTCCATCTGAGATTTTCTCAACTCGGGCTATGCGCTTTGCATGGCCTTATTTTTTTGTGTTTTTCTACGAAATCTACAAAAGAAACTCATGCGCGGCAGAAAAATTTTTCCTTGAATTCGCACAATCCTCTTGCCAAATCCGCCGAAATGGTGTAAAATAAGAATGGTTTGTGAATTTTTTCACACGCTCTAAATTTATTATCTGTTTGAAAGGATGTTTTTCACATGGCAGGTCTGAACAAGGTTTCTGTAGACGATTTACAGGCAAAAGGCAAGAAGATTCTTGTCCGCTGCGATTTCAATGTCCCCATGAAAGAGGGAAAGATTACCAACGATAACCGTATTACTGCGGCACTCCCCACCATCAAGAAGCTTCTCTCCGAAGGCGGTAAGGTTGTGCTCTGCTCCCACCTCGGCAAGCCGAAGAACGGCCCGGAGGCTGCTTTCTCCCTCGCACCTGTTGCAGAGCGTCTGGCTGAGCTGCTCCCCGATACAAAGGTAACATTCGCTGCTGACGATACTGTTGTCGGCGAAAACGCAAAGGCTGCTGTCGCTGCAATGAACGACGGCGATATCGTTCTCCTCGAAAACACCCGCTTCCGCGGTGCAGAGGAAACCAAGAACGGCGAAGCATTCTCCAAGGAACTCGCAGAGCTCGTTGACGGTCAGGCTTTCGTAATGGACGCGTTCGGCTCCGCACACAGAGCACACGCTTCTACTGCCGGCGTGACACAGTTCGTAAAGGAAACTGCTGTCGGCTACCTGATGCAGAAGGAAATCCAGTTCCTCGGCAATGCAGTCGAAGATCCGGTCCGCCCCTTCGTTGCAATCCTCGGCGGCGCAAAGGTTGCAGATAAGCTGAACGTCATCTCCAACCTCCTCGAAAAGTGCGATACCCTCATCATCGGCGGCGGTATGGCTTATACCTTCCTCAAGGCACAGGGCGGCGAAATCGGTACCTCCCTCGTTGACCTCGAAAAGCTCGACTACTGCAAGGAAATGCTCGAAAAGGCAGAAAAGCTCGGCAAGAAGATCCTCCTTCCGGTCGATACCGCAACCGCTGCTGCATTCCCGAATCCGATCGACGGACCGGTTGAAATCGAATATGTCGATTCCATGAAGATTCCGGCTGACAGAATGGGTCTTGATATCGGCCCGAAGTCTGCTGCACTCTTCGCTGAGGCTGCAAAGACCGCAAAGACTGTCGTATGGAACGGCCCGATGGGCGTATTCGAGAACCCGACCCTCAAGAAGGGTACGGTTGCTGTCTGCGAAGCACTCGCAGAGGCTGACGCAACCACCATCATCGGCGGCGGTGACTCCGCAACTGCTGCAATCCAGCTCGGTTTTGCAGATAAGATGAGCCACATCTCCACCGGCGGCGGCGCTTCCCTCGAATACCTCGAAGGTAAGGTTCTCCCCGGCGTTGCTGCAATCGCTGAGAAATAATTCCAGATCGAATCACGGGCGGATAGCAATATCCGCCCAAACTGCAATATCCGCATTCATCCCTGTCGGAAAGGAGAGATAAATAGTATGGCACGGCTCTTTGCGTTATTCATTGCCGCTCTGATCTTCTTTATCAAAGTAATGTTGTCTGCGAAACGCAGCAACTCCATCACTGACGCCGAAATCCAAAGCCGCAGACTCCGCAATTACCAAAGGCAGGCACACCCCGAACTGGATGACATCCGTATCCATCCGATGACCGTTGCCGCACTCCCGCGCACCGATATGGATGACCTGATTGATCACGCGGTCATGCCGTCCAAACAAACCATATCCCTCGAAACACATGGCCCGTCCGAGGAATTTCTCCGCTATTTCGAACAACACCATCCTTGTGCGGAAGGTGCGGATGCGATGACGATTATCGAGCTCCAGCTCGCCCTCCATCACTACCTTCCCGCAGAACAGAGCCTTCGGTCCATGTCGCCGCATCTCCTCGAACCCAATCTCCGGATCCGTTATGTCAATGCGGTGATGAAGCTCTATATCATGACCGGAAGAACCGAGTTTGCACTCGACTGTTTCACCGCATATCAGGGCTTCGCCGAGGAATATCTCCAGTCCGGCGGAAACGGCATCCTCTCCTATTTCGATAATGCCGCTTCTGTGCTCGCGCTCGCCGGCGACTTCGAAGAGGCACAGCGATACTGTCAGGCGATGCGAACCTATATCGCACGCTTCCAGATTACCGATATGCAGTATCTCCTTCCCGATATCACGCATGTCAAGCTCCTCTTTCTTCAGAATGAGATGGACGCGGCGGAACAAGCATTTCAGGATGTCCGGTTCCGGATCGAAAACTTCCCCCGGTATGAACAGCCCTGGAACCAGCAATTCCTCCTCGACCTCCTCGACCAGACAAGACTCTTTGCACCCCCGACTGAATTTGAAGTCGGCGAGGACGGCGGAATGCCGACGCTCCAAATCTAATCCATTCACGCAAGAAATTGCGACGAATCTATCTATCCCTATCCATATTTTTATATTACGGAGGTTTTTCAAATGAACAAGAATCTGAGAAAGGCAATCATTGCCGGAAACTGGAAAATGAACAAGACCCGTCCCGAGGCTAAGGCTCTCCTCGAAGAAATTAAGCCCCTTGTTGCAAATGCTGACGGCAAAATCGAAGTCATCGCCTGTGTACCGTTCACCAACCTCGAAACTGCAATCAATACCACCGCAGGCTCGAATGTCAAGATCGGTGCGGAAAATGTCCACTTCGAAAAGTCCGGCGCATTCACCGGCGAAATTTCTGCGGATATGCTCACGGAACTCGGCGTGGAATATGTTGTCATCGGCCACAGCGAGCGCAGACAGTATTTCGGTGAAACCGATGAAACCGTCAATAAGCGCACAAAGGCAGCACTTGCTGCCGGTCTGAAGCCCATCGTCTGCGTCGGCGAGCTGAAGTGGGAACGCGAATGCGGCATCACCGAGGAAGTTGTCGGCAAACAGATTAAGCTTGACCTGTTTGATGTATCCGCTGATTATGTGAAGAAGACCGTCATCGCTTATGAGCCGGTCTGGGCAATCGGTACCGGTCTGACTGCAACACCGGAACAGGCTGAGGAAGTCTGTGCATTCATCCGCGCAACCCTCGCAAATATGTACGATCAGGCAACTGCGGACGCGGTTACCATCCAGTACGGCGGCTCTATGAATGCCGGCAATGCTGCTGAGCTGCTCGCAAAGCCGAACATCGACGGCGGTCTCATCGGCGGTGCTTCCCTGAAGGCTGCTGATTTCAACGTCATCGTTCAGGCTGCCGTCAATGGCTGAAACAGTTTCTAAAGCAGGTCCGGTGAAGGCTGTCTCCAATGTGCTGAACATCGGACTGCTGCTCGAAATTGTTTATACGGTATGTTATCTGGGGCTGTACCTGATCCAGAAGCCGCTCCACTGGCTGCCGAACTTCCCGAAGGAAATGACAAAGCATATCTACCACAGTCCTGCGGTCATCCTTCTTACGATCAGCAGCGCCCTCTTATATACCGGAATCTGGTACTTCGCACAATATACCCTGAAATCCAACCGCAGAAACGGAATGGCACTGACCATTCTTGCCGCAGGCTTTCTGCTCTGCCGTCAGCTCGGCACCAATCTGATCACGAACCTGACTACAAGATGGATCGCCTTAAAGGAGGGGTTGGATATTCTTAGCTCCCATTCCACCGTCACTGCATATCTCTCACCGCTCTCAATCTTTACCCTGTTCTCTCATACACTGCTGGCGGTCGGAACGGCACTCGTCTGGTACCGCGAAACATATCAATCAAAGGAGATTTCGTTATGAGTAAAGCACCTGTTGCTTTGTTAATTATGGACGGCTTCGGCATCAATACCGACAGCTACGGCAATGCCATCGCAGCCGCCAATACCCCCAATCTCGATCATTATTTCAAGACCTGTCCCAACACCACCATCGGTGCGTCCGGCGAGGATGTCGGTCTGCCCGACGGTCAGATGGGCAACTCCGAGGTCGGCCACACCAATATCGGTGCCGGCAGAATCGTTTATCAGCAGCTCGTCAAAATCACAAAGTCCATTCGTGACGGCGTATTCTTCGAAAATCCTGCGCTCGTTGCTGCCATGGAAAACGCAAAGGCAAAAGACTCCGCACTCCACCTCATGGGACTTCTCTCCCCCGGCGGCGTCCATAGCCATATGGCGCATCTCTACGGACTCTGCGAAATGGCAAAGCGGTTCGGACTGACGAAGGTTTATGTCCACGCATTCCTCGACGGACGCGATGTACCGCCCTCCTCTGCTGCGGAATATATGGCGGAAGCTGTTGCCGAGATGCAGAAAATCGGCGTCGGCACAATCGCTACCGTGATGGGAAGATTCTATGCCATGGACCGCGATAATGCATGGGACAGAGTCGAAAAGGCTTATGCCGCCATGGTTTACGGCGAAGGTGTCGAAGGCTGCTGCCCCGTTCAGGCAATCAAGGATTCCTATGCAAACGAAGTCACCGATGAATTCATGCTCCCGACCGTCATCGACAAAAACGGACTGATTTCCGCGGACGACAGCGTTGTATTCTTCAACTTCCGCCCCGACCGTGCACGCCAGATTACCCGTGCATTCGTCGATTCCGATTTCAAGGGCTTCGAGAGAAAGAACGGCTGCTTCCCGCTCCACTTCGTCTGTATGGCACAGTATGACGCAACTATGCCGAACGTATCCGTTGCATTCCCCCCCGAAGCACTGACCATGACACTCGGCGAATATCTCTCGAAATGCGGAAAGACTCAGCTCCGTATCGCCGAAACCCAGAAGTATGCCCACGTCACCTTCTTCTTCAATGGCGGCGAGGAGCGTCAGTTCGACGGCGAGGACAGAATCCTTATCAAGTCTCCGGATGTCGAAACCTTCGATATGAAGCCCGAAATGAGTGCATATGAAGTCACTGACGCGGTACTGAAAGAGATTGCCGCCGATAAATTCGATGTCATTATCCTCAACTATGCAAACTGCGATATGGTCGGTCATACGGGTATTTTCGATGCAGCAAAGGCTGCTGTGGAAGCCGTAGACGAGTGTATCGGAAAGGTCACCGAGGCTGTCCTCGCAAAGGGCGGAAAGGTGATTATTACCGCGGACCACGGCAATGCAGATAAGATGTATGAGCCGGATGGCGCACCCTTTACCGCACATACCACATTCCCTGTACCGTTTATCATCTGCGGCGAGGACTGCAAGCTCCGTGAAACCGGTGTGCTCGCTGATATCGCGCCGACACTCCTGACGCTGCTCGGACTCCCGCAGCCGGAAGAAATGACCGGTACCTCGATGATTCTCTGATTTTCCGACATCATAATATACATTCACAAAAGCCGCACCAGTCATTCGGGCAGCCACTTTTGATGGCAAAAGCGGCTTTGCGTTGTGCTCTTGACGATCAATCTTCACGATATGGAGGTATAAAAATGAAGGAATATAAACTGGTTCTTTTAACCCCAGATATTAAGCTGTCTCGTACGAAAGACTTGAATCAGGCGCAAAAGATTGTAAACGAGTATGCTGCTGAAGGCTGGACACTTCAGCAGATTGCAACACCCGATGATGGTCTTGGCACATTAGTTGGTCTGTTTTATAAAGAAAATTAATGCAAATAAACCTCGGTTTTTTGACTGTATTTTAAAACAAACTCCGGAGAAGACAGTTTCTTCTCCGGAGTTGCTTCTTTATGGTTGCCGCACAAATTCCTTTCCGGGAAGCTGTGCGGCTTTTTGCGTTCAGACAGTCCTTCATACTCTGTTCACATTTTATTTACAAGATGTCACATAATTCTGCGCTTGGTTTTGGTAAAATAAAATAGAACAAGTATGTCAATCGAAAGGAGGCGGTATGCCGTGGCACACGCAACACAAGAGATCATAGATGTCATATCCGATTTCCATTATGACTCGCAAAATACACAGTATAACAACGACAACCGCCAATGGCGGAAGAATACCAAAGCCGCCTATATCTATGCCTATACCGGAAATCCGCTGGAGAATGTCTATGTTGATGGACACGGGCTTTCCAAGCGTACCGTACACGCCTCCGAAACAAAGGCGCTGACCTCGGTCAGCGAGCTGCTCGGCATCGCCCTGCTTGCCTATCTGATCTGTGAGGTACTGATCGGTTCGGTGCTGGTCTGGGGACTTCGGAAGCTCGGTGTGAATGTCCATCTCGATTTCCTCTCGTTCAGCATGGGCGGAAGCCAGTGGGGTGTTACAATCGTCCGGATCTGTGCCGCACTGCTGAAATACTCGGTTGCATTCCTGATCTTACAGCGATGTTTCCGACTCCCGTTCCGGCTGCGGGTTCCGCTCCATCCCGGCGGGCTCCCCGAATACATCGCTGCGATCGGTGCTGCAATGGGCATCGCCGCGGTCTCTACCATCATCGAAGTCTTTACCGGTCATGGCGCCGAAACCGCACGCCAGATTTTCGACTATAAAAACGCTGCGGCAGTCATAACCTACGCCTTTTTCGATATCATCTTCCTCTCAATCCTCAGCGAACTGCTGCTGCGCGGATTCATGATGCCTGTGCTGCGCCAGTTCGGTGACCGCTTCGCTGTCTACGCCACGGCGATCATCGCTTTCCTGTTCCCGAATCATGCGGCAGTACGCTTCGGCGAATTCTGTATTGCCATGGCGGCAGGCTACCTCCTCATCAAAAGCGGTTCGCTCGAAAAATGTATTCTCTTACGAATGATCTACTCCGCGCTCGGCTACGGCAGACTGGTTCTGCTGTACTCGGATGTGTCGCGGATCTCCATCTCCCGATTCCTTCTGATTCTGATTCTATCTGCGTTCAGCAGCATCAGTCTCTATCTCCTGACGCGTGCCAAGCACAGACGCCTCTCCAACCGCACAAGCTATCTTACCAGCGGTCAGAAGACACTCATCTTCTCCGAAACCGTCACAATGCTGTCGTGGATCTGTATTTCGGTGCTGCTGATGCTCGTACAGTTCTTCTGCTGAAAGGCACGGTATCCGATGAGAATGGATGATTTTGATTATATGGAACGTGCCATCGCGCTTGCGGAGGAGGCGGCAGAAGCCGGCGAAATCCCCGTCGGTGCAATCGTTGTGCACCGTGCAACCGGCGAAATCCTCGGCGAGGGCAGAAACCGCCGGGAATCCGACCGCTCCCCGACTGCACACGCCGAGATTCTTGCCATCGAACAGGCTGCCGGAAAAATCGGAAACTGGCGGCTGGACGACTGCATTCTCTATGTCACACTCGAACCCTGTCCGATGTGTGCGGGCGCCATCGTCAACGCACGCATCGACCGTGTGGTATTCGGCGCCTATAACGCTGAAAGCGGCGCCGTCGTATCCGCAGCCAGAATCTTCGACTTCCCCTTCGGCCACCGTCCGCGTGTCACAGAAGGTCTTCTGGAATACCGATGCACCGAAATTCTCCGGAATTTCTTCTCCCGAATCCGCCATAAATCTGACGGTATTTGTCAAGGATAAATACCCCCTTTTGTGCAAAACATAAATTGACGAGCGTGTTTTTTGTAACAAAGTGAAAATCTTTCCCGAAACATTGCCCACTGCTTGCAATTTTTCTGACACTGTGGTATAATAACAATAGAATCATCGCAGTATCATTGAAAAATCCTTACCCGATTTCATTTCTTAATTATCGCCAGAAAGGAATACGTGATTTTATGGCTACCATTCTTGTAACAGGTGGCTGTGGGCGCATTGGTGAGAAGGTATGCTCCGGCCTCTTGAAAAAAGGAAATACCGTCATCGCTGTTGACAGAGAACCAAGCGGCTACAATGCAGAAAAGGAGAACTACTTCTTCCGTCAGGCTGCACCAAACGAAAAAGGTAAATACGGCGACGTCTTCGATGAATTCAATTTCGATTATGTTGTCCACTTAGCTTGTACGGTAGATAATGATTTCGGCCCGATTGTCGAAAAAGAACAAATGGACATCAGTGCCGCCTGCGACCGGTTTATCTATAAATTCGCACTCGGCAAGGAAGTCAAGAAATTTATCCTCATCAGCACCACGCAGGTCTATCGACAGCCCGAAACCCGTGAGCCGCTGCGCGAGGACGACGCCGAAAAGCCGGTTTCCAATTACGCGAAGCTGAAATATGAATCCGAGCGTGCGTTCGCGGATGATGTCCGCCACACCAAAACGATGATCTGCGCGATCATGCGCGTCGCTCCGATCTATGCGCTCGATTTCTATGATAACCTCATGTCCCGTATCACAGATCCCAAGGATAAGACGCTTTTCGTCTTCCGTACCGGCGAATATGGCTTCCACCTCTGCTGTGTCCATAATATCTCCGATTTCATCATCGGATTCTTGCGGCAGGCGGACACCCTTACCTTCACCGGTATCTACAATGTCGCGGATCAGGGACTTGTGATGGCGTCCGAAATTATTACCTTCATGAAAGAGAATCACCGCCTCGGCCCTGTGCTCCAGCGTTCCAGCACCTCCGTCTCCCTCAAATCCAAGCTCTTCGGTGATCCGGCGGAAAAGAATAATTACCGCTACCTCGATATGGCTACGCTCGATAAGAACTTCATGTTCGATATCACCAAGGCTTCGAGAATCTGTCCGTTCCGCTGGAACATCAAAAATACGAAATAAATACGGAAAAAAGCAAGCGACAGACTTTCGTCTGGCGCTTGTTTTTGTGTCTGTATTCCATATGATGACTCAAAGAAAGGAAACCCCATTTATGCTGAAACCAATTCTTGACGACCAGTTCGTCCCCGCAGTTTACTTCAACCGCGACTTCCTGAAAACTGCTCAACGCCCCTTTTCAATCGCCGTGGAGCGCGAGGATGGCCTTGTGTATCGCCGCGATACAATGCTCGGAGATGATTTCAAGCAAAACTGTCTCTATGCAGAACGTCTCATCAAAACAATCCTCTGGTGCGCCGGCGGCTGGAAGGTCATGCTGTCGGGCGACCACGATGTGTTCTGCTACATCCGTGACGCTTATACCAAAGAAGGTCTGCGTGCATTCGATGTCGATTTCTGGAGCACTACCTATGAACGCGATTTCGTTGTAGAGGAACTTCCGCTCGAAAAGATGCCCGAAAATAAAGTCCGCCCCCTCTCGATCGGCAGAAATCTCGGCGGATGCAGAGTCGGTTTTGATGCCGGCGGAAGCGATATCAAGGTCGCTGCGGTCATCAACGGCGAAACCGTCTGGGCAGAAGAAATCGTCTGGCTCCCGAAACTCGCCGAGGATATCTCCTACCACCACGAACATATCAAGTCCGCAATGCTCAAGGCGGCAGAACATATGCCAAGCTTCGACGCGGTCGGTATCAGTACCGCCGGCGTTCTCGTTGCAAACCGTGCCATGGTTTCTCACCTCTTCCTCAAAGTCCCGAAGGATACTCAGGGCGAGGCGTGCAAGAATGTCTATGTTGACGTACTCGAAGAACTCGGCGTTCCCTATGCTGTCGCAAACGATGGTGACGTCGCCGCACTCGCTGCTTCCATGGATCTCGATGTCAACGGCGTTCTCGGTATCGCGATGGGCACTTCTCAGGCCGGCGGCTATGTCGATATCAACGGAAATGTCACCGGCTGGCACAACGAACTTGCATTCGTTCCGGTCGATTATAATCCCGATTCGGCTGTCGATGAATGGTCGGGCGATTACGGCTGCGGTGTCAAATATTTCTCGCAGGACGCTGTCATCCGTCTCGCACCCAAGGCAGGTATCACACTCGATGAAAACCTGACGCTCGCCGAAAAGCTGACCGCTGTACAATCCCTCCTCAAGGAAGGACATGAAGGCGCGAAGGATATTTTCCGTACCATCGGTACCTACTTTGGCTATGCTATCGCAAATTACGCGGATTTCTATGACATCCGCTACCTCCAGATTTCCGGCCGCGTCACATCCGGCGAGGGCGGCGATCTCATAATCAACGGCGCAAAAGAAGTCCTTTCGGCGGAATTCCCCGAACTCTTCGAGAAGATTCAGTTCATCCTGCCCGATGAGATGAATCGCCGCGTCGGCCAGGCTGTTGCAGCCGCTTCTCTGCCTGCTGTCAACTGACCGCTGTCAACGATTCCGCATACCCCGATCTATATCCATCGGGCGATGCGTATCCCCCACAAAAAAGAATCCCATTTTCGTAAGATCATCCAAAAATACAAAATGGAACATAAAACGGCTATTTTGTTCATATGCATTATCGAACAGTATGATGCACCGCATTCTGAAAAGGAGAACCCAATATGACCCTGAAAAACCTGCTCTTTGAGGGCAAGCTGACCGATATTACCATCGAAAACGGTAAAATTACTGCGATCGCGCCTGCATCCGCAGATACCGTCGGTGAGGACTGCGGCGGAAAAACCGTCATCCCAGGTCTTGTCGATATCCATACCCACGGCTGCGCCGGCTATGACACAATGGACGCTCACTTCGAGGAAATGAGCAGCTTCCTCGCCAAAAACGGCACCACCTCTTTCCTCCCGACCACGATGACCATGGACTACGATTCTATCCGCCGTGTCACGGAAGCTTCCAGAGATGTCACAGGCGCGCAGATCCTCGGCTTCCATATGGAAGGCCCGTATATCGCAATGAAATATAAGGGCGCACAGAACGAGAAATTCATCAAGGATCCCGATCTCGAGGAATTTAAAAGCCTTCCCGATATGAAGATGGTCACAATCGCCCCCGAACTTGCCGGAAGCATCGACTTCATCAAGAACTGCGGCGCGGTCGTTTCTATCGGCCATACCGCTGCGGATTATCAGGAATGTATCGACGCAATCGACGCAGGTGCGATGTGTCTGACCCATACCTTTAACGCAATGTCCCCGATTCACCACCGCAACCCCGGCCCCATCGGTGCCGCCTGTGAAAAGAATATCTATGTTCAGGCGATTACTGACGGTCTCCATCTCCACCCTGCGATCGTCAAGCTTCTCTACAAGACCTTCGGCGTCGAACGCATGGTCATTATCTCCGACAGTATGCGCGCAACCGGTCTGGGCGATGGCACCTATGAATTCGGCGGCCAGGATATTATCGTAAAAGACAGCGTTGCCCGTACCCTCGACGGTGCAATCGCAGGCTCTACATCAACCCTCTGGACTTGTGTGAAGCGTGCGGCTTCGTTCGGAATTCCCTTCGAGGACGCGGTACGTATGGCAACCAGAACGCCCGCTGACCTCATCCATATGCCGAACAAGGGCAGAATCGAAGTCGGTGCAGATGCAGACCTGCTCCTCCTCGATGAACATCTCGAAATCGAAAAGGTAATCATCGCCGGCGAATATGTCCACTCCGAGACTTGTGAACGCCATAAGAAATATCTTGCGGATAAGGAAAAAGCAATCGAAATCAGCAAGATCTTCCATACCAAAGGTGAATTCGTCGGATTCGAAACCATCAATCAGGGCAATATCAATGTCACATACCGCCTCGATTTCCGCCAGGAGGATGGATCGCTCAAACAATATATCCTCCAGAAGGTCAATACCTATGTCTTTAAAAACCCTGTCGAGATTATGCAGAATATCGGCAAGGTCACAAGCCATCTCCGGAATAAGGTGCGCCGTTTCAATAAACCGGCTCTCCACTTCTATAAGACCATTTACGGCGAGAATTACTATATCGAAGACGATTCAACATTCTGGAGAATGGAGAATTATATCGATGCAGTCGGCTTCGATACCTGTGATTCGCTCGATATCCTGCGCAATGCAGGTGCGGCATTCGGTGAGTTCCAGAACCAGCTCTCCGATTTTGATGCCGAAACACTCTATACTACAATCCCCGATTTCCATAACACCCCGAAGCGCATCGAAACATTCTTCGAAGCTGTTAAGGCAGATGAATGCGGCCGCGCGGCTTCTGTCCAGAAGGAAATCGCCTTTATCCGCGAATATGCCGGGCTTGCATCCGAACTGACGAAAATGCAGGAACGGGGCGAGGTGCCGCTGCGCGTCACCCACAACGATACGAAAATCAACAATGTTCTCTTCCACCGTGTCACAGGTGCGCCGCAGATCGTTGTTGACCTCGATACGGTTATGCCCGGCCTTGCAATGCACGATTTCGGTGACGCAGTCCGCTTCGCCGCCAATACCGCGCGGGAGGATGAGCCGGATCTCTCGAAAGTATCGCTCGACCTCGAAAAATATCGCGCATTTGCGGAGGGATTTATCGGAAAAACCGCCGACGCACTCACCGCAAATGAAATCAACACCATGGCACTCGGCGCAATCACAATCACGATTGAGCTTGGTGTCCGCTTCCTCACAGACTATCTCACCGGCGATAAATATTTTAAGATTGATTATGCAGACCACAACCTCGTGCGCGCACGCTGCCAGCTCCGGCTCGCTGAGGATATGCTCGAAAAGCGCGAAGAAATGGAAAAAATCACATCCGAGGTTGTTGCCGGCGTCTAAGGAATGATGCAACCCCGCTGTCCGGAATGAACGGACGGCGGGGCTTGTCACGCTTACTCATGGAGGTTTATATGGAAAAATTACAAACAATCTGCGTGCTGTTCGGCGGCGTTTCCCCCGAACATGACGTTTCCCGTGTGTCAGCAGAGGCGGTTCTGCGGAACATGAACAAGGAAAATCGCCGGATTCTGCCGATCGGAATCACAAAAAATGGTCAGTGGATGCTCTTTGGCGGCGAGGATTATGCGGATATCGCAAGCGGAAAATGGGAAGAAAATGAAAATAACCGCGCTGCATTTCTGTCTCCTGTCCGCGGAATGGGTATCGTTGTGATGGACGAAAAGAACACGGTCACCGAGACCATTCTCCCTGACCTGATCTTCCCCGTGCTGCATGGTGAAAACGGCGAAGATGGGACAATTCAGGGGCTTTTTGAAATTGCGGGAATCCCCTATGTCGGCTGCGGTGTCTGTGCGGCAGCAGCATCTATGGACAAATCAGTGACCAAATTGATTGCCGCGACAACCGGCGTCCGTCAGGCGAATTGGCTCACGCTGACCAGACGTTCCTACAAAAAAGATCCGAGTGCGATGTGTGAGAAAATCAAGCAGACACTCGATTATCCAGTATTTATCAAACCTTGCTCCACCGGGTCGTCCGTCGGCGTCTCGAAAGCAAAAAATGACAGCGAACTTTCTGCTGCGCTCGAACAGGCTTTCCGCTTCGACCGCAAGATTCTGGCAGAAGAATTTATCGACGGCAGAGAGGTTGAGGTTGCTGTTCTCGGAAACGATAACGCGAAGGCCGCAACAGCAGGCGAAATTGACGCAGGTGCGGAATTCTACGATTACGAAACAAAATATGTCACCTCGACGTCCCGTGCTTATATTCCTGCCCGCATCAGTGATGAAACGAATGAAAAAGTACGCCGCTATGCCGTTAAAATCTTCCGTGCGCTCGGCTGTGCAGGTCTTTCGCGTGTCGATTTCTTTGTCACGCGCGATACGGAGGATATCGTATTTAACGAAATCAATACTTTGCCCGGATTTACGTCAATTTCGATGTATCCGAAGATGTGGGATGCAGATGGACTGCCGTTCAGTGCGCTGATCGACCGTGTGATAGATCTTGCGCTGGAGGAATGCTGATATGCCGCTGCTCGAAACGAATTTTGCACAGTTCACCTATTCAGAAATTGCGAAAGTGCTGAACGTGTCAGATTGCGGACATGATATTTCGGTCAATGGCTTCAGCACCGATACGCGATCCATCACTTGCGGAAACTGCTTCATCGCGCTCAAGGGTGAAAATTTCAACGGCAATCTCTTCGCAAAACAGGCTGTCGAAATCGGCGCATCTATGTGCATTTTATCCGAAGAACCGAGTGAAGATCCGGGTGCGCCCTATCTGATTGTTGGAGATACCGTGAAAGCATACGGAAAGCTTGCAAATGCGTATATTCAGCGGCTCAAAAATCAGGGCGCGCGAGTTGTCGCTATTACGGGCAGCAGCGGCAAGACAACCGTAAAGGATATGACCGCGCACGTTCTGTCACGAAAATATCGTACCTACTGCACAATCGGCAACCACAACAACCATATCGGCGTACCGTTTACCGTACTGCACGCGCCCCCAGATACAGAAGTTCTGGTGCTCGAAATGGGCATGAACCATAGCGGAGAAATCAGCAATCTCACTAAAATCGGCACTCCTGATTTGGCGATCATCACCAATATCGGTAAGGCACATATCGGAAACCTCGGCTCCCAGCATAACATTTTTTGCGCAAAGCTTGAGATTGTCGAGGGGATGAACGCAAAAAATGGTCGGTTAATTCTTCCGGCAGAAGACGAGTTTTTGAATAATATTGCGGAGATTCCATTTCCGAAAGGAAATCTCCGATATAGTGCGCGGACACCGGACTCAGCCATCGCATCGCTTCACGCGGAGGAGATCTCCGAAGGCGCGGAATCCACGGTATTTACCGTCAAAACGCACGCTGATACTGCAAAAGTATATCTTCCCATGACCGGAATTCATAATGTAACCGACGCACTTCTCGCAATTCACGCCGGACTGGAATGCGGCATGGAGCTCTCGGAATGTGCCGCCGCACTCGCCGATTTCACTCCGACCGCACTCCGTTCTGATCGCGTAGAAATCGGAAATATTACGATTATACGTGATTTTTACAATGCCAACCCCGAAGCAATGGCAGCGTCTGTTCATGCACTGAATCTTGCGGCCGAGGGCAGAAAGCGTATCGCCCTCCTCGGAAACATGAATGAACTCGGTGATTTTGCCGCAAATGCGCACAAATCACTCGGTGAGCTTTGCCGTTCATCCACAGATACCGCGCTGTTCTGCGGCGTAAATTATAACGATTTTGCGGAAGGCTATGGTGATACCGCCGCCGCTTTTCCCACACAGGGCGAAATGATTGCCGCGCTTCCTCGCTTATTCCCATCCAAAGAACCGGCCGTTGTCCTCATCAAAGCCTCCCGCGGTCTTGCGATGGAATATGTTTTCGACGCATTATCGAAGATTCTCGCTGATTCCTGACACCATTCATACCAAAGCCCTCTGACATTTTTCAGGGGGCTTTTTGATGTACATCATCACACAGTTTCATCTGATTACACAAATATCGAGTGCACTACTTATGCAAACCGCTGAAAATTTCTAATATCTTCTGAAAATTGCACACCGCCGTACAAGTTTTCTCACGCTCCGCCCCATGACTGAGAGGGCAATTCACGAAACTTCGAGGGAGGTGAGAACATGAAAGAGGCATTCTGTACGACGGTCGGACTGGTCGGCGGCTTCATCGCCTCGCTCTTCGGCGGATGGGATACGGCAATGGCAACGCTCCTCATTTTCATGGGCATCGACTTTGCCTGCGGTATGATTGCGGCAGCGATGGGCAGGTCCAAACACTCTGAAACCGGCAGGCTCAACAGCAAAACCGGATGGTCGGGGCTTGCGAAAAAATGCTGTGTGCTGATGCTCATTATGGCTGCGGTGCGACTCGATCTGCTCCTGAATACCACGTATGTACGCGATACTGTCTGCATCGGTTTCTGTGTCAATGAGCTGCTTTCGATTGTGGAAAATACTTCGCTGATGGGCATCCCCTATCCGAGTGTGCTGAAAAATGCAATCGAAGTCCTCCAGAACCAGAACGAAAGAAGGTGAGATTATGAAGGGCATTGATGTCAGCGCACACAACGGCGCAATCTGCTGGCAGTCAGTCAGGGCGGATGGCATCGAATTTGCCATTTTACGTGCCGGATACGGCAGGCATCCCAAGCAGAAGGATGCACGCTTCGAAGAAAACTATACCGCTGCAACAGCCGCCGGAATTCCGCTCGGTGCATACTGGTATTCCTATGCCACGACCGTTGCCGAGGCGGAACAGGAAGCAGCCGTTTGTATCTCGATGCTCCGCGGAAAACAGTTCGCTTTCCCGATCTATTTTGATTTAGAGGAAGCTGCTGCACTCGCGACCGGTAAAGGAAATTGTTCCGCGATGGTTCGGGCATTCTGCAACGCCCTCGAACAGGCAGGCTACTGGGCAGGATTCTATACAAGCCGCTCGGTACTTTCCTCACATATCGACGATACAATCAAAACGCGCTATGCACTCTGGGCAGCCGAATGGGGCGAGAAGCTCCACTATAACGGAACGGTCGGAATCTGGCAGCACTCCGAGCGCGGCGCAGTTCGTGGGGTCAGCGGGAATGTCGATCTGGATCTCTGTTATATCGACTACCCTGCACGCATCCGCGCAAAAGGGCTGAACGGATTCGAGTCCGCCGAATCCCTCCCGACACCGCCGGCTATGTCAGAGGAAATCCCGGTGACTCTTACCGTCAGCGGCACTACCTACTCCGGTACGCTCAAACAGACATAACAAAAGCCCCTCTGACAGATGATCTTGTCCGTCAGAGGGGCTTTTCATGCGTTCGGGTTTTTCATGAACAATTCTTTCGATATCCTATATAATATCTCTCGTTCATCCAGCAGCTTTGGTACGCACGAAGGGGATGCTGTCCATCCGGCACCGCTTTCTTTTTTTCATAAACTGCTTGACAAACACAGGGAATTTGTGTTATACTATGAAAGTATTGAGAGAGCATCAGAGTATATGGGCTCGTAGCTCAGCTGGGAGAGCGCCGCGTTCGCAACGCGGAGGTCGAGGGTTCGAACCCCTTCAGGTCCACCATC
>JAFXIC010000013.1 GCA_017533485.1 Oscillospiraceae bacterium
AAAATGTGCACGTATCCGGTAGTGTCCATTTATATTCAAGTTCCAAAATCAACCGATTCCTTTCCGTTTATCTCTGTCAACAAAAACATTGTATCATAGAGATTTCTGTTTGTCAACAGGTTCGTAAAAATGATGTCTTTGAAAAAATCCCCGATAACCTCTTGCAATTTACATGAGAATGTGGTAAAATAATAAATTGAGTGATGTCGGAAATTCTGATGTCGGTTCACTTTCTGACATACATTTACTCTATATAGCTAAGGATGGAAGAAATTTATGAAAGTTTCAATGATGCTGGGCGAACGCTTTAAGCAGCCGCCGAAGGATTGTGTAATCGAAAGCCATGCTCTGATGATGCGCGGCGGTTATATGAAATATATGGCAAATGGTATTTTCTCGCTGTTTATGCCGACAAAACGCATTACCAGAAAAATCGAAAATATCATTCGCGAAGAAATGGATGCGATCGACGGACAGGAAGTTATGTTCCCGGTTACAATGCCTGCAAGCCTCTGGGAAGAATCCGGCAGATATACCAGTATCGGCAGTGAAATGGCACGCTGGAAGGATCGCTCCGGAAACCAGATGGTTCTTGGTATGACACATGAGGAAGCTGCTGTACATCTCGCAAGAGATACCGCTCAGTCTTATGCAGATTTCCCGTTCATGATTTATCAGATCCAGACCAAATTCCGCGACGAACCGCGCGCAAGAGGCGGTCTGATTCGTGTCCGTGAATTTACAATGAAAGACGCTTATTCGTTCCATACCTCACAGGAAGATCTGGTTGCATATTATCAGCGTGCATATGATGCATATGAGCGCATTTTCAAGCGTTGTGGCTGCAAGAATTTCATTTCCGTACAGTCGGATTCCGGTATGATGGGCGGCAGCATCTCGCACGAATTTATGCTGCTGACAGAAGTCGGTGAGGATACGCTTGCAATCTGCGACTGCGGTTATCGCGCAAACATGGAAGCTGCTGCAGTATCGGTTGAAAACGAAGCCGGTGTGCTGGCAGAGCTTTCGGAGGTGCATACGCCTGATATCAAGACGATTGAAGACCTGACTGCATTCCTCAAGATTGATGGAAAGCGTCTTTGCAAGGCTGTTGTTTATCAAAAAAATGATGATGATAGTCTTGTGATTGCATTTATCCGCGGCGATCTCGAAATCAATGAAACGAAGCTCCGAAACTATCTCGGATTTGAAATTCATCCTGCTGTGGCAATTCCGGAAGACAGCGGCGTGATTGCAGGCTTCATCGGACCGGTTGGTCTGCCCAAGGATATCCGCGTTGTATTCGACGCATCGCTTCGCGGGATCGAAGCTCTGGTCTGTGGTGCGAATAAGGTGGATACTCATTTTACAGGCATGAATCTTGCGCGTGATTTCGGTGAAGTCGAATATGTGGATGTCGCAAAAACATTTGCAGGTGCTGTATGCCCGCAGTGCGGAAAACCGCAGATTCAGATTGAAAAAGGAATTGAAATCGGTAACATCTTCCAGCTTGGTCAGAAATATACCAAGGCAATGGAAATGACCTATCTCGATGAAAACGGTGAGCGTCAGTACCCGATTATGGGCTGCTACGGCATCGGTGTCGGCAGACTCTGCGCTTCGATCTGTCAGGAAAGTCATGACGATTACGGCCCGATCTGGCCGATGGCAATCGCTCCCTGGCAGGTTGAGGTCTGTAATCTTCGCGTTGATGATCCCACTGTCAAAGAAACTGCCGACAAGCTGTACGCTGATTTACAGGCAGCCGGTATCGAAGTCCTCTATGATGATCGTGATATCCGACCGGGCGTCATGTTTGCAGACGCGGATTTGTTCGGAATTCCGGTCAGAGCGATTGTCAGCCCGAAAACACTTGCAGCAGGCTGTATTGAAATTGCTGCACGTGATAAGTCCTTCAGGGAAAATGTTCCTGTCGCGGAAGCTGCTGCCTGGCTGGCAGCCAAAGTCAAGGAACTTCTCGAAAAATAATTCCATATACAGAAAACGCCGAAAAATCAATCAGGATTTTTCGGCGTTTCAATTTGCTGTACATAATTATTATAAATAAATTCTGAATCGTCGGAAATAATATATCCGCCTGAGTATTCAATTGCACAGGCACAGGCATTTTCAATCCGACTGTCAGAAAGGGGATTTCATGAAAAAACGAATTTATTGTACAGCAGCAGGCATGATTCTGCTCTGTGGAATGCTGACCGGCTGCGGTGATCGCGAAACAGCCGCAGAAAACGGTAAAGTGACCAACAACAGCGCCCGAACTTCTACTACAACTACGACTGTTACCACAACGACAACAGAGAATACTGTCAAGACAAATGATACAACCGAGCAAAGTGGAATGATCTCTGATGCCAAGGATATGATGGATGATGTCAAAGACGACGTCACTTCTATTATGACGAAGGCTACCAGCAAAATCGGTACTGACCGCTGATGCACGCAAAAACCCTCCGAATGTCTCTATGACTGTCGGAGGGTTTTTCTGTATCTTAGTCTTCACCTTCTGTATATTCGAATGGTTCGTTCGGATTGGGCTTTGCTTCACTGAACTGGGTTTCATACAGCTTTGTATATACACCGCCTGCGGCAACCAGCTTTTCATGTGTGCCGCGTTCTGCAATGACGCCGTTTTCAAGCACGAGTATTTCATCTGCGGCTAAAATGGTTGAGAGGCGATGTGCGATCAGGATACTGGTACGCGATGCAATCAGCGGCTGAATCGCATCCTGTATTTTCTGTTCCGAAATCGAATCCAGTGCTGAGGTAGCTTCATCAAATATCATGACAGTCGGATCCTTTAAGAGGACACGTGCGATAGAAATTCGCTGTTTCTCACCACCCGAAAGCTTTAAGCCGCGATTGCCTACCATAGTATCCAAGCCGTTTTCCTGTTTTTCTATCAACTCATAGATATTCGCCTGTTTGCAGGCGTTCAGCAGTTCTTCTTCCGTTGCGTCGGGTTTCGCATAAAGCAGATTATCCCGAATGGTACCGTTAAAGAGATAGGTTTCCTGGCTGACAATGCCGATATTTTTTCGCAGGAACGAAAGATCAAGCTTGCGGACATCCACATCATCGAATGCAACGCTGCCGGCGGTTACATCATAAAGGCGTGGAATCAGGTTGATAAGCGTACTCTTTCCGGAACCTGACGGTCCGACAATCGCGATACATTTTCCACTTTCGAGTTCAAAGCTGATGTCCTTTAAAATCTGGCGGTCTTCTTCATAATAAAATCCGACATTTTGGAACGAAATCCGTCCGTCGGTTGTCTTCGGTACGATAGCGTCCGGTGCATTTTCGATTTCTATCGGCATATCAAAATATGCAAAGATACGCGTGAACATGGACATAGAACGAATCCAGTCAACTTGAATATTGAGTAATTGGTTGACAGGCCCGTACATTTTTCCGAGCATCGCTACCATGACCGTAATATCACCGACTGTCAGCTCAGAATCGAATTGCATCATCAGAATTCCGCCTACAAGATACAGCATCATCGGTCCGATTCCGGAAAATGTATTCAGCGCAACACGAAACCATCTGCCGGCCATACTTTCGCGGATATTCAGACGGATCATACGATGATTGACTTCTTCGTATTTCTCATATTCATGCTGTTCACGACCGAAGAGCTTCACGAGAAGCTGACCGCTGACAGAAAGCGTTTCATTGAGAATACTGTTCATTTCGTCGCTGCAAGCTTGCGACTCATTCGTAATCGACCAGCGTGTTTTACCTGCACTTCGCGTAGGAATCGTGAAAAGCGGCACTACAATCAGTCCGATCAGCGCAAGTATCCAATTCTTTTGAAACATCACGACCAATGCAATCAGCAACGTGATCGAATTCGAGATAATACTGGTCAGCGTACCGGTGATAATCTGCTGAACGCTTGAAATATCGCTGGTCATTCTTGTAATAATATCGCCCTGATGATTGGTTGTAAAGAATCTTTGGGACATACTTTGGAGATGCCGATACATCTTATTTCGCATATCAAACGTAATATGCTGGGCGATCCAGGTATTCAGATAACTTTCGAGAACACCGATCAGGTTCGCAGCAACCGTGACAGCAAGCGAAAGCAGAATGAATGTGACAAGCTTTGCCATACTCTCTCCGATTAAGCCTTCGTCAATGATTTTACCGGTCAGAACCGACGGCAGCAGTGAAAAGATGGACGAAAGCAAAATCGAACACAGTACAAGTAAAAACTGTTTCCGATACGGTTTCATATACGAGAAAATACGTGCGAGCAATTCTTTTGTCACTTTCGGACGATTCTTCTTTTCTTCTTCTGTAAGAAACCGTCCGCCCCTGCCTCCCATGGGTGGTGCCATAATATTCAACTCCCTCTGAATTCATGCGTATCCGCATTTTTCTACATTATAGCATATTTTGTTTTATTTGTCCATCGCAATCCTTTCTCTTTTAAAAATATTTGAGAGATATCGTGTCATTTTCGATGGATTCGGGAGAAAATAGAATTGATTTTCGGCGGTTTTTATGTTATAATATAGAAAATTTATTGTGAGCAAGCTCTGACCCTTTCAAAACAGGAGGAAACGAATGAAAAGAATGGCAGCTGCACTATCCGCGGTAATGTTTTCAACCGGACTTTGTACGCTTACCGCAAAAGCCGGTGAAGCAGAATTCATGGGGCGGTTTTTTCCGTCCGGACAAATCCCTGCTCCCGTATATGCACCTTATCTTACATATAACGATACTTTCTCGGACGGAAGCCATATCCCCGGTTCGATCAACTTTTTCTATGATGTTCCGGATGAACTCACCAATATCTGCGATGAAATCATTTTAGAAGGTGATTTTGCTTTTCAGTCCAAATATCGCCTTATGATTGAAAATGGCATTTCGATTCAGATTGATGCCAAATTCGATGACGGTGCATGGCTTTCGGAGCAAGGAGACTGGGACAATTTTGATTACGGTTCACAGATGAAAAGTGAAAATGACTGTTTTTTTCTAAGCAGCTTCTTTCTGACTGATGATACCACTAAAATGCATTACTTTACACAGTCCTCCCTGACATATTTTGATGTAACAGCAGAAAACAATGCTTTTCTTAAACCCTACATCATCAAAGATGAACCAACCGGCAGCTATCTTTATGATCTCGAAAACCACACAATTACCTACCGTTACCGTTATTATATTCCTTATACATCTATGGAATCCGGATCGGCGGAAACAAGTGCCGTATTCAGTGAATGGTCGCCGCAGGCTTCAATCGGAAAAAATGTATCGCTTCCTGCGCTTGAAACACCGACCGTCGTGGAAACGCCTGCTGTTACCAACTTCAGCACAAAATTTGAATCAGAAACTTACTGTGGGATCAGCTACTATCTGACGATCCCCCGCAGCGTTTATGACGGACAAAAATATTTTGTTGCAACCGGTACTTCTTATGACCCTTATACCATTGAAACACAGGTGCGACTCAACGAAGGCGAATGGGTCGATGTTTATCATGAAAATGCTGCATGGCTGAACGGCGGATATCGTACCACCTCTTATCTGTCAGCCTCCCCTCTTGCTCCTGATACGCTGGTTGAATTCCGTGCCAGAATCGTTTGTAATGCTTTGGACGGTATTGCATCGGAATGGTCGGAGATTGTGTCAAATTGGAAAGCACCCGTAGAAACCGAAATAACAGAACAAGATATCGCACAGGATGCAACGCTTATCGCGACCGATTCGAGTGTGCCTGCATCACAAGCCGAGAATTCCTGTAATATATGCAAAGCTTGTCCGGTTCAACCGCTTGGCCTATGTCTGGTCATCTGGGGTATAGGCGGCATCGCAGTAATCGCTGGTATCGTAATTATCCTTGCACGCCGAAAAAAGAAAAAACAAAAATAACGAAAAAGGGCTGATGCTGCGATCGCATCAGCCCTTTTATATTATGCGCTATGATTCAAAAACTGCTGAAACTGTTTCGTTTTCGCCCATTCGGATGCTTCGTATGCTCGAACCGCATTAAAGGGATGACTTGCATCTTTCAGAATCAGAAATTCAAGCGTCTTGTCCCATGCGGATGTTTCGACGAGAGATTTATATTCCAGTGCCTGCTGCATAAACATTTCTTTATCGCCATCGGCCTGATTGTTCTTTCCGAATCCTGCCAGACGCATACACACTTCAATGGTTTTCTCGGCATCTCCATCATAAATCAGGGCTGCACGGTCGGCGGAAAGCTCGCTGCACCGCTTCCACTGGTGGAATGCGACTTCAAGCGGGAAAGAAACCAGTTTTCCAAGTCCGACAAAGCTTCCTGCAATCGCAGCTCCGCTGAATACAAGACGGCCCATTGTCGAGTAAAGTACGTGACTGCAAGCGATATGACCGCATTCATGCGCAAGTACAGTTGATATCAACTCATCCGGCAAAAGATCAATCAAGCCTGATGTAATTGTAATAAAAGGTTTTGTTTCACCATATGTATACGCATTCGGATTGACATCCATGGTCAGATATAATTCGGGAACTGCGATGCCGAGCCGTTCACAGATCGGCGGCAGCATCCGATAATACTGCGGAAGCTGGTTTTCACCGAGACGGATATTACTCGACATATTCAGAATCCGGAACTGACGCTCCTGCCAGATATTCATAAATCCCTTGATAAGTGCAGAAAAACCGGGTAAAGCTTTCAGTGCATTCAATGCCGTTCGATCTGCTTCGTGCATATAAGAAGCGGGAGCCGGCGAATTCACGGATGGATTCTGTGCTGCGTCAAAAGCGTGATTCTTTGTACCGCACCGCGGACAAAACCGCATCGATGCATCCAGTACCGCGCCACAGTTTAAACATAAAATTGTATCAGACCAAGTTTCCATATTGATACTCCTTACTTAATTTGTAAAATACAGTTAATGCTTCATTGCTTCTATTTTCGCGATGGCGTCGTTTGTGCCAAGTACTACAATTTCCGAATCCTGCAAAAAAACTGTTTTCGCCATCGGCGATACATCCAATACTTCTCCGGTTCGGATTGCGATGACATTCACATTATATTTTGCACGTATATTGAGTTCCATAATACTTTTTCCGATCCATGCTCGCGGCGTCTGGCATTCTGCTATGGAGTAATCGTTGGATAAATCCAGATACTCCAAGAGATTGTGTGCAGTCAGAGTACGCGCCAATTTGTCAGCGACAACATGTTCGGGAATAATCACTTCATCTGCTCCGAGTTTTGACACAATTTCGGAATGCGTCATGTCATGTGCTTTACAGATAATTTTTTTTATGCCTAATTTTTTTAAATTCATCGTCGCAAGAACGGAGGCGGCCAGATCATCACTGAACGCGACGATTGCACAATCACATTTATCGACGCCAAGTGTTTTCAGTACACTCAGATTGCCGATATTCGCAACAACTGCTTTGGTCACGGAATCCGCAAGCATCCGGACAGCATTTTCATCCGTATCAATTGCCAGCACATCTTTTCCTGATGCATAGAGTGTTTTCGCAAGCTGGCTTCCGAATTTTCCTAATCCAATGACTGCAAATGATTTCATCTTAATCACCCTATCAATAAATTCGTTTCTGCGTATTTAAACTGGTCGGTAGAATGTCTGGTCCGGAGAAATCCGAGACTGATTGTCAGAAGTCCGACTCTTCCAAAATACATAAATGCAATCAGCAACAGCTTAGATGGTACGCTCAGACTTGCTGTAATACCTGTGGACAAACCTGCGGTACTGATTGCTGATACCACCTCAAAGAGACTGTCTATAAAGGAAACCGGCTCACAAGCACATATAAAAATTGTACCTGCAAATGACAGTACGATCATCATCCCGAATATCGTTAATGCATTCAGAATATCTTTATGCGAAATTGTCCGGTAAAATGCGCAGGCATCTTCTTTTCCGCAGACTCTTGACCATAAGAACAGTAAAAGCACGATGAATGTGACAGTTTTCAAGCCGCCTGCCGTAGAACCGGAGCTTCCGCCGATCAGCATCAGAAAAATAGAAATGCCCTTTCCGGCCTCCGTAAGATCACCCTGAGAGATTCCTGCAAATCCGGCAGTACGCATTGTGACTGATTGGAAAAAGGATGCGATCAATTTCTCAAAAATCGACATTTCTCCCAATGTTTTGGGATTTTGCCATTCGATCACACTCAGCAGAATCATTCCGCCGATTATCAGTAATCCTGTTGTCAACAGTACAAGCTTTGTATAAACACTCCATTTTTTGGGCTGAGAGACACGAAGCACTTCGTCCCAGACCAGAAAGCCTAATCCACCAAGAATAATTAAGGCTGAAAGTGTCAGACAAATGACAGCATCTGTACCGTAACAGCATATACTCGTCCCTGGCTCCTTAAATCCGAGTATGTCAAATCCGGCATTGCAAAATGCGGACACAGCATGAAATACTCCAAGCTTTAAGGCTGTGAAAAAGCGATATTCCTGACAGAAGCGAATGGTAAGGATGATTGCGCCGCATGATTGAATCAGAAAAGCGCCATATAAAATTCGCTTTTGTACACGGAGAACATCTCCGATATCATCCGTTCCGATGGATTGTGCCATCAAAAGCTGTTGAGAGAAGCTCGCCTTTTTTCGGATGAAAAAAACAAGCATGGATGCGACGGACATAAAACCGATACCGCCGACTTCGATCAGCATCAGGATAACACCTTGACCAAAACCGCTGAATTGTGTCCATGTATCAACCAATGCCAGTCCTGTTACACAGGTTGTCGATGTTGCCGTAAACAGCGCAATCAGCAAGCCACAGGATTTTCCGTCTCGTGACGCAGCCGGTAATGCGAGCAAAGCGGTTCCAACTAAAATAATCATGAGAAATATCAGGGCGATAACGCGGCTGAAATTCGGAACATGATATTGTTTCGTGAGAAATCAGCTCCTTGTCTAAGTGCGATAAAACGGTAATCATACCAATTTCATCGTACTTTCTATGTTCTACATCATACCATATTCTGTCTGAAATGTCAATCTTTCAAGCTGTTTTTTCGAAATTTGACGAACGAGAAAATCTTACATAAATTTTACAAAGGGATGATATCAAATCTTACGTTCAGGTTTTATAATAATTCGTGAAAGTGAGTGAGAATCATGATTTTTTGTGTCGAAGATGATAATGGCATCCGGAATCTGATGCTGTATACATTAAATGCTTCGGGGTTTGACGCCCGCGGCTTTCAGGATGCAGCAGAATTCTGGACGGCGCTAAAGGATGAAAAACCACAGCTGATTTTGCTCGATATTATGCTTCCCGGCGAAGACGGTATCATGATTTTAAAAAAGCTCAAAGCAGATGACAGCACCGCCGATATTCCCGTTATCATGGCAAGCGCTAAGAGTACGGAATATGATAAGGTGCTCGGACTGGATCTTGGAGCAGATGATTATCTCGGAAAACCGTTCGGTATGATGGAGATGGTTTCGCGTGTAAAATCTGTACTCCGCAGAGTCACACCCAAAGACACTTCTATAACCAGAATCGGTATAATCGCGATCAATCCGGCTGGGCATTCTGTTTCGGTCAATGGCACCGAAGTTATCTTGACGCTCAAAGAATATGATCTATTGAATTTCTTTATGAACCATCACGGAATCGTTTTTTCCAGAGAACAACTTCTTGAAAAAGTATGGGGACATGATTTTCTCGGAGAAACCAGAACTGTCGATGTTCACGTCGGAACACTCCGCACAAAGCTTGGTGCAGCGGGCGATTATATCACAACCATCCGCGGTGTCGGATATAAAATGGAGGAAAAAACATGACGGAAAAATTTTTTCGTTCCATTTTCCTGGTTGTGGTCGCCGTGTTCGTGGCGATGCTCGTTTTAATCATGGGCGTTTTATATGAGTACTTTTCCTATATACAGATCAATCATCTCAAAACCGAAACCGAACTTTGTGCATCCGCTGTGGAAGCCAAAGGCCTCGAATATCTGAGTAGTCTTTCAAACGGTGACTATCGGATTACATGGATTTCAGATGACGGTGCGGTGCTTTTTGATAACAAAGCGCAAGTCGAACAGATGGAAAATCATCTGGAGCGTGAGGAAATTACAGAGGCGATTACGGATGGCGAAGGACAAAGCATCCGATACTCTGATACACTCATGGAACGCCAGCTTTATTTTGCACAAAAGCTGTCCGATGGAACAGTAATCCGTGTTTCTTCCTCGCAAATTGCGCTGTGGTCGCTCGTGCTGTCTATGCTCCAGCCTATCCTGATTGTTATGATTATTGCTGTTGCGCTTTCCCTCTATCTCGCTTACCGCATATCAAAACGGATTGTGCAGCCGCTCAATGAGCTGGATCTCGATAATCCATCTGCTGAAAATGTATATGAGGAACTCACGCCGCTCATTAACCGTATTACAAGCCAGCAAAAACTTCTGAATGCGCAGAAGGACGAACTGAAACAAAAACAAGAGGAGTTTAATACCGCAACCAACAGCATGAACGAGGGAATTATTCTTCTCAATAAAACGGGTGCGGTTCTCAGCATCAATCAATCCGCTACAAAAATTCTTGGAATCAGTACATACTGTATCGGAAAAGACCTGCTTCTCTTTAATAACACCTTTGAAATACAGGAGATTCTGCGTATTGCAGAAACCGGAGAACACGCTGAGAAAATTATTCAGATGAACGGCAGACATTATCAGTTCAGCGCAGGCCCGATTCTTTCTGACACCGATGTATCGGCAATCGCACTCATTATCTTTGACATCACCGAAATGGAACGTGCCGAAGAAGCACGGCGTGAATTTACCGCAAATGTTTCGCACGAATTGAAAACCCCGTTACAAGTTATTTCAGGCAGTGCCGAACTTCTTGCAAGCGGTATGGTCAGAAACGAAGATGTCGCGAAGTTTTCCTCCAAAATCCATACGGAAGCCATGCGGATGATTACGCTCGTCGAAGATATTATCAAGCTTTCTCATCTTGATGAGGGAGCCGAAGATATGAAGTATCAGAGTGTTGATCTTTATGCACTGGCGGAAACAACAGTAAGAGATCTCAAACCTGTGGCGGACGCCTCCGATATCACAATCCATCTGACAGGCGAAAAAGCAGAGCTCTGGGGAATCCCACAGCTATTATCCGGCATTCTCTATAATCTTTGCGATAATGCCATCAAATACAACCGCGAAGGCGGTACGATATCCCTCGATATTACCCAAACTCCGCAGACCATTACGCTGAATGTGAGCGATACCGGTATCGGCATCCCGGAGGACGCACTTCCCAGAATCTTTGAACGATTCTATCGTGTGGATAAAAGCCGTTCGAAATCCGTTGGCGGTACCGGACTTGGACTTTCGATTGTAAAACATTCCGTATTGCTGCATAATGGGGAAATTGAAATCCAAAGTAAGATCGGTGAGGGAACTGTGATCACGATTCTCTTCCCAAAACAATCCCCCAAGTCCACTGAAATCTTGGATGCAGTATCATCCCAAAGCATCTAACATCGTGCATCTGCGGCATATGCTGCAAAATATAATTATCTGAAAGAGAGTAAAAACCATGGACATCTTTAATGTATTATCAATGATTGGCGGACTTTGTCTGTTTCTCTTTGGCATGACGCTGATGGGAGAGGCACTCGAACGCTGTGCCGGCGGAAAGCTCCATACGGTTCTGTCCAGGATGACATCAAACAAATTCGTCGGATTCCTGACCGGTTGCGGTGTAACCTGCGTAATCCAGAGTTCTTCCGCAACAACGGTTATGGTCGTTGGTTTTGTAAACTCCGGTCTGATGACGTTAAGACAGGCTGCCAATGTTATCATGGGCGCAAACGTCGGTACAACCATCACAGGATGGCTGTTGTCGCTGGGTGGAATCAGCGGTGAATCTACATTTGTCAAACTCATGAAACCATCCTCTTTCACACCGATTCTTGCCCTCATCGGTATCTGCTTCATGATGTTCAGCAAAAAGCATTCGAAAAAGGACATTGGTATTATTTTACTTGGATTCGCAACATTGATGTTCGGTATGGATACAATGTCCGACGCTGTTTCCGGTCTTGCGGATGTCCCCGAGTTCCAGCAGCTCTTTATCATGTTCAAAAACCCGATTCTCGGACTCATCGCCGGCGCACTTTTAACCGGTGTGATTCAGTCCAGTTCTGCTGCCGTCGGTATTTTACAGGCACTCGCTATGACCGGACAGGTTTCCTTTGGTGCAGCCATTCCGATTGTCATGGGTACTGCAATCGGTACTTGTGCGACTGCAATGCTCTCCTCGATCGGTGCGAAAAAAGAAGCAAAGCGTGCGGCAGTCGTACATCTCCTCTTTAATGTTGTCGGTTCCGCAATCTGGCTTGCTGTTTATGCAATCGTTCGTGCAATTTTCATGCCCGATATTCTGGATCAGCCCGCTTCTATGGTTGGTATCGCAGTCGTCAATACTGCATTTAAAGTTGCGGCAACTGTTGTACTGTTCCCCTTCTCTGCTATGCTTGTCAATCTCGCAAAGAAACTCGTTCCCGACAGCAAGACAGTAGAAAAGACTGTCCGACTGGACGATCGTCTCCTTGTAACTCCGCCGCTTGCACTGGGTCAGGCTCGCACTGTCGCAATCGAAATGGCGCAGAAAGCAATCACCTCTCTGATCGCTTCGATCGGCGTTTTCACCGGATATTCCGCAGATGCTGCAAAACAAATCCGTGAAGATGAAGACAGCTGTGACGAACTCGAAGATATTCTCGGTACCTATCTCGTCAAGCTCAGTGCGGAACAGCTTGGTGAAAAGGAAAGTGAAGAGGCGACTGCGCTCCTAAAATCCATCGGAGACTTAGAACGTATTTCTGACCATGCGGTGAATATTCTCGAATCTGCGGAAGAGCTGCGTGACAAGAACCTTACCCTTACCGAACAAGCCCTGAAAGAATATGATGTAATTTCTTCCGCAGTGAAAGAAGTTCTGGAGCTCTCTCTCAAAGCCTTTGAAAACAGTGATGTCGAGAGTGCCGCCTATGTTGAACCGCTCGAACAGGTCATTGACCAGCTCAAGGAACAGCTTCGCACCAATCATATTCTGCGTATGCAGGACGGTAAGTGCAGCGTACAGGTCGGCTTTGTCTGGTCTGATATCCTCACAAACCTCGAGCGTGTCAGCGACCATTGTTCCAATATCGCCTGCTGTGTCATTGATATGGCGCAGCACAATCTCAATGTACACCAGTCGCTGCGTGATACACGCCACGGAAATCCCCAGTACGACAAGATGCTTGAAACCTACACCAACAAATACTCCATTTCCATATAATACGAAATGCTATGAGATGAGGAACACTCCATCTCATAGCATTTTATTGCAAGTAAATCGGCGATACATGATATGTACCGCCGATACTTTTTTCTTATGAACTTTTTACTACAATATACGGCTGAATTGCACTCGCCAGAACATTTGCCGGCATTGTTTGCAGCCAGATTCTGCCGGGGCCGGTTACTCTCGTGTTAAAGAGGCCTTCGCCGCCCAGCAATGCATTACCGATTCCCTTTACACCCTCAACGTCCACAGAACAGGTCTCTTCCATTGCTGCGAGGTAGCCGGTATCCACCATCATGGACTGACCTGCGCCAAGAACATATTCGCAAACGCAGCCGTTGATTTCTAAGAAGACCATACCGTTTCCGCTGAAACGCTGCATAATAAAGCCTTCACCGCCGAATAAGCCTGCGCCGATTTTTTTCTGGAAGAAAATATTCATATTGACACCCGGAGTATTTGCCAGATATGCAGATTTTTGTGCGACAATTCCGCTTCTGCTGACATCAAAGCACATGATGTTGCCGGGGAATGTTGCCGCAAAGGCAATCATACCTTCTCCGCCGGTTGCGCAATATGTATTACGAAATACGGATTCTCCGGTGACAGCACTTCTTGCCATTTTACCGAGTGCGCCGAGCACACCGCCACCGCCGCCGCTGCCAAAACCGGTGTTCATCGACATTGTGGTTGTCATCCATGACATCGCACCCTTCTGACATTCGATGCTTTCACCCGGCTGTAATTTACAGATCAACACAGGCAATGGTGCATTTTTTACTTCATATTCCATACAAGACCCTCCGTTAATATAAATTCAGGGGGATTCCCCTGTTTTATTGTAGCATAGAACTTTTATTTTGTCAATATAAATATAATTCTATCGTGTTTGAAAAAAGACTGAATATGTCATTCTGAGCAGACGATTCCTACTTTACAAGCTTTTCACTCCTATGCTATAATATGGTAAAATACTGCGATTGATTCTCAGAACCAATCAAAAAGGAGTGTGAAATTCATGTTCAGAATTCGAAAAACAGTAGCTGCGATCCTGATTTCAGCGGCATATTTGATATTCAGTTCCGGTGACGTATGGAGTGCGGAAACCGATGAACCGACAATGGGTGATCTCGATTTGGATGGCAGCGTTACGAAATCAGATGCAGAAATTATGCTCTCCTATTTACAGGGGAAAATCGAGATTTCTGATTCCGCGGGAAAATCCGGTGATCTGAATTCGGATAAACAGCTGAATGCTGTGGATTTTACGCTTCTGAAACGCATACTCCTTGCACAGTCAACAACTCACACCGACATCAAAGGCGAAATTCATTCGGGATTCGCAACATTCTATGGCGGTGGATATGAAGGTGGATGTGCAATGCTAGATCCGATTTCCAAGGATGATTACTGGATTACAGCAATGAATCTGCCGGATTGGGACTGTGCAAGACTGGCGGGCGCTTTTTTAGAAGTCACAGGCGAGCTGGGTACGATTCAGGTGCTTGTGACCGATCTTCTTCCGGAAGGGGCAAAGGGCGATCTCGATTTATATGTCGATGCATTCCCTTTGATTGCACCCGCCGAAAAAGGAAAGGTTCCTGTGACATGGAAGATTATTCCGCTCGATTCCGCTGAAGATGCACCGGTTTCTTATGTCTATAAGGAAGGTTCTTCGGAATTCTGGTGTGGTGTTCAGGTTCGAAACCATCGTTATCCGATCGAAAAATTTGAATATCTGGATGCTAAGTCCGGTGAATTCGTTTCGGTAGAACGCCGTAATTATAATTTCTTTGAGTCGAAAGATATGGGTGCAGGTCCATTCACCTTCCGTATCACCGATATTTACGGCTCAGTTATCATCGACAAGAATATTCCCCTTACGCCGGATGAAATGCAGATCGGTCATGTACAGTTTCCTTTATAGCGAAATATTCATGTTTCATCCGTAAACGTATAGCCGCAGTAGAATTCTTCCGCACAGTCTCCCAGAATTTCCTTCAAAATCCGAAATGCACGTTTACCGGTACAATGTCCCGTCAGAACTTTCTCAATCCCCGTTTGCTTGACACGATTTGCAAACTGCGCAATCTCCTGATCGGATAACCGGAACAAATGAAATCCGCCGATGATTGCATATATTTTCTGACCGGGAAATGCTTTGGCGATTTCTGTGATAATATTATCTGCGCCGCCGTGTGAGCAGCTATTGAATATCACAAGTCCGCGCTTTGTTTCGAGCACAAGACTTTGTTCATGTGCAAAATCATCAATCTCCCAAGCATTCTCCGTTTTTCGGAACATATTCGCTTTTCTTCCGATTTCCTCCAGTCCCTTTGTTTCATGCGGAATCAGCCACGCGCCGTCATATAATCGGTGGCGTCCGTCCACATACGAGATCCGATCCCGATATTTCCGCAGTGTTCCTCTCCGGATTCCGATATATTTCTTGAAAATTCCGTGTTTGCTGTAACAGTTTTCCGCGGACCCTTTGCGCAGATAAAATTTCGCTTTGGTATTTTCCGAGAAAAATTTTGCCATCCCGTTTGCATGATCAAAATGTGCATGGGACAGCACGCCATACGAAATATCTGTCAAAGAAAGTCCAAGTTTTTCTGCGTTTTTCGAAAAGCTGCTGCCGGAACCTGTGTCCAGCAGAATTGTCTTGCCGCGATGATTGATATGAATCGCCAACCCCCATTCGCCTTTCAGATTTTCCTTCGATTCATTGTCAATCAGGACGGTCATTTGAAACTCGCTCATCTTTATATCACCTTTCAGGATTATGATTTTACATTGTTATTATAAATTGTTTTGTTTCAAATGTCAATCGGTTTCTGATGCAGTGTCTTAACTTCTGATGTGTGATATGATAAAATAGTAGTGGTAACCTGCCACAATCCTCATCGCGAAAGGAAATGTTAGATATGAATTATTGTAAAAAATGCGGGAGCGTAATTCCCGACGGTCAGACACAATGCCCCAACTGTATTCCCGAAAAGAATATTGACATCGAGAACAAACTTCGTGAGGCCGGTAATTATGTCAAAAATACCGCGACCGATATCCTTGCCGACTGTCCCGATCATACCCATACATTCGAAGGCTATGATATTCTCGCAAATCGCAACTACTGTATCTTATCCTATCTGTCATGGCTTTGTGTGATTCCGATTTTCAAATGCCGTTCCCCTTATGCCAGATTCCACGCCAATCAAGGGTTGATTCTCGCCATTGTCAGCACCATTCTCTTTCTCATCAGCGGTACTGTTGACTTTTTCTTAGGAAACGCTTTCCTGCTCTCAATTAT
Organism: Oscillospiraceae bacterium; assembly: GCA_017533485.1. Classification (GTDB taxonomy): domain Bacteria; phylum Bacillota; class Clostridia; order Oscillospirales; family Ruminococcaceae; genus Firm-04. Next base: position 16,641 of record JAFXIC010000013.1, read on the forward strand.
CCCAACGATTCTGAAAATCCTGATTCGCCTTGTAGTGGCTGCATATTCTTGTCTGGGTATTTATAATGCCGTTACCCACAAAGCAAGAGAGCTTCCCCTGATCGGCAAATTCCAGCTCCTGAAATAACAGAACACTCCCAGATTTCACACCTCATTTCTATCCGTACAGGGAGATGAAAAATAATGAAATCAGATTTTCACCAGAAACTCATGAAAATCGTAATTCCGATTACATTTCAGAATTTTCTGTTAGCGCTGATACCTGTTTCTGACACCGTTATGCTTGCCACACTCGACCAAAATGCCATGTCTGCGGTATCACTTGCATCGCGTGTCAGCTTTGTTCTTGACCTCTTTATTATTACTATCACCTCCGGTGCAAGTATGTTTGCCGCCCAATTCTGGGGAATTCATGATAAGCGTTCCATTGAAGAACTATATGCTTACTGTATGAAGCTGATGGCACCCATTGCATTCGCCTTCTTTTATGCAAACTTCTTCTTCCCTCACGCAATCATGCGGATATTTACGCCGGTTCCCGAAATCATCGAATATGGAGCCGGTTATCTTCGGGTCGTCAGCTTCTCCTACATCCTGAAAAGCTTTATGGTCATCACCGAGACTATCATGAAAAATACGGAACTGGTAAAGCCCGTAACAATCATCAGCTCTGCAATGGTTGTAATCAATATTCTACTGAACGCAATCTTTATTTATGGCTTACTCGGAGTCCCGAAATTGGAAGCTATCGGCGCAGGAATTGCGACTACGATTTCAGGCGGTATCGGACTGCTCGCTGTTATCATTGTAGAATTGAAAAGCGGTAATGTCAAATTCAGTTTTGCAAAGCTATTTACGATCCGAAAAGAAATCCGCTCGGATTTCATAAAATACACAGCACCGGTGCTTGGAAATCAGCTCAGCTGGGGGATCGGTTTTACGATGCTTAGTGTCATTATGGGGCATCTGGGCGCCGATGCAATTGCAGCCAATTCTGTGGTTTCTGTTGTCAAAGACCTGATTTCCTGCTTTGCATTCGCACTCGCTTCCGGTGGTGCAATCCTCATAGGAAATGAACTGGGTGCCGGAAAGCTCGAACTCGCTAAGAATTATGGCAGCAAACTTTGCAAACTTGGAATCTGGAGCGGTGTTGCTGCCGGTATCCTTATGACTGCACTGGCACCGCTTATTATCAATGTACTCGATCTAACCGATACTGCAAAAAAATATTTGCTCGCTATGCTGATTATGAGCGTTTACTATATGGTCGGACGTACCATGAACTGTGTTACGATCGCCGGTATTTTCTGTGCAGGCGGTGATACAACGTTCGGTTTTATCTGTGATACCGTTACCATGTGGTGTTTTATCGTTCCGGTTGGATTTTTAGCTGCTTTTGTATTCAAGCTTCCGGTTCTGGTCGTATATTTCCTACTCAATCTCGATGAAATGGTAAAGCTTCCGGTTGTTTATCGACATTATAAAAAATATCGCTGGGTGAAAAACTTAACGGAAACTGCTCAGCAATCCTGAATCCCACTCAATTTTCAACAAAAAATCTCCAGGGCGGTGCTGCAAAGCACATCAGACCTTGGAGATTTTATTATTATCTGAGATTTTCCAGAATCAGACTTCCGCATTGAGTACATCCAACCTGCTGCATACCTTCACTCATGATATCGGCTGTCCGATAGCCCTGATCGAGAAATGCGGATACGGCATCTTCAATTGCTTTTGCTTCCGCTTCCATATCAAAGCTATACCGGAGCATCATAGCAGCAGAAAGAATAGTTCCAATCGGATTGGCAATATCTTTTCCCGCAATATCCGGTGCAGAGCCATGAATCGGTTCGTATAAGCCGCAGCTTGTTGATCCTAAGCTCGATGACGGAATCATGCCGATCGAACCTGTAATCTGGGATGCCTCATCAGACAGGATATCACCAAACATATTTTCTGTCACGATTACATCAAACTGTTTCGGATTCTTCACAATCTGCATGGCACAATTATCAACCAGCATATCCGTTAATGTGACATCGGGATACTCCGCAGCCAGACGATGCATTACTTTTTTCCAGAGGCGGCTGCTGTCAAGAACATTGCTCTTTTCTACGGAACAAAGCCTATGATTTCGTTTTCTAGCGGTTTCAAAACCAATTCTTCCAATCCGCTCGATTTCCGCTTCACTATATGTCAGGACATCCGTTGCAGTATCCCCGACCGTTTTATGTTCGCCAAAATAAATTCCGCCGATCAGCTCTCTTACGATTATAAAATCAATGCCCTGATCGACAATTTCCTTTCGAAGCGGTGACGCATCACTCAACTGTTTCCAGATTTTCGCAGGACGATTATTGGCATATACTCCCATACCTGCCCGAAGCCGAAGCAGTCCTTTTTCCGGCCGCATAGTACTCGGAACATCATTCCACTTTTCGCCGCCGACTGCGCCCAATAATACACTATCAGAAGCAATTGCTTTATCGAGCATTTCTTTCGGCAGCGGATCGCCCCACTTGTCGATTGCACATCCGCCCATATCGACTTCTGTGTATTCAAAGCTATGGCCATAAAGTTCCGCAATTTTATCAAGTACACGAAGTGCTTCCCGAATAATTTCAGGTCCGATGCCATCTCCGCGAATGACTGCTATATTCTTATTCATCACATTCACCTGCTTTTAAAGACTGGAGCAAGCCGCCGCTGCGGATAATTTTCTGAATGAAAGGCGGAAACGGCTGTGCCTGATAGGTTTTTCCATTCGTTATGTCCGTAATGATGCCGCTGTCAAAATCCACTTGCACATCATTTCCCTCTGCAATCGCGTCCGCTGCTTCTTCACATTCCAGAATCGGAAGACCGATATTGATTGCATTCCGATAAAAAATACGGGCAAAGGATTTCGCGATCACACAACCGGTTCCACAGGTCTTAATCACAAGCGGTGCGTGTTCACGCGAAGATCCGCACCCAAAATTCCAGCCTGCTACGATGACATCCCCGTTTTGGACGCGCGTTACAAATGTCGGATCAATATCTTCCATACAATGCTGTGCGAGTTCATTGGCATCGGGCGTATTCAGATAACGTGCCGGAATAATCACATCGGTATCGACATTATCCGGATATTTAAACGCTTTTCCTTGTGTCTGCATACATTATTCCTCCTGATAATCTGTGATATAGCCTTTAATCGCACTCGCCGCTGCTGTATGAGGAGAAGCCAAATAAACTTCACTTTTCACATGACCCATTCTTCCGACAAAATTACGGTTTGTTGTCGCGATACAGCGTTCTCCCGCAGCCAAAATTCCCATATATCCGCCCAGACATGGACCGCAGGTTGGCGTAGATACAACCGCGCCTGCGTCAATAAAGGCGGTATAATATCCGCGCTCGACGCATTCTCGCAGAATCTGCATGGTTCCGGGGATAATAATACAGCGGACACCATCTGCAACCTTTTTGCCGTTCAGAATCTTAAATGCAGCTTCCATATCCTCCATACGCCCGTTCGTACAGCTGCCAATGACAACCTGATCGATTTTAATATCATTCAATTCTTTTGCAGGACGAACATTTTCAGGCAGATGCGGACAGGCAACCGTCGGAACAATTTCCGACAAATCAAGTGCAATTGTTTTTTCGTATTTAGCATCCGCATCTGCTTCGTAAATCACAGGCATCCGCTCACATCTGCCGTCCATATACGCTTTCGTTACGTCATCTACGGGGAAAATACCGTTTTTCGCACCTGCTTCAATTGCCATATTACAAATACAAAGTCGATCATCCATCGAAAGTGCTGCAACACCGTCACCCGTAAATTCCATGCTTTTATAAAGTGCACCATCAACCCCGATCATTCCGATAATGGTCAGAATCACATCTTTTCCGCTGCAATTCGATGGTAATTTTCCGGTCAGGTGAATCTGAATCGCTGACGGCACCTTAAACCATGCCATTCCGATTGCCATACCGGCTGCCATATCCGTAGATCCGACACCTGTCGAAAAAGCTCCAAGCGCGCCGTAAGTACAGGTATGACTATCTGCACCGATGATACAATCACCTGCGGTTACAACACCTTGTTCCGGCAGCAGAGCGTGTTCAATCCCCATTTTTCCGACATCATAAAAATGGCTGATACAATGGCTGCACGCAAATTCGCGACAAGTCTTGGACTGTTCCGCCGCTTTAATATCCTTATTCGGTACAAAATGATCCAGCACAATCGCAATCCGATCGCGTGCAAACACATCCTGAAATCCTGCTTTTTCGAATTCCTTGACTGCAACCGGTGTTGTAATATCATTTCCAAGAACGATATCCAGCTTTGCATTGATCAGCTGTCCGGATTCCACCTTTTCAAGCCCTGCGTGTGCAGCCAGAATTTTCTGTGTCATCGTCATTCCCATTTGATTACGCGTCTCCCTTCATCATATTATGAAATGCACTCAGCAATGCCTTCGTATTGGCACGCATAACGTCGGTATCGGTTCCGGCACCCCAATACATTTTATCATCATCCTTTTGGAGTCCGATATAGGATGCTGCAACGCTTCGTGAGCCATCGCCCTGCATACTATGCTGTGTATAGACCTGAAGGCTGTACTCGACTCCCGTATATTCATAGAGTGCATTATTGATTGCACTGAGCGAACCGTTGCCCTCCGCTTCCAGCTCGGTTTCTATACCATTTTGCATGAATATGACACGGATTCTTACAACATCATTTTCTCGTGTGAAATCAAAATAAGAGACTGTGATTTCACAGGGCACATTCAGATAATGCTCAGTAAAGATCGTCAGAATCTCATCAGGCTTCAGTTCCTTATGTTCTCTGTCGGAAATATCCTTACAGAGATAACTGAAATGCTCCCGCATCTTCGAAGGCAGATTATAGCCATAGGTTTGTTCGAGAAGATAGCCGATACCGCCCTTTCCGCTCTGGGAATTTACGCGGATCACATCTGCATCATAGGTTCTGCCGATATCTTTCGGATCAATCGGAATATATGGAACTGACCATTCATGCTGCTGATGTATCTGGCGATACCGCATTCCCTTTGCAATGGCATCCTGATGCGAGCCGGAAAACGCTGCGAAAACCAATGCACCTGCATATGGTGCACGCTCATAGACCTGCATTCCAGTACATTTTTCATAGGATGCAACCAAAGCATTCATATCCGAAAAATTCAGATTCGGTTCAACGCCGTGCGAATACATATTCATCGCCAATGTTATGATATCGACGTTTCCAGTACGCTCACCGTTTCCAAACAATGTTCCTTCCACACGATCTGCACCGGCAAGCAAAGCCAGCTCGGCATCTGCGACACCGGTTCCTCGGTCATTATGCGGGTGTACCGACAGAATGACGTGTTCCCGGTATTTCAGGTTCTTGCTCATGTATTCCACCTGAGAAGCATAAACGTGCGGCGAACTCATCTCAACAGTAACCGGAAGATTGATAATCACAGGATTATTTTCATCCGGCTCCAGAATATCCAGTACGGCATTGCATACTTCCAGCGCATATTCCGGTTCTGTTCCTGTAAAGGATTCCGGTGAATATTCAAAACGGAAGTTTCCTTCGTATTCTGCTGCCAGCTGTTTGACGAGTTTTGCACCATCCATCGCAATCTGTTTAATCTCCGCTTTCGATTTCTGGAAAACTTGTTCACGCTGGACAACACTCACTGAATTGTAAAAATGAATGATCGCATTCGGGGCACCCTGACAGCTTTCAAAGGTCTTTCGGATGATATGCTCACGGCACTGCGTCAGAACCTGCACCGTCACATCTTCCGGAATCATCTTCTGATCAATCAATGTCCGAAGAAATTCATATTCCGTTTCACTTGCGGCAGGAAATCCAACTTCAATTTCCTTAAATCCAACATCCAATAAAACCTGATAGAATTCGAGCTTTTGCTCCAGACTCATCGGAATCACAAGACTCTGATTTCCGTCACGCATATCCACACTGCACCAAATCGGTGCTTTTTCGATATGATCCTTTTTTACCCATCCGTGATATCGCTCCTCTACCGGAAAAAATCCGGTGCGATATTTACTTGCGTCCATCATTATGCTTTTCTCCTTTTCGACTATATTTTTGCTTTGAGAGATTCGGATAAAGCATAACCCGTCCCAAAGCCTGTTTTTGCTTTGAGACGGGTGTAAATTCAGAATTTGCACTCGCGGTACCACTCAAATTGCGGAAATCTCCGCCACCTCTTCGAAGTCCAACAACTTCAATGCACTTACGTAGCATACACGGATCGCCCTACTTACCTCATCGGGTTCAGACTCACAGCTTGGAAGGGAGAGGAACAAGACTTATTCATATCGGCTCTCAGCATTTACCGACTCTCTGGGATGCTTCCATCTTGACCATTCTTCGTCATAGCCTTTGGGTGTTCAATTTGGTTTAGATTATAGCACACAAATTTTTGTTTGTCAAGTGTTTTTCAAGAATTTTTTTCAGATAAATTCTTGATTCATTCGCTTATTTTCCGCTGATATCCTGATAGCATTCGGGACGGCGATCTCTGAAAATTCCCCAATTAAGGCGATTTTCAGCCATTTCGTCTAAATCATATGTTGCAGTCAGGATATGGTCTCCGGTGCGTGGTGCAGTCATTATTAAGGCGCCTGTCCCATCTGTTAAAAATGACGAACCATAAAACTGGAGCGAAGATGACTGGCGGCCATTTTCGTCGCATGGTTCTACGGTTTCCAATCCATAACGGTTTGCAGCAATCACCGGCATCAGATTCGCTGCGGAATGCCCCTGCATGACACGCTGCCAATGCGGCATACTATCCGTTTCAAGGATCGGTTCACTTCCTATTGCAGTCGGGAAAAACAGAAGCTCTGCACCATTGTTCGCCAACGCACGTGCTGTCTCCGGAAACCACTGATCCCAGCAGATTCCGACGCCGATTCTGGCATATTTTGTATTCCATACCCGAAATCCCGTGTTTCCGGGAGTAAAATAGAATTTTTCCTGATAATAATGATCGTCCGGAATATGTGTTTTACGATACACGCCGAGTATGCTTCCATCCGCATCTATCACAGCGACCGAATTATACAGTACGTTCCCTGCCCGCTCGTAGAAGCTGATCGGAAGAACAACAGAAAGCTCTGCGGCAATCGATTGAAAGTATGTTACCGCATCATTTTCTGTCACAGGTTTTGCAAACTGATAATAATCATACCGCCGCTCCTGACAGAAATACTGCCGCTCGAACAGCTCCGGCAACAGTACGATCTGTGCACCATTCTCTGCGGCATTTCGCACCAGATGTTCTGCATTTTCCAGATTTTCTGCCAATGTTCCCATACAGGACATCTGGACAGCCGAAACGGTTACTTTTCTCATAAACAAACTCCTTTCGGGATTTGCTGTGTTAAGCAATGGATATTTCCGCCGCCCTGAATCAGCTCCATCGCCGGAACCGGAATAACAGTCCGCTCCGGACAAAGCTTTTGCAGCAATTCCACTGCATATTCATCCGAAGAAGTGTTCTCTCCCCCGAATTGCGGCAGCAGAATGTGATGATTCGTGAAATAGAAGTTGACATAGGATGCCGCTAGGCGTTCCCCGACTTCACGTATATCTTCCCCTTCCGCAAAGGTCAGCCCCTTCAGCACTTCTTCTGTAACACAAACAGGTTTCTTTGGAATCGGTAATTTATGTACGATAAGCTTTCTGCCTTTGGCATCCGTTGCCGTTTTCAGATATTCCAGACACGCCTTAGAGAGCGCATACTGAGGATCGGATTCGGAATCTGTCCACGCCAGAACGACTTCGCCCGGACGTATGAAACAGCAGACATTATCTACGTGCTCATTGGTTTCATCATTCCAGATACCGCGCGGAAGCCACAGTACCTTTTCGCCCCCCAGATATTCGCAGAGCATTTCGGAAATCTCTTCCTTTGACATCTGTGGATTCCGACCTTTACTTAACAGACAGCTTTCTGTGACAAGAATTGTTCCTTCACCATCGCTGTGGATTGCGCCGCCCTCCAGTACAAAATGATGGGCGTTATAGCATGGTATATCAAGGGCTTCACAGAATCGAAATGCGAGTGCATTATCCTGTGCATAATCGCTGTACAGCCCGTCATATGCACCGCCCCATGCATTGAAATTCCAGTCGATTCCTCGTACATTTCCATTGCAATCCCGTACAAATGTCGGTGCGGTATCTCGTGCCCACGCATCATCCTGCGGAATATCCAGAATTCTGACATTCGAAACCTTTGAGAGGTATTGTTCCGCACGCGCACGAACATCGGCATTGCACAGAACATATACCAGCTCGTCTTTCGCAATGGCTTCTATCATTCGAGCAAAAATCGGTGCAGCGGCTTTTCCCTGCTCACGCCACGAACCCTCACGCTCCGGAAAAATCATAATTGTCGCTGCGTGCGGTTCAAATTCTGCCGGCATATAAAATCCGTCTTGTTTCGGTTTGGATGTGAAATATTGCATATTACGATAGACGCTCCTTGAAATCTTGATAGCCAAATGACCGAATCCGCTCGTAGCTGCCGTCTGTACGCAGAATCCCGATATCGGGAAGCGGCATTCCGTTGAAGGTATTGTTCTTAACCATCGAATAAATCGCCATATCCTCGAAACAAAGCCTATCACCAACTGAAAGCGGATGATCAAAGCTATAATCCCCGATGATATCACCCGCCAGACAGGTACAGGAAGAAAGTCTGTAAGTATAAGCTTTTTCGTTTCGTTCTCCGCTTTTATACAGCGGCGGACGATATGGCATTTCCAGAACATCCGGCATATGACAGGCAGCGGAAGCGTCTAATACCGCAATCTTCATTCCGTTTTCAACAATATCCATAACTTCTGTTACGAGATATCCCGCCTGCAAGGCAATCGCCTCCCCGGGTTCGAGATATACAGTCACACCATATGTTTCCTGAAATCTCACGATCAGCTCTTCGAGAAGCTTTCTGTCATAGGATGGCTTGGTAATATGGTGACCGCCGCCGAAATTGACCCATTTGCATTGTTTGAGATATTGCCCGAATTTTTCTTCTACTGCACAAAGTGTGGTTTGTAATGCATCCGCATCCTGCTCGCATAATGTATGAAAATGGATGCCGTCCACGCCTTCAAAAGCTTTTGCATCAAACTGATCGGCTGTCACACCAAGTCGGGAATAGGGTGCGCACGGATCATAGATATCACCATGTGCCTGTGTGGAACATTCGGGATTGATTCGGATTCCGATACTCTTTCCGGCACACTGTCCGCGGAATTTTGCAAGCTGTGCAAACGAATTAAAGACGATATGATCGCTGTATCGGAGAACCTCCGGAAATTCTGACGCACGATAAGCAGGCGAATAAATATGCACTTCGCCGCCGAATTCTTCTTTTCCGAGTCTTGCTTCATACAATCCGCTGGCTGTTGTACCGCATAGATATTTTGCAATGGTCGGGTAAACCGAAAACATCGAAAACGCTTTTTGTGCAAGCAAAATCTTACAGCCGGTACGCTGCTGAACATCTTTGAGAATCTCCAGATTTGCAATCAGCTTCGCTTCATCCAGCACATAGGCAGGTGTAGCAGCTGTCACAGTCATTGCTTGCAGAGCGTTGGATTTGGAATCAGAAACGAACGATGAATTTGAGTTCATTTTGTACGCTTACCTCTATGATTTACATGAAATTGAATGATTTTAAATATAAGAAAACCGATGCTTGCGCCGACTGTATTAAAAATCAAGTCATCTACATCACAGGACCCCAGCAGTGTAAACACCTGAAGCAGTTCGACAACTGTGATAGATAAAACAATCGTCAGTATAAACGATCGGTATTTCCTTTGTTTTTTCCGGTAATATGGAAGAAACAGCCCCAGAGGAATAAACATGACGATATTTCCGACAAGATTTACAAATGCACGCTGAGCGATATCAGCCCGTTTGCTGCTAAGATTTCCGACAAACTGTGTAATTGTATGGAACGGTATAAGATTGACAGCATTTTGCACACGATCCCAATAATTTAAATAAGAGCGTCCGAGCCGTTGGATAAACAGAAGATACAGCATCATTGCAAAATAACACAGACAAGCTGCAAATATCACAGTTTTCCGGAGCTTTTTATTCCTGTCCATCTTAATCCACTAACGTCGGATTCTCATCCACAACCCACGGCAGTCCATACTGATTCAGAGCTTCCATATACGGATCGGGATCGAATTCTTCTACATTGAACACACCTGCGCCGCTCCAGGTACCGCTCGCAACCATTGCAGTTCCGATCATTGCGGGTACGCCTGTGGTGTACGATACAGCCTGTGCGCCGGTTTCTTTGTATGCACTCTGATGATCGCAGATATTATAGATATAGACTGCACGTTCTTTTCCGTCTTTGATACCACGGAATATACAGCCGATATTTGTCTTTCCGACAGTACGCGGGCCGAGGGATGCAGGATCAGGCAGGAGCGCTTTCAGGAATTTAATCGGTACAATTTCATGTCCTTCAAAATTGATCGGCGTCGTACCGAGCATTCCAACGTTTTGCAGACAATTCATATGCATCAGGTAGCTCTGACCGAAAGTCATAAAGAAACGAATCCGCTTGACGTGCGGAATATTTTTCGCAAGCGATTCGATTTCCTCGTGATGCAGCAGGTACATATCTTTCATGCCAACACCATCGAAATGATATTCTCGCTTAATTTCCATCGGTTTCGTTTCAACCCATTTTCCGTTCTCCCAGTAAGAACCGTTTGCGGAAACCTCCCGAAGATTGATTTCAGGGTTGAAATTCGTTGCGAACGGATAGCCATGGTCGCCGCCGTTGCAGTCAAGAATATCAATATAGTGAATCTCATCAAAATAATGTTTTTGTGCATAAGCGGTAAATACGGAAGTGACACCCGGATCGAACCCGGTGCCAAGAAGTGCAGTCAGGCCTGCCGCACGGAATTTTTCGTGATACGCCCACTGCCATGAATAATCAAAATATGCAGTGAAGCCTTTTTCCTTGCAGCGTTTTTCGTAAATCTCCCGCCATGCCGGATCATCCGTATCTTCCGCTTCGTAGTTTGCCGTATCCACATAATTCGCGCCACAGGCAAGACAAGCATCCATAATCACAAGATCCTGATACGGAAGTGCAACATTCAAGACCGTATGCGGCTGGAACGCCTTCATCAGTGCAGTCAGCGATTCAAAGCTGTCCGCATCTACCTTCGCAGTTGTCAGCTTTGCAGCAGTCTTGTCCTGCAATTTTTGTGCCAGTGCTTCACATTTTGATACAGTACGACTTGCAATACAGATCTCCGTAAAAACAGGATTTTCACAGCATTTATGAATTGCAACTGTTGCAACGCCGCCGCATCCGATCACCAATAATTTCATATCATACCTCCAGAATTCTTTTTATCATCAGGGTTTCGTATACTTTTCTTCTTCTTCCAGCATATCTTCTACATATTTCGGGAGCATAAATGCACCGCGATGCAGATTCGCCGAATAATACCATGTTTTGAGACCGCGTGCCTTCCAGCGCTTTGCGTCAAAATCATGAATCGGGTGATATTTCTTCGACGCAAAGCCGAACAGCCAGTATCCGGATGCGCAGGTCGGAATATGCGCATGATATACACGCGAGATCGGGAAGCTGCGATATGCCTTTCTGTGCATCGCCCGACACGCTTCCTCGTCCTCATCAAAAAACGGACTGCCGTGCTGATAAACCATAATTCCGTCTTCTTTGAGTGCTTTATAACAGCTTCCGTAAAATTCTTTCGTAAACAATCCTGCTGTATGTCCCAGCGGGTCGGTACTGTCATTGATAATGAGATCATATTCATCCTGACGACCGCGCAAAAACCGCAAGCCATCCCGATAATATACGGTTACTCGCGGATCATCCAGACCTTTTGCATTATCCGGGAAGAATTCTCTGCACACATTCACGAAAAGCTCATCCGCTTCTACAACATCAATCGCTTCAATTTCTTCATAATACGAAAGTTCTCTTGCCACGCCGCCGTCTCCGCCGCCGATCACCAATACACGCCTGACATTCGGATGGACTGCCATCGGTACGTGAACAATCATTTCATCATAGGTAAACTCATCTTTTTCAGAAAATATCACGCTGCCGTCAGATGTAAGAAAACGGCCGAATTCCTCCGATTCGAACACATCAATCCGCTGGAAATCGCTCGAACCGCCAAACAGCTGTTTTTCCACCCGAATAGACATTTTTACGTTATTCGTATGCATTTCGGAAAACCAGAAATCCATCCCTCTCACACCCCTTTCAACAAATTCAGATAATTCAGTTCCCCGTCTTCCGGACCCTGCATCGAACAGCCCTTTTCTTTTGAATAAAGAATATATTCGACAAGCTCTGATGTTACCATCTCACCGGGCGCTAAAATCGGGATACCCGGCGGATAACACATGACAAATTCTGCACAGATTCCACCTACCGACTCGCGTATCGGCACCCGTTCTTTTTCCGCATAAAAAGCCTGACGCGGTGTTTTCACCACCAGAGGATCAATACATTCTGCATTATGAAGCTTCGTTGTAGAACGGGAATAAAGCCGCTTGATATCCTCCAGTGCACCGACCAACCGCTCAATTTCCTGAATCCGGTCACCAATCGAAATATATGCGAGAATATTTCCGATATCTCCGAATTCAATCTGGATGTCATATTCATCACGAAGGAGATCATAGACTTCGATACCTGTCAAACCGATATCACGCGTATAGATCGAAAGTTTGGTCACATCGTAATCAAATACGGTTTTCCCATTTATCAGGTCTTTTCCGTATGCATAATAACCGCCGATTGAATGAATCTCATCTCGTGCATATTCAGCCATTGCCGCTACACGTTCAAAGGATTCCTTCCCGCGAAGTGCCAGATTTCTGCGAGAAATATCCAGACTCGACAGCAAAAGATAGGAAGCACTGGTCGTCTGGGTGAGATTGATGATCTGTTCGACATACCGCGGATTCACAGTATGATTCAGCAACAGAAGCGAACTCTGCGTCAGGCTGCCGCCGGATTTATGCATCGAAATCGCAGCCATATCTGCACCGGCTTCCATTGCTGACATCGGTAATTGATCCGAGAAATAGAGATGTGTGCCATGTGCTTCATCCGCAAGTACCAGCATATCATGTGCGTGTGCGAGCTTTACGATTTCACGGATATCCGAACAGATTCCGTAATACGTCGGATTGTTTACGAACACCGCCTTTGCATCCGGATTCTGTTCAATCGCTCGGCGTACCGCTTCCACTTCCATGCCAAGCGCAATTCCGATATGGGTATCTACAGCAGGATTGACATAGACAGGAACCGCACCGTTTAGTACAAGCGCATTGATGACACTTTTGTGGACATTGCGGGGCAGAATAATTTTATCATTCTCTTTGCACGCGGTTAAAATCATTGCCTGTACCGCAGAAGTTGTTCCGCCTACCATGAAATAGACATGAGAAGCACCAAAGGCATCTGCGGCAAGTGCTTCCGCTTCCGCAATCACCGAAATGGGGTGACAGAGATTATCGAGCGGCTTCATTGAATTGACATCAATCCCTACGCATTGCTGTCCGAGGAGTCCGACCAGTTCCGGATTGCCGCGCCCGCGCTTATGCCCCGGCACATCAAACGGTACGACACGCTGTTTCCGGAACCGCTCCAGAGCTTCGTACAGCGGCGCAGATTTTTGCATTTCTAAATCCATTGCCATTCACCTGTTCCAAAAAATAAAGCGACAACGCAGAAACGTCGTCGCTTTGTATTTTCACGTAATACCATGACCATACACTTCCAGCACGACAGAACGATTTACGGTTTGATGACCGATTGTTATTGACCGTTTCACAAGTGATTTGATTATAAAGTAATCATCTTATAAAATTTGGGCTTTTAACCCAATCAATAATGCAGCATAATATCTGCTGCGAATCGGCAATCTGACCCGCCTGTCCGTCTGGGCTGACTTTCGAAACCGAAAGTGGTCATATGATGAATTCTCCCGAATTCATATTTATTCTATCATATATTTATTTTAATGTCAATAGGATTTTAAAATTATTTTGGTTTATGCATTTTTCATCATAATCACTTCGACTGCATCTGCAACGTGTTCGCAGGCATCACAGCAGCCTTCCAGCGCATTGAAGATTTCACGCCATGTATCAAGTACAACCGCCTGAGATTCCGAGCAGTAGAGTGTTCTCATAGAACGGATATACAGTTGATCGCCCTCTTCTTCGGAATGATTAACCTCGATAATGGATTGTTTGACAGCCGGCATCTTCTTTTTCCATTCCGAAAAATGCTTCATCAATTCGACAAGATGAATACAATTCTGATCGACAATGTCCGCAAGTGCAATTGCATCTTCCCGGATACTCCGGACATTATACATAAAGACTTTCAGAATCACTTCTTCGATATCATCAATCAGATCATCTAATGCATCGGACAAATCCATCAGGTCATCACGATCAATCGGCGGAAGAAATTCCTTCAGAAGCTGCTCGCACATTGTATGTTTTTCCATATCTGCTTCATGTTCGATCGTATGCATATTGCTCCGGATTTCTTCGATTTCTTCCGGGTCGAATTCAGCAAGCGCTGTTTTCAGATAACCGGATGCTTTTTGGGCAAATCCTGCCATCTTCACGAAATACTCATAGTAATTATAATTTTTTTCCTTCTGAAACATACTCTTTTCTCCTTAGAATAATATAATAAACAGTTTTGCCATCAGAAAACCTATCAATCCGCATCCGGGGAATGTCAGTACCCATGTCAGCACCATTTCCTTGACAACACCCCAATTTACTCGCCGCAGACTTCTCGCAGCACCAACACCCATAATTGCAGTTGTCTTCGTATGCGTCGTAGAAACCGGAATACCTGTTACACTGGAGATCAACAAACAGGATGTTGCTGCAATATCCGCAGAAAAACCCTGGTATGTTTCCAGCTTCGCCATACTCATACCGACGGCTTTAATAATGCGGTATCCACCGATTGAAGTGCCGAGTCCCATAATCAATGCACAAAGGATCATCAGCCACAGCGGTACGCCAACAGCTCCTGTGTCACTTTGCCCTTTTGCGAGATACATTCCCAGCAGAAAAACGCCAATAAACTTCTGACCGTCCTGTGCACCGTGCATAAACGCCATCGCCGCAGCACCGCCGATTTGACCTTTGCGGAAGATATTGTTGGTTTTCAATCGGTTTTTATGGCGGAAGATTCCCTCGACGAGCTTGACTGTCAGCATACCCATTCCAAATCCGAGCAATGTCGAAAGCACCAGTCCATACAGCACTTTAAGCCATTCAGAAGCATTGATGCCATCCAATCCGTTGTTAATAGCAATCGCAGCACCGGAAAGTCCTGCGATCAATGCATGACTTTCACTTGTCGGGATACCAAACTTCCATGCGAGCGTTGCCCACAGGACAATCGCAACCAATGCAGCACAGAGTGCGACCAATGCCTTATCAGTCTGTGCTCCGAAATCCACCATATTGTAGATCGTCATTGCAACCTGATTGTTAATCAGCGTCATACATACAACGCCCAGTAAATTAAATACCGCTGCCATCAAGATCGCGGGACCGGCTTTCATTGCTCTGGTCGAAACACAGGTTGCAATTGCGTTTGGTGCATCCGTCCAGCCATTGACAAGAATAACCGCCAAAACGAGTAATGTCGTTACAATCAGTGCGGGATAGGATGCTAGTTGACTTAGAAACTCCTGAATCGTTAATGTCATATAGATTCTCCTTCTTCCTTGAGCTTTCTGATATTATGTTATCACATTCTTTTTCGTTAGTCAACAGAACAAAAGAAATTTTACATGGTTTTACAAAAATTTTGCGCAGCAATCCGAATGCAAAATTCTTGTGATTTCAAGTAAGTTTCAGGAAAAATAAAACCCGAAAGTCAAAACGACTTCCGGGTTTTACAGATAGATTATTTCATTGCTTCTTCAACTGCAACTGCGCAAGCAACAGTTGCACCAACCATCGGGTTGTTGCCCATACCGATCAGACCCATCATTTCAACGTGAGCCGGAACGGAAGAAGAACCTGCGAACTGTGCATCAGAGTGCATACGACCCATTGTATCGGTCATACCGTAGGAAGCAGGGCCTGCTGCCATGTTATCCGGGTGCAGGGTACGGCCTGTACCGCCGCCGGATGCAACAGAGAAGTAGTTCTTACCTGCATCATTGCATTCCTTCTTGTAGGTACCTGCAACAGGGTGCTGGAAGCGGGTCGGGTTGGTGGAGTTACCGGTGATAGAAACGTCAACCTTTTCCTTCCACATGATTGCAACGCCTTCACGGACATCGTTTGCACCATAGCAGTTTACCTTGGAACGAAGACCATCGGAATATGCCTTACGGAATACTTCCTTTACTTCGCCGGTGTAGTAATCCATCTCGGTCTCAACATAGGTAAATCCGTTGATACGAGCGATGATCTGTGCAGCATCCTTGCCCAGACCGTTGAGGATAACACGAAGCGGCTTCTGACGAACCTTATTTGCCTTTTCAGCAATACCGATTGCGCCCTCAGCAGCAGCGAAAGATTCGTGGCCGGCGAGGAAAGCGAAACATTCGGTTTCTTCTTCCAGCAGCATCTTGCCGAGGTTACCGTGGCCCAGACCAACCTTTCTCTGGTCAGCAACAGAACCCGGAATGCAGAATGCCTGGAGACCTTCACCGATTGCAGCTGCTGCATCAGCAGCCTTCTTGCAGCCCTTCTTGATTGCGATTGCACAGCCTACGGTGTAAGCCCACTTTGCATTCTCGAAGCAGATCGGCTGAATGCCTTCGGTAATCTTATACGGGTCAAAGCCCTTTTCCTTGCAGATATCTGCACACTCCTCGATGGTGTTGATACCATACTGATTCAGAACAGCGAGAATCTGCTTTTCTCTTCTCTCATAAGACTCAAACAATGCCATTATACAAATCCTCCTTATTCTTTTCTGGGATCAACGAGCTTGACTGCATCAGCAACACGGCCATACTGACCCTGTGCCTTCTCAAAAGCGGTGTTTGCATCGTCGCCTGCTTTGATGAAGTCCATCATCTTACCGAAGTTTACGAACTTGTAGCCGATGATCTCATTATCTTCATTCAGTGCGAGCTTTGTAACATAGCCGTCAGTCATTTCGAGATAACGCGGGCCCTTTGCCAGTGTACCGTACATGGTACCAACCTGAGAACGAAGACCCTTACCGAGGTCTTCCAGACCTGCGCCAACAACCAGACCGTCTTCGGAAAATGCACTCTGGGAACGGCCATATACAATCTGAAGGAACAGCTCACGCATTGCGGTGTTGATTGCATCGCATACGAGGTCGGTGTTCAGAGCTTCCAGTACAGTTCTGCCGGGCAGAATCTCAGAAGCCATTGCTGCGGAATGTGTCATACCGGAGCAGCCAATTGTCTCAACGAGAGCTTCCTGGATGATGCCCTCCTTGACATTCAGAGTAAGCTTGCAGGTACCCTGCTGCGGTGCACACCAGCCGATACCGTGGGTGAAACCGGAAATATCCTTAATTTCCTTTGCCTTAACCCACTTTGCCTCTTCCGGAATGGGGGCTGCACCATGTGCTACGCCCTGTGCAATGGGGCACATAGTCTCAACTTCATGTGAATAGATCATTAGAGATTACTCCTTTCTACTTCAGAACCGCATAAGCAATTCCGTACATAGTTTCATTATACTAAATTTCGCGGAGAAAATCAAGAGGGATTTGCAAATTTGTGAAAGAAATCACAATATTTGTTTAAAACAACTGTTTTTCAGTTGATTTCGAGGAAATTATCCATTTCTGATCTGCGGCAGATCAAAAATCGGACTGATTCTGCATTATATGCCGAACCAGTCCGATCGTATTATCCGGTTTTTATTGGAACATATACGCTTAACCCTGAATTGCAGCAAAAGCCTGATCAATATCAGCGATAATATCTTCTACATTTTCCAGACCACAGGAGAAACGGATCATACCGGCGTTAATACCGGCTGCTACGAGCTGTTCATCCGTCAGCTGGCGGTGTGTTTCAGATGCAGGGTGAAGGACACAGGTACGGATATCTGCAACGTGCACCACGTTCGATGCAAGCTTCAGTGCATCCATAAAGTTCATTGCGGTCGTTCTTCCGCCCTTGATCACAAAGGAGATAACACCCGAACAGCCATCCGGCAGATATTTCTTTGCGAGTTCATAGCTTGCACCATTGCTTTCGAGCCCCGGATAGCAGACAGACTCAACTTCCGGACGGCTTTCAAGATACTCTGCTACCTTCTGTGCATTGATACAGTACTGCTTCATACGTACAGCCAGCGTTTCCAGTCCGAGATTGAGGTAGAATGCCGCAGTCGCAGACGGGTAGCAGCCCATATCACGCATCAGCTGCATTCTGCACTTAATAATAAACGCAGCATTTCCGAATGCTTCGACATAACGCACGCCATGATAGCTCTCATCCGGCTCAGTGAATTCAGGGAACTTTCCATTGTCCCAAGGGAATGTACCACAGTCAACAATCACGCCGCCGCCCTGTACTGCGTGTCCGTCCATGTACTTGGTGGTAGAATGAGTAATAATATCCGCACCAAATTCTTTCGGTCGGCAGAGAATCGGAGTCGGGAAGGTATTGTCGATAATCAGCGGCAGACCGTTGTCATGCGCAAAATCAGCAAATTTCTGGATATCAAATACAGTCAGTGCCGGATTTGCCAGCGTCTCACCGAATACACAGCGGGTGTTCGGCTTGAGGGCAGCCTGAAGCTCTTCTCTCGTTGCATTCTCATCTACGAAAATGCATTCGATTCCAAAACGCTTGAGAGTAACCGCAAACAGATTGACGGTACCGCCATAAATTGTTCCGGTCGAAATAAAGCTGTCGCCTGCAGAACAGAGGTTCAGGATCGAAAGCAGGTTTGCTGCCTGTCCGGAAGTGGTGCACATTGCGGCAACACCGCCCTCCAGTGCAGCGATTTTCTTCTCAACCGCATCAACTGTGGGGTTTGCAAAACGGGAATACATCGGCTCTGTCGGCATATCAAACAGAGCAGCAATATGCTCGGTGGAATCAAACGTATAGGTTGTGGACTGCACGATCGGAACAACTCTCGGATCACCATTCCCCGGAGTATAACCTGCGTGCAGGCACTGTGTTTCGATTTTCATAAGAAATTCCTCCGTTCTGAGTAAAATGAAATTTATCTGCCGAAAACGAATGCGTGTACGAGTCCAAACCATTCACGCACCCAATATGTCGGCAATAGATACCAGGATGTGCGTGCGGAAGCGGCATAACATTCATCCAGCCCCTCTTTTTTCGCTAGATATTGTGCGCGAAGTTGATGAAATCCGTCCGTCACAAGCATAATATTGTCGGTAATATTCTGCGTATTCAAAATTCCCTTGGAAAAGCGTAGATTCTCGGATGTGGAAGCGGATTTGTCTTCCATAAGAATCCGGTCGGAATCCACACCTTTTGCGATCAGCCATTCATACATACACTTGGCTTCCGTCATCTGTTCATCGGCACCCTGGCCGCCCGAAACAACGCAAATCATATCAGGATACTCCGTCAGCATCCGTTCTGCTGCCTGTAATCTGTGCGCAAGCATCAGACTCGGAACATTCCCTCTGACCTTACAGCCAAGCACAATCATAGCATCCGGCGCGGTCTGCGGTTTTTTGTGCATTGCCCCAAGCATCATACAGGATAGCACAAGACAAAGAAGAATGCCAAGCGATATCAATCCGCCGAATACGGACAGTGATATTTTACCTGCCTTATATTTCCAAAAATATTTCAGAAGCCGAAACAGCGGACGATGCAGGACAGTACCGAACAATAAAACCACACTTGCAAAAAGACCTGCAAGATTTCCGATATTATAGATACCGACAAACGTCGGCAACACGAAAAAGAAAACACCTGCCAAAGAAATTCCGATCAGCAATATGCAGAGCAGAATGCCTATGATTTTACGCATTTTCTTTATATTTGCGGAGTGCACAAGCAAGCTGTGCCGGACAGGAAGTTCCCTTTCCGTTACAGGAAATTCCATCAAGACGTGCAATCACATCGTCAATTTTCATCCCCTTGACGAGTGCCGCAACGCCCTGGCTATTGCCATGACAGCCGCCGATTGTCTGAAGGCTGACAACAGTATCTCCTTCAATCTCAATCAGCATCTTTCTTGCACATACACCGCGCGGTATATATTCAATTGTCATATATAAGACCCTTTCTGAAATTCAGGTGACGATTAGTCTGCACAGATACGGGCAACGCCATCTTTGATTGCAGCGGCCGCAACGGCTTCGGCAACTGCCGCAGAAACCTTTGGATCAAACGGATTGGGAATCACACAATCCGGACAAAGCTGGTCTTCCGATACGCAATCTGCAATCGCCATCGCAGCAGCCAGTTTCATATTCTCCGTAATATCGGATGCACGGACAGAGAGCGCACCCTTGAAGATACCGGGGAATGCCAGCACATTGTTGATCTGGTTCGGGAAATCGGAACGACCGGTGCCGACAACAAACGCGCCTGCTTCTTTGGCGATGTCGGGCATGATTTCAGGTGTCGGGTTTGCCATAGCAAAAATAAAGGGCTTCTCGTTCATCGATCTGACCATTTCTGCTGTCACAAGATTCGGCTTGGATACGCCAATAAATACATCCGCACCCTTCATTGCATCTGCCAAGGTGCCGCGCAGGTGTTCACGGTTTGTAATCTTGGAAAGTTCGGTAAGCGCATCGGATGAAAGCTTATCCCCTTCACAGACAATGCCCTTGGAATTCAGCATCAGGATTTCTTTGACGCCGATCGTCAGAAGCATCTTTGCAATTGCAACGCCGGCAGCACCCGCGCCATTGATAATTACGCGGAGATCACCCAGTGATTTTCCTGCGAGCTTTGCTGCGTTCATGATTGCAGCGGAAGCAACCACAGCGGTACCGTGCTGGTCATCATGGAACACAGGAATATCAACCATAGTCTTGAGCTTCTGTTCGATCTCAAAGCATCTCGGTGCGGAAATATCTTCGAGATTGATGCCGCCGAAGCTTCCTGCAATCAGCGATACAGCATGACAGAACTCATCCGGATCCTTGGTATTGACACAAAGCGGAAATGCATTGACGCCGGCAAATTCACTGAAAAGTGCACATTTTCCTTCCATAACAGGCATTGCTGCGAGCGGGCCGATATCGCCAAGTCCCAGTACAGCTGTACCATCCGTAATGACTGCAACCAGATTGTTTCGTCCGGTTAAGTCATAGGAAAGCGCGGGATTGTTCTGGATTTCGAGACAAGGTCTTGCAACACCCGGCGTATATGCAACGGAAAGTGCATCCTGGTCCTTAATCTTTACACGAGATGTGATTGTCAGCTTACCGCCCCACTCTTCGTGTGCGGCAAGTGCTTTTTCCATAATGTCCATAATTGGTACACGTCCTTTCGAAATCATTCCTGTTTATAAATGTGCAGCGCGGTCCAGGAGCTTCTGGAACTGCTCTGGAGCGGTGCTTTCTGAGCCAAGCGGTGCCGGTTTCTGGTTATAGAGACCATGAAAATCAGAACCGCCGGTTATAATCAAATCATATCGCTTTGCAAGTGCACGCAGCTTTTCTCTTGCCTGCGGATCTGCGGAATAATGATCGACCTCTATACCGTCAATCTTTCCTTCTGCCGCAAGCTGTTCTGCAAGCGCATAATTATCATACAGCATCGGATGCGCCATAACCGCAACACCATGCGCACCATGTATCAGATTAATCACATGGTGGATATCGGGATATTCACGATTCACAATACAGCTTCCTGTCTGCGGATGGAAAAGCTTGGAATCGAGATCGCCGTAAAACTCCAATGCATAGCCGTAATCTATCAGCGCACGCATGATATGGACTTTGAAGATGGATTCCGCACCCTTACAATGCCGCAGCACGCTGTCAGGTGTAATCGGATACTGCGCCATAACCTTTTCAATCATTTCTTTCGAAACTTCTTTACGGATTTCGCGTGATTTCAGGCATAGCATCTCCAGACGATCCGGATTTCGCGGAACATAGCAGAGCATATGCACCTTCGACTGGCGTTCCTTATCCCATGCACTCATTTCAACGCCCTGTATTATTTTAACACCATAGCGTTCACCGAGAAATTTCGCACGTGAATATCCGGATAATGTATCGTGGTCGGTCAGACACAGCGTATCTACCCCAACCCTTGCTGCCTGGCGGACAATTTCTTCGACACCAAGCGATCCGTCGGAAAGGGTACTGTGGCAATGCAGATCAATCATATCGGCACCTCTTTTCGTGCATTCGGAAGACTATTACTTCTGATCTGTAAAATCAGCACGTATATTATATCATATCACTAAAAAAAAATCAAGTCTTTCTCTTTCCAATTCCCTTTAAAAATGAAAAAACGTGTTTCTCACTCTGTCACTTGAAATTCCGGAAAATTTGTGATATACTGATATGGACTTTGAACGAAAGGATTGTATCCATGCATATCGAGGAAAAGAAATTTGTCACAGCCTGGGGAAACGCGACGTCTGTTGCAGAACGCAGACCCGAAAATTATGCAAAAAGCCTAACGCTTCGCTATCCATGCCGTATTTTCATCAGCGGTGAAGCCATTCGAATCAAACTGGATAATTTCTGCGGAACAGAACCGATTACCGTCAGCGCAGCAAGTATTGCCGTATCCGCGGGAAACGATACGATTCTTCCAAACACAATCACAAAACTGACATTCAATTCCAAGGAATCTGTAACAATCCCTGCCGGAGCGTCTGTTTTGTCCGATACCGTAAGCTTTACGATAAAAGCCGGAGAAACCATCGCAGTTAGCCTGTACTTTGAAGATTATACGCTGATGCGTTCCGGTATCCTGATTACAGGTCCCCTCTCCGGCGGATATTTTGCGGTCGGAAATCAGACCGAGAATCCATCCCTCAACCCCGATACCTCCAAACGCACCAATATGTATTATTTCCTGACCGATATTGAAGTGATGGCTGACTCCGACTGCAAGACACTGATCTGTTACGGCGATTCCATTACCGCACAGGCATGGCCTGATTATCTGATGGAACGTGCATTCCGTCTCTCCGGCGGAAAACGTGCTGTTATCCGCCGTGCTGCCTGCGGCACCAGAATTCTCCGGCAGTACGATAATATCACATATGATTCATACGGCATCAAAGGAGCCGTTCGCTTTCCGCGTGAAATTCTTGCGCAAAACGCAGATGCCGTTCTCATCCAGCATGGCATCAACGATATCATTCATCCAGTCGGTACAGATGTCAATCCATTCCGTCCGTGGAGCGATTTGCCTTCTGCACAGGAGATGATTGACGGACTGCGCAGATATATTGAAATTGCACGCGAACACGGTCTGTCGGTGTATCTTGGTACACTCCTCCCGATCGAGGGCTGGCGAACATATGCGCCATTTCGTGATACACTTCGCTGTGAGGTCAATGATTGGATGCGTACAACCGATGAAGCAGATGGCTGTATAGATTTCGCCCAAGCTGTCTCGAATCCGGAAAATCCCGCCGCATTTGCCGAAGGCTTTGACAGCGGTGACCATCTGCATCCGAGTCTTGCCGCTTATCGGAAAATGGCGGAAATTATCCCAGAAACATTGATATCCTGAGAAAAATCCCGATTGAATGCAATCGCATCCAATCGGGATTTATTTTCAGATTAAATATTTTGATGCAAGTTTCTGGCGTCTGATATCTACCAGTACATCAATTTCCACGCCGTTTTCCGTATAGGATTCAGAAAAGATCGTTCCTTCCTCACGCAGCATTTGAAGCAGACTGCCATCCGTATAGGGAATACAAAGCTGCATTCTTTTGGCTGTTTCGGGCAATCGGCGGACAATCAACGCAAGCAGAGCATCCAGTCCCCTGCGGTGTGCTGCACTGATCCACACCTGATCTTCGGTATTCTGACCGCATTGTTCTTCCGTATCAGCTTTATTCAGCACACGAATCTGCGGGATTTCGGAACATCCCAATTCATTCAGCAAATCAGTTGTTACCGTCATACGCTCCTTCCAGTCTTCTTCGGTGCTGTCCAGAACGTGCAAAATCAGGTCAGCATTGGCAGTTTCACGCAGTGTCGAACGAAATGCTTCTACGAGATGGTGGGGAAGTCGGCGAATCAGTCCAACTGTATCCGAGAGAAGCACACGCCGTCCGTCCGGCAGATCAAGTCCCCTCACTGTAACATCCAGTGTCGCAAACAGCTGGTTTTCCGCAAGCACACCTGCATCGGTCAGTGCATTAAACAAGGTGGATTTTCCAGCATTCGTATAGCCAACGATTGCAACGGTCAGCATTCCATCCTTTTTCCGGCGTTTTCCGATAAACTGCATATGTTCTTCCATTTCCGAAAGTTCATGCTTGAGTGACTGAATACGGTTACGAATATGGCGGCGATCCGTTTCAAGCTTTGTTTCGCCGGGTCCTCTGGTTCCGATACCGCCGCCGAGTCTTGAAAGCGCATTGCCCATACCCGTTAAACGGGAAAGACGATACTGATACTGTGCAAGTGCAACCTGTACCTGACCTTCGCGTGTGCGTGCACGCCCTGCAAATATATCGAGGATGAGCATCGTACGGTCAATGACTTTCCGATCCAGTTTATCACTTAGATTCCGAAGCTGCATTCCTGTCAGCTCCAGATCAAATATTACCATATCAATATCTTCTGCATCGGCCGCAAGGCATAATTCTTCGAGTTTTCCCGCACCAATACAGTATGCGCTGTCCGGTGCACTGCGGCTCTGGACCATTACGGAAACAACCGTACATCCTGCCGTATCGCTCAACTCCGCCAACTCTTTCAGTGAGCCGAGCGCATCATATTCTCCCGTATCAATCCCGACCAGTGCAACACGCGGCTGCACAGTATCTTGTTTTGTTTCGTACATAAATCCTCATTTCTTCCGGATAATCAATGCTGCAGGATAAACAGTATCAGAAGTCCTGCAATACTAAGTATTGAAAATCCGCCGCCAACGGCAATAATCAAAAGACTATGACGGTCATATACAACATTACGCTTTTTTCCGTCCCGTATCAGTATTTTTTTCTCACCGCTTGTATAGATTTTTTCGCGGCCATAGTTTTCTGCCGGAAAGAGGCAGGTATATTCTTTGCCCTTACATTGATAGACCGCCCGATCAAAGTGTTCGGAATGTTCAAACCGCAGAAAGCTTCCGATTTCTTTCCGGAATCCAAACAGGGAACAGATGACTCCAATAAAAAACACTGCAATAACGATCAATGCCAGTCCAAGCAAAGCCGCCGCTGCAATCCCTGTATAGGTCAGGATTGCAGACCATGAAAACCCGATCAGCAGCAGCAGTATCAGAACAATCACAAGTGCAAGTACAATACCCAGCATTGCTTACAGCTCCTCAGATTCTTCCGGCAGGAATGGTGTCAGCCCTAATACCTCGAACGCCTGTGATTGCTGCCACATCTGGGCCGTCATCAATACTTCGATCCCTTCTCCGGCCTCACACTGGATCTGTTTGGCGTCATATTTCGGGATACCGAAACAGGCAATCGTATTGGCAATCACTCCGCTGTGCGTCACAACTGCCACATGACGCAGATCTTCATCCATCATCTCCATCAGAATTCGGTGCAGACCACGGTATGTCCGGATACAAAGCTCTGCAACGCTTTCTCCCTCCGGCGGCTTGGCGTCCATTCCGCCCTTGAGCCATGCAAGGTACGCCTCGTTCTGTATCAGTTCATTTGCTGTTTTTCCCTCAAATTTTCCGAAATGGAGCTCGCTGAACTCCTCCGCCATCACGATTTCACGATCCGGAAACAGAATTTCTGCGGTTTCGGTACAGCGCGTCAGCGGACTGCTGTACACGCGTTCCACTTTCGGGTACACAAAATGCTCTGTTTTATCATAGAGCTCTGCACGCCCTTTATCTGTCAGCGGAAAATCGGTCGTACCGATGTACATTCCGTTATCATTTGCCTTGGTATGGCCATGTCGAAAAAAACTGATATGGTAACTCTTCATGATTGTATTCATCCTTTCCGGAGCGTATCCGTTATATATTTGTCGTTATGAACAAAATTTCATGTGCAAATTTGTAATGTATTCCGATTGAAATAGACTTTACAAATTATACTATTTGTTATATAATGATTAAGAACCGCCAATTTGTATACTGATTCCCGTATCATTGGCATCAGGAATTTGAATGAAGGAGATTTGAAAAACAATGAACTCTGATTTTTCTCGCATCATCACCTTACAGCGGAAAGAACGGAAAATCAGTCAGAAAAAAGCTGCCACAGACCTCGGAATCTCTCAGGCTCTCCTTTCTCATTATGAAAAAGGGATCCGGGAATGCGGTCTGGATTTTCTCGTAAAAATCGCGGACTATTATAATGTGTCCTGTGATTATCTGCTCGGAAGAACACCCGAACCCGGCGGAAAAACACTGACACTCGAAGAAATCCCCGATGACGACGGCAACAATGAAATGCCGTCCACCGAAGCAATCCGCTTCTACCGGAAAATTATCAATAATTCCATCAGCCTTTTATTCTCATTTGCACAGCGTGCCAATTCCGTTACGCTGATTCGTGAGGTATCCTCATACCTGATGCTTTCGGTCTATAAGCTGTTCCGTATTATCTATAATGCCTGTCCCCGCAATGACCAGAAGCTGTTCCGCATCCCGAAGGTTGTTGCAAACGACAGCTCGAACGCCATCATATCTCTTAGTGAAGCAAACATCAAGGCGGCTTCCAGCGGTATCTCCATCGGCGCAAATGATTCGGTAGAGGACGCGGAAACACTCTATGTCACGACAGCTACGCTTTCCAAGGATTTTTCGGAATATGCATCATCGCTCCTCAATCTGATTAAAATCAGTGAAGACAGCATTGCCCGAACACGAGATGAGCTGGAAACGCGCCACCGCCCATAAGACCGTCATCTGCTATTATACCATGAATTACAGAAAAAAGAAAGCCCCTTTTTTAGTTTTTTTCACATCCCTTACAATTCTGCTTACCGGATGCGGACATTCGCTCTATCCTCTCCATTCGGATGTTTTTACGATGGATACAGTCTTTTCGATTGATCTCTATCACAAAACCAATGAAAAAAAGAATTCGCAACAGCTGAAAGCGTCAAGCGATATTCTCCAAAATCTTTCGGCTGAGCTGGATTGCCACAATACAGACAGCATACTCTCTCAACTGAATCAAACCGGAAGTATTGACGATACGGATGGTATCCTCACCGATTTGATCGCAGAAACACGTATGTTACAGGAACGATTCGGAAATGCGGTTCAGCTTTCTTGTCGCCCTCTGACAAAGCTCTGGAATATTGGAAATGAAAATGCGGCAATTCCATTGCAAAAACAGCTGATTGCAGCGTCATCTCTGATTGACGATCAGAACATTCGACTCAAAGACGGGAAAATCACGCTCTGCCACGGTGCTGAACTGGATTTAGGTGCTGTTGCAAAAGGATACGCGCTTGACAGACTGTATGCATATTACGATGAACTGGATGTTTCCGAAAAGCCGCAGTATGCTGTAATCAGCGCAGCTTCTGCGGTGATGCTGTACGGCGAAAAAGCTGATAAAGCACCGTTTACGATTGAAATCTCTGATCCCAACAGCAGCGATATGCTCGGGCGGCTGACAATCCCTCCTGAATCCGGACATTCTGCTCTCTTTTTAGGAACTTCAGGCAATGCCGAACGGTTTTCTTCGATCAACGGGACAAAATACGGCCATATTTTTGACCTGTCCACAGGCTATCCCGCAGAGTCCGATCTTGCTTCTGTTACAGTACTCACAGATCATGGCCTGAAAGCTGATTTCCTTTCTACACTGATTTTTATCGGCGGAACAGCTTCCCTTTCCTCCCATCTTTCTGCGTCCGACTATGCGGTGCTCGCCGTCGATCAAAACGGCAAAATCTATCAGAGTGATTCTCTTCGGTTCGAGGTTTATCAATGAAATCGAAAGCTCTTGTGTTTGCACGAAAATCTGATTTTCTGATTCTTATCGTTCTGTTTCTCACCAGCATACTGTTATGTCTGATTCCTTATCGCAATCGCGGCACTCGTGCGCAAATTATACTCGATCAGAAAATCATTGCCGAAATTCCGCTTTCTCAGCCCGAAGAAGCCCTTACACTGACAGCTGCTCCCGATTATCAGTTTACGGTTTCCGACGGAAAAATTTCGATTATTGCTGCTCCATGCCGCAATCAGCTCTGCGTCCACAGCGGTGCCGCAGGGTCGGTCGGTCAGCGTATTATCTGTCTGCCGAACCGCTTGATGATTGTCATCGTCGGAAATGATGACAAAGCCATACCGGATGCTGTCCTCTGAATTCAAATCGAAAGGTGGCAATTTCTATGCGCTCCAAACGACTGGCACTGGACAGCATTCTTCTTGCACTTGCCGCTGCCTTTTCTTTTCTCGAATCCATGATTCCGACACCGGTCGGAATCCGGCTTGGGCTTTCTTCCATTGTTGTCATGTACGCGCTGCTCTGTCTTTCTACGGCAGAAGCTAGCGCGATTGTGCTGTTAAAAGCCTGCTTTGCACTGATAACACGCGGGTTCTATGCAGGGATTCTCTCCCTCAGCGGCAGTTTTTTATCATTGCTCGGAATGCTGATACTTTACCGTATGAACAGCTCTCTGGTTCTTATGAGCTGTATCGGCGGCTTTCTCCATAACCTCGGACAAATCCTTGCTGCTTCGCTGTTTCTTGGAAGCGGCTCCGTTTTCTCCTACTTGCCGATTCTTACTGCCGCCGGTCTGACTGCCGGATTTGTTTCCGCTTCTCTCCTGCGGATGATTCTCCCCTATCTCCCGTATTCGAATTGTTCAATTCGATCATCCCAATTTTTGAAAGGTCCTGACAAATGAAACGATTAAATGGTGTTCATCTTTCCCATAGAAAACATACCGAAGACCATCTGACCGAACTGTTTCCGACACCGAAATCAGTTCAGATTCCTATGCAGATGCATATCGGTGCACCCTGTAAACCGCTCGTAAAAATCGGTGATTATGTGACAGTCGGACAAAAAATCGGTGAGCCGCTCGGTGAATTCAGCGTCCCGATTCATTCCAGTGTTTCCGGTACCGTCACGGAAATTGTCGATTTCCGCGCACCAAACGGTTCTTTGATTCCCAGCCTTGTCATCGTTTCCGACGGTGAACAGGCATTTTGCCCCGACCTTGCTCCGCCTGAAATCCATTCAAAGGAAGATCTTGTGGCTGCTGCACGCGAGTCCGGATGTGTCGGACTTGGTGGTGCCGGTTTCCCGACGCATATTAAACTTGCGGCAAAACAGCCGATTGATACACTTGTAATCAATGCTGCGGAGTGCGAACCATTTATCACATCCGACTGTCGGCAGATAATGGAATTCCCTGAGGACATCATTCAAGGAATACAGCTCGTGATGAAACATCTTCATATTAAATCCTGCCGCATTGGAATCGAGGAGAATAAACCGGCTGCAATCAAACGACTCGCGGACTGCTGCCGCAATCTCGAACATATTGAAGTGCGCGTACTGCCCGCACTGTATCCGCAGGGTGCCGAAAAGGTCATCGTCTATCATACGACAGGCAGAATTGTTCCCGAAGGAAAGCTGACAGCCGATGTCGGTGTACTGGTTCTGAATGTCAGCACTTGCGCATTCTTATATCAATACACGCAAACCGGTATCCCACTCACGCAAAGACGTGTGACCGTAGATGGAGATGCAGTCGGAAGACCCTGTAATCTGATGGTGCATATCGGCACTTCTATCCGCGATATCCTTGCGTATGCACAATACGATCCCGATCAAGTCAAACAGCTGATGCTCGGCGGACCGATGATGGGCGTTTCCCTTCCAAGCCCTGATATGCCTCTTTGTAAGCAGCATAATGCTGTACTCGCATTCACCAAGACAAAACAGATTATCCCTACCGCCTGTATCCGCTGCGGAAAATGCATGGATGCCTGTCCGATGAATCTGATGCCGATGGAACTGGAGCGTGCATACCGCGCAAAAGACAGCGGCGCACTCGAAGAATACCGGCTTCATCTCTGTATCAGCTGCGGCTGCTGTTCCTTTGTCTGTCCGGCAAAACGTCCGCTGACCGAATCTATGCTGCTTGCGAAAAATTTTCTGCTCGACAGCGCGAAGAAGGGAGAATCCAAAGAATGAAACAACTTCATATTTCTCCAGCTCCTCACGAACGCCGTCCGATGACAACCATGCAGATTATGCTGCGTGTCTTCATCGCACTGCTGCCGGCTGCTGTTGTGGGATGTCTGACGTTCGGAATCCGTGCTGCTGTGGTCATTGCAGTTTGCATTCTTTCTTCCATGTTCTTCGAATTTCTCTGCCGTATACTGATGAAACGCCCCCAGACAATCACAGATCTGAGTGCCGCCGTGACAGGACTTTTGCTTGGTATGAACCTGCCTGTCGATATCCCCTTCTGGCAGGCTGTTGTCGGATCTTTTGTTGCAATCGTTGTCACAAAGCAGCTCTTCGGCGGCCTTGGACAGAATTTTGCCAATCCTGCCATTGTCGCGCGTATCGTTCTCCTCGTTTCATTCCAGGAATCTATGACAACCTGGAGAATGCCGCATAGTGACGCAATCGCTTCCGCAACACCCCTCGTTTCCAATGAGGCTTCCTATCTGGATTTACTCCTTGGAAATACTGCCGGATGTATCGGAGAAACCTGCGCGATAGCACTCATCCTCGGCGGCGTATATCTGCTGGTGCGCGGCATCATTTCCCCGGCAGCGCCGATCGGTTTTATCGGTACATTTGCAATCTGCACATTTCTTGCCGGAAACGATCCGCTCTATCAGGTGCTCTCAGGCGGTTTACTCCTCGGTGCAATCTTTATGGCAACCGATTATGTTACAACACCGATTACAAAGTCCGGTAAACTCTTATTCGGTATCGGATGCGGTGCGCTGACATTCTGTATCCGTCAGTTCGGTGGATATCCCGAAGGCGTTTCGTTCTCTATTCTTCTCATGAACCTGCTTGTACCATATCTCGACCGTATGACGAAAACAAAGCCGTTTGGTGCGATGCCACACCGTAAGGAGGCAAAATCCCATGAATGATACCATCAAAGCCCCGATTGTCCTGACATTGATTTGCAGTGCCGTCTGTGGGTTGCTCGCACTCGGCAACCATCTCACGAAAGATAAAATTGCGGCTGCCGAATCTCAGGCGATTCAGGACTCCCTTGCCAATGCTTTCGGTGAGGCGGAGTATACCACGCTTGATCTCCAATTCGACGGCGTGAATCAACTCTTCTCCAATCCGGATGGAACAACGATTTTTGATATCACCACAAGCGGCTACGAAAAAAACAGCCAGCATCTTCTGATTGGTATAGACGAAAACGGAGAAGTCTCTGCAATCTCATTCGTTTCCATCTCCGATTCTCCTACCCAATCCAAAAAAGTTCAGGAGACTGCTTTTCTCTCGCAATTCATCGGGCAATCGGAAGTAAATGAAACCTACGACGCCATAGCCGGTGCAACCAAATCATCCGATGGTGTTCATACTGCTGTAACACGCGCGCTCAATATCTACTGTAACCACAAGGAGGAAATTCTGCATGGCAAAGACAACTAAGACATCCTGCCTAAAAGAATTTACTAAGGGCATTATCCGTGAAAACCCGAATCTTGTCGGTTTGCTTGGAATGTGCCCCGCACTCGCAACCACACAGGAAGCGAAAAATGCCATTGGAATGGGTCTGGCAACAACATTTGTACTGCTGGGTTCCAATATTGTGATTTCCGCTTTACGGAGAGTAATCCCGAAATCCGTCAAGCTTCCGGCATATATTGTCATCATCGCAGGATTCGTAACGCTCATCCAATTTCTTCTGCACGGATATCTTCCCGCCCTTTATACCGCACTCGGCACATTCCTTTCCCTTATTACCGTCAACTGCATCATTCTCGGTCGTGCGGAAATCTTCGCCTGTAAAAATAATGTCTGGCGTTCCGCACTTGACGCTGCCGGTATGGGGATCGGATTTACGCTCGCACTTTTCCTCGTTGGTTCTATCCGTGAATTGGGCGGTGCCGGAACATGGATGGGGATTCCGCTGACCAAGGGATTCGAAATCCCGATTCTCACACAGTCGCCCGGTGGATTCTTCGTGCTCGGCTGCGTCATCGCAATCGTATCCAAAATCGCCCGCAAAAAACCGCCGCGCACCATTGGCTGTCAGGGTTGTCCGATGAGCGAGACTTGTGCCGCTTCGCAGGGAGGATGTTCAAAATGAGTATATTTTCTATTGTTCTCTCTGCCATTCTGACAGACAACTTCGTACTCTCCAAATTCATGGGATGCTGTCCGTTTCTCGGAGTTTCCAAAAAAATCAGCTCCAGTATCGGCATGGGACTTGCGGTCATTTTCGTAATGCTTTGTTCCACAGCTATTACATACCCGATTCATATGCTGGTTCTGGCACCGCGCGGTCTTGCATATTTACAGACAATGGCGTTTATCCTCATTATTGCCGTCTTTGTTCAGCTCGTTGAAATAATCTTACGAAAAATGATTCCGCCGCTTTACAGAGCACTTGGCGTTTATCTGCCGCTGATTACTACAAACTGTGCGGTACTCGGCGTTACAATTCTCAATGTTGATAATTTTTCGAACGCGCCAACCTTCCTCGAAGGCTACGGCAAGGCTTTGCTGTATGCAGGGTGTGCGGGTATCGGCTTCACGCTCGCGCTGATTATCTTTGCCGGAATTCGTACCCGGATGGAGAATTCAGATATTCCCGAATTTTTCAAGGGAATTCCCGCAACGCTCATTGCGGCTTCTATCGTGTCACTCAGCTTTCTCGCATTTTCGGGAATGTCTTAATCGGAGGTGACGGATATGTTTGACACTTATGGATTTCCGATTCTGCTGTTTGCAGGACTCGGATTACTCGCTGCGATTCTACTGACGCTTTTCAGCAAGCTTTTTGCTGTCAAAACAGATGACCGTATTACTGCAATTGATGATGTACTTCCCCATGCAAACTGCGGTGCCTGTGGATATGCGGGCTGTATTGATTATGCGGAAGCGGTTGTAAATCACGATACCGCAACCAATCTCTGCAAGGTCGGCGGCCCGGAAACATCTGAAAAAATTGCGGAAATCCTCGGAAAACCAGCTATGGAATTCAAGCCAGAGATTGCCGTTGTTCATTGCCGCGGAACCTGTGATAAAGTCAACAGACTATTTCAGTTCGACGGTATTCAGACCTGTGAATCCGCAAAACACTATTTTTCCGGCAGCAATGCCTGTGTTTACGGCTGTATCGGGCTTGGCGACTGCATGAACGTCTGTGATTATGATGCTATCCGTATCATCGACGGGATTGCCAATATTCAGCCAGGATTATGCCGTGCCTGTGGAAGCTGCGCCAAAGTCTGCCCCAACGGTTTGATTTCACTGCGTCCCACAACAAAGCATTTTGATGTCAGATGCTCCTCGAAAGCGAGTGCAAAAGCAACAAAGCTTGTTTGTGAATCGGGCTGTATCGGATGCAGGCTTTGCGAGAAAAAATGTGAATTCGATGCGATCAGGGTGATTGAACAGCACGCTGTCATTGATTATGAGAAATGTCAGGGCTGCGGCGTTTGCTGCGATGTCTGTCCGACCCACGCAATCTGTAACTGTGAAAACACGGATTAAAACACAAAGCACTGTCCCTTACCCGAGGGGCAGTGCTTTTCTAATTAGCACTAAATTGTACTAATTTGCAAATTAGTACTTGACATTTACTAAATTGTATGTTATACTGACATCAGCAACCCGAAACATACCGCCGTGAAACCGAAAGGAGTTATTATGCATAAGATTGAATTCCAGATTGACGATGCACTTGCCCCGAAGTTTGATATTGCGCTCCAGCTGACCGGTAAAACACAGGATGAAGTGCTTGCCGATTTAATCAAGAAATTTGTTGCGGAGACGTTTTCTGCTGCCGCGGACAGCCTCAAGGATTCCAATGAATCTAACCCTCAGAAACCGATTGCCGGTGCACAGAATCCCCGTACCGCAAGACGCGCTGTCCCCCCTCCGGTTTATGGCCAGCCGATTCACAATCAGCCGCAGCAGGAAACTGATCGTTCCTTTGCCGGCGAATGGGGAAAGGCAATCAATCGTATTCCTCGCTGGGCAAAGAACCCTCAGCAGTATAATCACAAGATTTTACGTGCGTTTTTCGAATTGCAGCAGGAGCTGGGGCTTGGCCGCGTCACACTCGATGCTCTCCGCAAGCGCTGCTCCGATCCGACCGCATTCCCCAAAACCTTTGTCCCTCACTTCGATAACAATTTCTCTCAGATGAAATTTGATAACGGCAATTCACACGGAAAAGTTTTCGAAGAACATGACGGCTTCATCACACTCTGGGACTGCATTCATGATACTTTGATGCGTTACCGCGATTATTTCATCAAATAAAGGAGCCGTCAATGAAAAAAGTATTGCCGGTTCTGATATTGACGCTTAGCGCATCCCTCCTGAACGCCTGCCGTTCCGATTCCGATGCTGTTCCGGATACAACCGACACTTTTTCCGATACTACATCCGCACAGTCCGTATCTGTTTCAGATATCACCACGATGACGCACACTGCTTCGCAAAACACCACAACATCTCCCGATACTCTTTCTTCGCTGACCGAAGCCACTGTATCCGCTTCAGATACGACAATTCTTTCTAGCACAATTTCCGAAACAACGCTTCCAGCCGATGAACCGCAGGCGCACGGTGATACGCCTTATCCGACCTATTTCAATTACAGATTCAGTCCGGATGGCATCACGGTACGTCTTTCCGGCGGTAACTATCAGTCTCTCCATCTTGATCTATCAGAAGCGATTGACCACAATCTGGATTTTCTGTACCGGCTGGAAGATTTTAATTTTGACGGAAATCCCGATCTGGTCGTTCCCGTTCAGTTCGGCACATCCAATGTACTCTACGGCGTATTGATCTGGAACCCAGATACTGCGCAATTTCACCGGCAGCCAATCCATATCTTCAACCCCAATGTTCATCCCGCTGAAAAAAAGATATGTGCGCGGATCAGCGAGTCCCCTGCCATACAATCACTTGAAATTTATACATGGAATCAGGATCAGCTAGAGCTCCGGACAAAGTATTCTGCGGATTACGAAGCCTGTACGCTGACAACAATAGCATTGAATCCGGAATCGGAAATTGCACCCGAAATTCAGACGTTTTCATCCGCCGATGAACTGGAAAGCAAGTTTCTTTCCCTCCACTAATCCAAAATGCCTTTGTACCATATATCGTACAAAGGCATTTTTCATTTCCAACCGGTCAGATGCTTTCATGCTCCGCATTCATGCGATATCCGATACCACGTACCGTTTCAATCAGCTCTCCTCCTTCGCCGAGCTTTGCACGCAGCGTTCGGATATGCACATCCACGGTCCGCGACTCACCAATAAAATCATATCCCCAGACAGACTGTAATATCTGTTCGCGGCGCATCACAAGCCCGTGATTCCGCATCAGAAGCTCCAGCAAATCAAATTCTTTGACTGTCAGTGCAACCATATTTCCGGATACCATTACCCGATGCCGGACGATATCCAATTGTATGGTGCCAATCGAAAGCTCGGATTCCGGTTCTGAATCTTTGGCTGTACGGCGCAGCAAGGCTCGTACTCTCGAAATCAGTTCCATCACGCCAAACGGTTTCGCCAGATAATCATCCGCTCCGCTGTCAAGACCTGTGACCTTATCAAATTCTGTACCCTTCGCCGAAAGCATCATAATCGGCAGCTGTTTTGTCGGTGTGTTGCTTCGAAGCCAGCGAAGTACAGACAATCCGTCTTCCTCCGGCAGCATGATATCCAGCAGCACCAAGTCCGGGACCTCCTCCACAACTGCTGCACGAAACTCTGACGGCAGCGGAAATCCCCTTACGGGAAATCCTGAATTCTGGAGTGCATAGACGGTTAAATCACGTATATTCTCATCGTCTTCCAGCAAATATATCATAAGCGATACCCTTACTTTCGTGAATTTGGTTTTCGCATACATTATAGCATATTTGACCGGCGTTTGCAAGACAGTATTGCAAACATAAGCCGATTGTGTTATAATAAAACCAGATTCATGCAGTGGAACATCCCCTTTCACTGCGCTGCTGACCGTCTTTTGGTACACATGGAGGAATACTATGAAAAAATCAATCGCTGCTTTGACTGCATCTCTTTTGCTTCTGGCAACGGGCTGTCAGGAAGAAATTGCTGCTCAGCCCGATCTGACGCTCGAACAGAAGCCTGAAACAAAAATTCTTGTGACACTCGGAGACTCCATTTCAGCTGGATACGGACTCGATGCCCCTGAAACACAACGATATTCTGCCTTCTTAACAGAAATGCTTCATGCACACGATGAAAACGATTGGCGTGACTGCAATTATGCAGTCAGCGGCGATGACTGCAGCGATTTATTACAGCGACTCTATGACGGAAAAGCGATTCGTCTCCCTGCCGCAGACGAAATTGTGATCTATATCGGCGCGAACAATCTCTTATTCCCCTACAAAACATATATCCAGAATATTCTTTCGGAAAACAGCACCCCCGAAAGCCAGACTGCTGCAAAAAAGACGCTGGATCTGGAAATCGACAAGGGTCTGAACCGTCTCGAAGCCGATCTCGATACGATGTATCAATGGATCAGGGAACGAAATACTGTTGACGAAGCACCCATATATTTACTCAATATCTATAATCCATATGCTGACCTGACCGATGAAACACTCCCCTCCTCCGATGTTCTTATGCGTGAATATGCGGAAGAACAGATTACCCGCTGTAACCAGGTTCTTTCTGATTTCGCTGCGGCGCATGATGATATTCATCTCGTTGATATCGCCGAACCGTTTGCGCAATGCGGAGAAGCCCCCATTCTCGGTGAAATTGAACCCAGAAATATCTGGACAATTGATCCGCATCCAAATACCGAAGGCCAGAAAATCATTGCGGAAACAATTTTTTCTGCGATCAAGGAGTATCGGAATGAAACATCGCTATAATACCATCAGTCAGACATTACAGGATCAATATGGTCAGCGCATCCGAAAAATCTGTGTTGACGGCGGATTTACCTGCCCAAACCGCGACGGTACCTGCGGACACGGCGGCTGTGCCTTCTGCGGAGAACGCGGTGCGGGGGAACAGCTTGACGCTTCCCTTTCGATTCGCCGTCAGGTTGAAGTCGCGCTGGAGCACGCCGCCCCCGATTCCAAATGGATTTTATATTTTCAGAACTTTACGAACACCTATGCACCTGTTGAAGTACTCAAAGAACGCTATGACGCTGCACTCATAGACGACCGAATCCGGATTCTCGATATCGGTACCAGACCGGACTGTATTTCAGAACCGGTGGCAGAATTACTCGCTTCCTATCAGGATCGCTACGAGATATGGGTAGAGCTGGGACTCCAGACCGCAAATGACAATACCGCCCGACGAATCAACCGAGGATATGACCTGCAGTGTTTTCGGGAAGCCGTCAGCATTCTGAAAGCACACGGACTGCCCGTCATTGTACATATCATCCTTGGACTTCCTGGAGAAACACTGGATGACATCCGTCATACTATTGATCTTCTCAATCAGCTCAAAATCGACGGCATCAAAATCCATAGCCTCTTCGTCATGAAGGGCACGCGACTCGAAGAATGGTATCGAAATGGCGATTTCACGCCGATTTCTATGCAGACCTATATAGAATGGGCACTTGACTGTGTATTACGTCTCTCTCCCGATATCACCATACACAGGCTGACCGGAAACTGTCTGCGTGAATTACTTGCTGCACCCGACTGGATTCCCCAACGTGATCTCATTCTTCACACAATTGACCGGAGAATGTATCGCGAAAATCTCTCGCAGGGTTCTCATTTCAGCCCTGCAAGCATGGATTGTTCCACATGAAACAATCGAAAATACGTATATTTCGCACATTCACAACGAAAGGCGGCTGTTTATGAAATATCCTGTCACTATTCTGTTCGATTTAGACGGTACACTCCTCGATACCATTTCCGATTTACGTGACAGCCTGAATATCATACTAAAAGCCCATAATCTCCCCTGCCACGACACGGACGCCGTCAAATGTTTTGTTGGAAACGGACTTACCAAACTCATAGAACGTGCGATCCCGAACGGGCTGCTGCATCCCGAATTCCATAGGATCGAAGCCGAAATGCGCATACATTATGCCAAACACTGCAATGAACAGACGGCACCCTATCGCGGGATAATCCCGCTGCTTTCCGCACTCCATGAGGATGGCTGTGCAATCGGTGTGGTATCCAACAAGCCCGATGCCCAGGTGAAGGCACTTTGCAAGACCTATTTTCCGGAGACTGTTTCAATCGCAATCGGACAATCCGATACCGTTTCACCAAAGCCTGCGCCGGATTCGGTTCTGACGGCAATGAAACAGCTGGGTGCTGACGCGGAAAACACGCTCTATATCGGCGATTCTGAAGTCGATATCCAGACCGCCCAGAATGCCGATATTCCCTGTATCAGCGTACTCTGGGGCTTTCGTACAAAGGATTTTCTCATTGCGCACGGTGCACAGTCCTTCGCACAAACACCCGAAGACCTTCTCGCCATGATTCGGAAAGCTGACCAATTATCATAGAAAAATTAGAAGAATCAGTCGAAAAGCAATTGACATTTTTCGACTGATTTGTTATAATAAAGGATATATCTGAAACTTTTTGTAAGAATTGTCGAATGGAGGGGTAATATGTTGGATGCAACTGCTGACCGCGCTTTATTGAATGACAGAAAAGATCCTGTCCTGGTGATTTCAGTCGATACTATGACAATCATTGAACAAAATGCTGCTGCAAAAGACTATTTTTCACATACCGATTTATTTACGTCGGAATCCATTCTGGAAAACGATGAGATCAGGAATCTTCTGACTGCTGCAAACGATTCCTTACTACCCCAAAGTAAAATCATTTCTCTTTCTGATAACCAGACGCTTGTTGTCTGTACCGCACCGCTGCTGCATACGGAAAAGAATATCGTACTGCTCTCTGTGACTGAGAACCGGAATTCCAATCCGCCGAAGGGGATTTCTGCTTCAACCATGCGGCTTCTCGAAAGCACCTATTTTGCTGTCATTCAGGTTTCAATCCCCTCGATGGAAACGGATGTGATCTGTGCACAGCACGCGATGCTATCCGCACACGCCAACTTCAAAACCCTCCAGGATTTGCTGGCGATTTGTGCCGAATACTATGTCCATCCAACAGACAAGGAAGAATTCCTTGCGACATTTACAAAAGAAAATATCCTGAATTTCGTAAAAGAACAGCCTGTTGTCGAGGTATCTGTTCTCCGGCAGCACGACTCCCTTTACAGCTGGGCGAAATTCTCCCTGTTCTATGTAGACGAGAGTACTGTTCTTTTCCTCGGAAAAGATATCAATAATGAAAGACTCGAACTCGAACGCACAGAACAATATCAGCGTGATCTCAAAACGCTCGCACTCCGTAACCGATATATTGTGTCCAGCGTTTCCGATATCTTCCGCCTGATGTTCCACATTGACCTTGTCACTCGAAAAGCTGTCATCTGTGCACTCCATCCGAGCCTCTCAAAACTTTTCTCTTACGATAAGATCTATGATTTTTCGGATATCTCCAACCAGCTTCTCAATCTCGTTCATCCCAATCATGTTGAGATGCTCCGCGGTTTTTCCGATCTCTCTCGCTATCAACATCCCATCCCTGAAAACGGAAACCGCATTACCCTCGAATACCTCAGAATCTCTCCGAAAAAAGGGCTGGAATCCAAACCGACTGCCAAATGGACAAGATCCGTCATCATTCTCAGCAATCCCGATCAGAACGGAATTCCTACTGAAGCAGTTTACGCTGTTCAGGACGTGCACGAACAAAAACTCAAGGAACTCGAAGCGCAGCAGCGTCAGAATTCCCTCCTCTCCCAGTTCTATACACTGCTCAAGCATCGTTTCGTCTGGTTTATCGAATGTGATTATTCCTCACAGATGCTCTACTGCTGGCGTGTTGTGGATGACGTCGTTCAGGAAATTGAACCCTGCCACTGCTCCCGCATCTTCGAAAAACTCCTCATCCCCTATTGCCATCCGGATGACATCAAGAAGGTCGCAAAGCTGATTTTACCCGATGCTGTTCAGCGTGCTTTCCTCAATGGTCAAAAGGAAGTTTTCTGTGAATACCGTCACAAAACTTCTGAGGGCTGGAAATGGGTCAGACTCGAAATGTATATTTCTGTCGATGGCTCCGGCAAGCTCCGTTCTATGTCCTATGCGGCGGATATTGAACACGAAAAACAA
This sequence comes from Oscillospiraceae bacterium, assembly GCA_017533485.1. GTDB lineage: Bacteria > Bacillota > Clostridia > Oscillospirales > Ruminococcaceae > Firm-04. The sequence continues at coordinate 57,238 of JAFXIC010000013.1, forward strand.
CGTAGGGATGCTGTCATCAAGGCAGAGCATCAGCAACTCATTATCCGCAGAAAATTCGGTCTATCTGTTCAGGATTCCTATATTCGGATCGCAGAAATTGATCTTGATGCCGACAAAATTTATCATTACAAAATTCAGGACAATGATTATGTGCTGATTGAAGGCTCCAAGCCGTTCAGTCAGCTCGCCATCGAGTTCACAAATGAAAATGTATACCCCGGTCATCGTCAGGCATTTGAAACAGTTTTCTCCTACCCTCAGCTCTTACGTGCAGCCCGCGACAACATCTCGAAAATTCAGCATCAATTCCTTTACGACGCCAATGCTTCGCGTAATTATATCTGGGTCAATCTTGTTGCAAAATTCTTCCGCGATGAAAACGGAAAGCCCTTCCTGATGACCTATATCGAAGATATCAATGACAAGGTACGCGAACATAACGATAATCTTCGCAAAATCGAACTGGCGCGCAATAAGCTTCAGGATACGCTTCGGATTGCCGAACAAGCCCGTATCCGCCGCACACACATTTTTTCCAATATGCTGTCGGATGTGAAGCTTTCGTTTAACCAGATTGTCGGCGTATTCGATAAGCTTCATGGCATGACACCGCAGACAGAACACACCCAAAAAGAATTCTCTGCCCTCAGCAACTCCTTTGAACTTGTACAGAAAATGATTGATTCTTCGCGCGATTTACTGCTGCTCGAAAATAATCAGCTTGTCCTTCTCAGTGAGCTTACCTCCCTTCCCAAGCTGATACAAAAGCTCAAAGCGCAGACTGCCGAAACACTCGCACAAAAACAACTGAAACTATTCGCTTATACCAGCCATGTGATGAATGAGAATATTTACTGTGATTCTTCTCGTTTGATCCAGCTCCTGGAGAGTGTATTCTATCAGCTGGTCCATTCCGTTCCGGATCAGACACGAATCCTCTTCTCAGTCTCACAGTCCAAGCATCTCCCCGAAAAACAAATCGGTATGTACGAATTCTCGATCACAACATTCGGCAATCAGGAAACCGAGAATCAACAAGGCAATCTTTGTGAACCGCTGAAAACGCCGAAAAACGCAAACCCGATCGAACGCTCTATGTTTGCCGATTCTTCACAGCCTAACATGGTCATGCATATCAACAAAAAACTGATCGCGCTTATGAACGGCTCGCTGACATTCGAACGAAAACCCGATCATGTCAGTATCGCAACCGTTCGGATTCCGTTCCGTTTTGCCTCAAAAAATGGAGAGTGCATCTTCCCGCAAGTCCATTTCTACGGCAAGCACGCGATGATTTATGACAAAGTCCAGACCTCCGGCAATGCCATTTCTGAAATGCTCGCAGAAGCCGGAATGCAGAGCGACTGGGAATCGGATTTCGATGCGCTCAAGATTTTGCTGAAAGACGCAATTGACCGGAACGAAGCCTACCGTATTCTCTTTATCAGGCAATCTGCACTCAACAGCGAATCCGGATCTTGTCTTACGGATTTACAGCAGATTGTTCAGAATCATACGAAAATCCTTGTTCTTTGTGACACGCCAAAGCTGCCGCACACAGAACCGGATCCGGAATATCCTGCTCCCTTTTATGTTGAAAGCCCGATGTTCCGCTCAATCCTTTCCAAACATCTCTGGGCAATCTACGAAGAATCCAAAAACTCTTAAACACAAAAATGCACGCCATACGAAAATATGGCGTGCATTTTATTATTCAGTATCCGATTCCGAATCGCTCGGAAGCACCGCAATGATATCTTTCATCGCATCCGCATCAAACAAATCTTCGAATCCACATTCTTCCAGTGCCGCACAGAGTGTATACTCTCCTGTGACCGATGAAATTGCACTCAGCGCATCATACATCTCCTGGGCTTCTTCCGGCGAATGCTGCATTTTCGCGTAGATCTGCAAGGCTGCCAATGCAGAGACACCGTAACTGATATAATATCCCGGCTGCTCATACAGATGGGATATCTCATACAGCTCATAATCAAGATAACACTCGTCCGCAATTTCTTCAAACAGCGCAACAACTTTTTCTGCGGTCATTTGGTCATAGTCCCGCATCACCCGGTATTCAAATTCTCCGACCGCAAATCCCGATACTACGGATTCCAGTAAGTCCAGTAAAGTAAAATTACGCATAAACTCGGCATTTTCACCGTACAGATCATTATAAAACTGTGTGAACAGCATCTGCATTCCCTGCGATTGGATTTCGGCCAAGTCAATACAGTTTTGCTGGCAGTAAAGCGGCGTCTGATCACGCCAATCGCAGTGAAAATGCCCGAATTCGTGAATCGCACCCATCAGGTCATAGTAATCGCCTTCGGTATAAAGATAGATCATTGCGGATTGTCTGGTCGGAAAGCTTACCGTATATCCGCCCTCATAACTCTTGTCTTCGGTTCCAAGCATATATAGCGATTCGTTCCAGAGCTTATCGGCTGATTCCTGAATCGGTTCGCTCAGCTGACTTCCGTATTTCCATACCGTTTCAAACGGATTCTCATCTACCACAAATTCTTCGGTTTCCAGCTTCTCATACGCCGGCGCCTCCTGGAGCGCAAGCAGATGATAGAGGTACAGCGGAGCGATTTCATCCGCAATTGTCTGATAAAGCCCCGATACATCCTCCGCTTCATAATCGCGTGAATAAAAACTATAAAGACAATCACTCAGATCATACTGACCGATCGTATCGAGATAAAGCTGTGCACATTCCAGATTGGTATCTTCGAGCGTTTCCTCACTTTCAAATGCTTCCGGTTCTTTATAAGCAATATCATAATAATCATCCAGCGTTTCCTGAGATTCGGTACTGTATTTCTTTGCGCTCATTTTAATTCGGCTGAGATTGTATGATAAATAATAATCTGCGTTCGCTTCATCGGAATATGGTTCAAACAGCGATTGGTACACTGATTTATGCGCACCGTTTGTAAATGCCCAGCCGAGCATATCCGCGGCAACGTAATAATCCTGATAAGCGGCTTGGTATATCGCTTCTTTTTCCGCATGATTCCAGTCTTCGTAATATTCCATTTCCTTTTGGAGATAGGTTTCACAGATCACATTGAACTGATCGAGCAAATATTCAATATGACTCTCCATCAATGCATCATGACCATATTGCGTCCAGATATCTGTCATTCCGTCAATCGGCGCTTGCAGCAATTCAAAATCATAGTGCGGAACATCAAATTCTTCACGTTCCGCTTCTTCATCATCCGGAATCTCTATGTTCAAAAAATCGGAGAGTCCCTCCCGGATAACTTCCTCACACCCCATCAGCGGCAGTGTCAGGGAGACCGAAAGCATTACAGCTGTCAATCGCTTTTTTCTCATCCTATCACCTTCATCCACTTTTGATAATGACACCGCACAATCTATGTGCGGTGTTACTCTCATTTTATCACATTCCTGATGCATTGTCAACCGTTTCGTAAGCCATCCGCAGAATATGCAAAGCGCGTTTTTCAATCCGTGACACATACGAACGGCTGATTCCGAGTGTATCCGCAACCTCACGCTGTGTTTGTGCGGTTCTCCCGTATAAGCCGTAACGATGGACAATGACCGTCCACTCACGCTTCGAAAGCTTTGTCCGGAGATATTCATAAAGCTGTTTTTCCTGAATCGACTGTTCCACCTGATCGACGAGACTGATATCATCGCTGATAATATCCATCAGCGTCAGAGAATTCCCGTCCTTATCATATTCGAGCGGTTCATCAAAATATATCTCTCCCGCACTCTTCTTTCGTGAGCGATAGTACATCAATATCTCATTTTCAATGCATCGGCTGGCATAGGTCGCAAAACGTGCGCCTTTTTCCGGATTAAATGAGGATACCGCTTTCATCAGCCCCAATGTTCCGATCGAAATCAATTCGTCCTGTTCACGATCCGGTGTATAGAATTTCTTTGTCATATGTGCTACCAGCCGCAAATTTCGTGAAATCAGTAGCTGGCGCGCTTCTGCATCCCCTTCCGCAAGCCGTTTCAATGCTTCCTGTTCCTCCTCCTTCGAAAGAGGCTGCGGAAATGCCGCAGTATGGTCTACGTGAAGCAGAAACAATGTCATCTTTGCAAATAATCCGGAAAGTATCCCCAGCATATATGCCACCGCCTTTCCGAATACTATATGCGCAAAGGCTTGACCGATGTGACAAAATTCCGGAATATTATCCGAATAACCGAAGCTGATCGTCAGGATCGGGAAACTCTCTTAAATATGCAAATATCGCGGATACATCTGTTTCAATCCCTTGTTCGGCACAAGTCGCCTTGAATCGATGCATCAGTTCATTTGATTTCGGACTCAGTACCTCATATGCATTCCCAAATTCCCGATGATACCGCTGTTTCAGACCCGGAAAGAACCGATCGAGTGCAGCATAATAATACTCGCGATTCCCCTCCCGTAAGGTCAGTCCCATGCCAAAAGATAAAATCGCCTTCACATCCGCAGCAATACATTCCTTTAAGAGCCCATCTATATTTTCCCTTGTATCATTCAGATACGGAAGAATCGGCGTCATCCACACAACGGTCGGGATACCGTTTTCACGAAGAATATGCAGTGCTTCTATCCGTTCTGACGTTGTGCTGACATTCGGTTCGAGAATCCGACACAGGTTTTCATCATATGTCGTCAGAGTCATCTGTACCACACATTTCGACTGCGCATGAATTTCTTTCAGCAAATCCAGATCCCGTAAAATACGTGCAGATTTCGTCTGGATTGCAAGCCCGAACCCATGCGCTGCGATTATCTCCAGGCAGGAACGCGTCAGCTTTAACGTATCTTCACAATGCATATACGGGTCACACATCGAACCGGTTCCAATCATACACCGTCGACGTTTCGATTTCAGTGCGGCACGTAAGAGCGTCGGCGCATTCCGCTTCACTTCGATATCTTCAAAATCATGGGTAAACCCATAGCACTTGCTTCGGCTGTCGCAGTAAATACAGCCATGCGTACAGCCGCGGTAAAGATTCATTCCGTTTTGTGCGGACAGGATTCCTTTTGCATCCACAAAATGCATCGAGCTTACGTCCTCTCTCCGTCAAAATATTCGAAATCTTCCGAAAACCATAGATTGCATGACAGTTCACACGTTACTTCCGAATAAAATCTTCGGTCATAGCAATGCAGACGATTTCCGCTTTTTCCAATCAGACGATTCTGGTCTCCATCTACATAGAGTACCGTTGTATTTTCCGAACCAATACGATAGGAGATGATTTTTCCCTGTGTCTGCGAGGTCAGAACAACCTGACCAAGTCTTGTAACCGCCAGATATCTTCCGTCCATCGTACAAAATCTTGCTTCTCCGCTCGCTTCCAGATGAAGATACAGCGGCTCTTTGAGAATCGGTTTCTGACCAATTACACTCAGATAATACGGTCTGTTTTCACATAAACATCCCAAAGCACAAAACTGCATATGATAGGCATACACCGCAAGCAATGCCGCAGCATTTCGAATTGCAGTTGTCAGCTGTTTCCGAATCGACACCGCCCGCACATCATCATCCTCCGACAGAACAGCCGGAAGCTCCTTCGCACTCTCTTTGGCCAGCGCATTCAGCAATCTGTCAAGCGGATGCGGAGAATCGGTATCCCAATGCTCGGCAAGCTCCTCCGGAATCAGTGCACTTCGGAATACTGCTTCGGGGATTTCTCCTGCTGCGGATTCTGCCCATCGCTTTGTGACGGCTTCTTCATCAACCGAAATGGATTCGCCCCAGAATAATTGTGCCGCCTGTGCTTCATAGCGTTTATGCTGCATCGCATAACGAGAAAAATATGTCAGTCCGGTTGTATGCGGCGGACAGCAAATATCCGCAAGCATATGGATCGCCCGTGATAGACTCCGCATCGCAGCATCCCGATAACCGGCATTTTTCAGCATAACTGCTGCTTCATATTCCCCGTTCAGAACCGTCCGCGGTGACGGCGAAAGCATATTCCTGCCGTTGCAATAGCGGTCAGATTTCAGCGGTTTCGGCATTCCGTTGGGATCAGATGCAAGATAATAGTGCAGTCCCCGTCCCTGATGGCGATCACCAATCCTGTCGGGTGCCGCAGCTTCTTCTACCAGCGTTTCCAGATCGGATACATAAAAATAATTGGCGGACGGATGCTCCTCAAATTCCAGCAGTTGCATTGCCGCACGCACAATTCCGCGATGTACCGACGGATAAATATGTTTATCTGTTTTCACAGCTCCACCTCATTGTATCTTGATATCGTTCATCATATCATAAAGCAGACAAAAAATCAAGGGATAATCGGTGTTTTCCCTGATTATCCCTTGTCATTTTTTATTTAGCCGCTGACTTTTTCGTCATGACGCTTCGCAAGCAGCGCATGGATTTTCTCATGGGGATCAATCACAGTGCTGATGGATACATCATGGTTGATAGACGCGATGAAATATGCTGCATACTTCGATACATCAACCTCATGGAACCACTCACGCTCCAGAAGCTCAGGATTCCGATAGGTAAGATTCGTGCCGAATACAGCATCCAGAACGCCCTCTTCATATGCCTTATCGAACTTTTCAAGACCATGTGTGAACAGACCGTAGGTTGCATACGCGAGAATACGCGACGCATTTTTTTCTTTCAGGCTGCGTGCAAGATCCAGCATCGACTCACCGGATGCAATAATATCATCCGCGACAAATACAGTCTTACCGTCTACCGGATTACCAAGATATTCATGTGCGACAATCGGGTTCTTTCCTTCAACAATCTTGGAATAATCACGCCGCTTATAGAACATACCCAGATTCACGCCAAGCATTGTTGCATAATACATATTTCTGCCGAGCGCGCCCTCATCCGGGGAAATTACCATGAAATTATCGGGTGTAATATCGAGATCCGGCATACAGCGCAGCATTGTCTTCAAAACCTGATATGAAGGAATGACATTGTCAATACCCATCAACGGCACTGCGTTGCTGACACGCGGGTCATGGGCGTCAAAGGTGATGATATTCTCTACACCCATTGCTTCCAGCTCCTGCAATGCACAAGCACAGTCAAGAGATTCGCGGTAATTTCTGCGGTGCTGTCTTCCGCCGTAAAGAATCGGCATGACAACATTCAAGCGATGCGCTTTACCGGATGCTGCCTGGATAATACGCTTTAAGTCCTGATAATGATCGTCCGGCGACATCGAATTCACTCGGTCAAACATTTTGTACGTACAACTGTAATTTCCGACGTCAATGACAATAAACAGATCCTTTCCGCGGATCGTCGATTTAATCAGTCCCTTGCCATCACCGGATGCAAAACGCGGACATTCACACTCGATCATATAATCAGTGTCCGGAATGCCGTTGTCGTTTGCCCACTGTACAAGATAACGGTTGATTTTCTCGGCGAGCTGCTCCGAACCGGGCATCGCAATGATACCAAGGGGTGCTACGCTCTTGTTCTTGCGATAAAGTGTATCGCTTGCTGCTAGTGTCATAACTGAACATCCTCCACATTTTTGTTTCTGTCTGTTTGCTTTATTCAACAAAGCTTCCCCGCTCTGTTTGGGTACAGTTATTTACAGAAATGTTCGATATACCGATCAATATCCGCTGCTATAATCTCTCTCGCGGTATTGGCATCTCCAAATTCATCAACAGCAGTCAATTTATGCTCAAGCTCCTTATATACGGAAAAGAAATGCATCATCTCCTGTACGATATGAGCCGGTAATTCGTCAATATCATGATAGGAATTATAATTCGGATCATCAAACGGAATGGCGATAATCTTATCATCACGTCTCCCCTGATCCATCATTCGTATCACGCCGATTGGATAACAGCGCACCAGCGTCATCGGAAGCAATGCTTCCGAACACAGCACCAGCACATCTAACGGGTCATTGTCATCCGCATAAGTTCGCGGAATCAATCCATAATTTGCCGGATAATGTGTTGATGTATGAAGAATTCGATCGAGCTGAATGAATCCGGTTTCTTTATCCAGTTCATACTTATTTTTGCTGCCCTTCGGAATCTCAACAACAGCCACAAAATCATTCGGTGTAATCCGTTTCGGACTGATATTATGCCAAATATTCATACGGCAGACCTACCTCTCTTCTTTCTCGGTTCTCCACAAAAAAGTATACCACAAATTGTGTAAAGTGTCAATCGCGAATCAGATTTTTGTCAATCTTGCATGATTTCTTTCCGTATCCCATCCTTCATCTTTGACTCGATGTGAAATGCCAAAAAAACAGCGCGTTCTCTTTCGCGAACACGCTGTTTTTCATAACGCTTATCGTTCCATCATTCACCAATCATGAAAATCGGCGTCTCCTCATCACCTGCAAAATGGGTATTGTCAAACGGCAATGCGTCACTTGTGGTGATGATATCGGTCTGGTCAAATTCACTGATCTGAATTTCAGGTCTGATATACTGCTGCATCGGAATCCCCTCCTCCCATATTCGCACCCTGCTTTCTTAAAATAATTATAGCATATTACACATAATTTTGCAAGAGTTTTCGATATTGTTTCTCTTTTATAACAAAATATTTGTAGAGATGCACAAAACATTCTGCGCACAATTGAAAAGGATTGCGACCGAAATTTCAATTCGCTCAAGCTTTTATGATTTCTGCCGTAATTCTGCGATCAGTGCATTTGATCTGGCATTCAGCTTTTTCCGGTTTTGTGCCGAAATATAATATTCTTCCAGCGCGTCATGTAGCGATAACGCCTCTTTGAGCTGTGACTGCGTATACGCACGCATAGACTCCGCGTTCTTTACACAGAATTTTATCAGGTTTCGCTTTGACTTTAATTGTTCAGCGTCATAAAATCGCTGCATCCGGATCAGATTGGTCGGTGTAAGATTACATGGTGCAAACGGTGTCACCGTTAAAAGCATCACCTTTAAATCCGGGATGACCAGATGTAAAATCGGTGCATCTGTCTGTGCGGTTGCACGCGTTACTTCACAGCATATCCCTTGTGCCGCCGATACTTCTGAAAACAACGCAAGGAGCACTGACGCCGCACATCCCAAGCTATCCTCCAGCACGATCGTATCATAGCCTTCCGGAACAAAAGTCAGCCATCCATCGGGGGTTAATGCTGCAGTCTGACGCTCCATAATCCTGCCTTCCGAAGGATTGGTTTTCACAGTCGCAAGCACCCGCTTTGCCAGCCGTCTGGCATATGCCATAAGCTTTTCCGATAACAATGCTTTCTTTCCGATATCCCAGACAGTATCCTGCATTGCGGAAATTCCAACCAACCCTCTGCGTGCTTTTTGATGTGCGGCAAGATTCTCTGTATGGAATCCTAGAACAGATTCATAATTCGCCTGGAGCAGTTTGCTGTTTAAACACGCAGCCAAATCAATATGCTCCCCTGTGATATATGGCAAAGCAATGTTTTGCTCATGCGGAGCTGTCGCATCAACGATAAACACGCCTCGTTCCTCCAATACTACGGCATCTAATGATGACGGGTCGGATGAACAATGGTAAATCGAAACAGACTCTTCTCTGAACTCTGCGGCGATCGTTTTCAGGATCGTTGATTTTCCTGTTCCCGGACCACCTTTCAGATAATATCCATATTTCCCCTTCTGCTCTTCAAAAAATGCTGTACGATATCCGTTTGATGTGCTTCCGCCTAAAAAATATTCTCTTGGCATAGTTACCTCCAACAATTCAATTTCCGTTGCCCTGAATGCTTCGGATCGGAATATTCTATGCACGCGATACCGTTCCCGTCACTCAAACCCTCTGAATCCAGGCCGTTTTTACACCCTTTTTCTCAATACTCAAAATTTTTTAAATTTCCTCTTGACAAATCATTTCAAGTGTGCTATAATAATAAAGCCTTAGGGGTATAGCTCAGCAGGTAGAGCAACGGACTCCAAATCCGTGTGCCGAGGGTTCGATTCCTGTCACCCGCACCATCTCTGTTGTACAAAATAGATGATAGACCAAAAA
>JAFXIC010000014.1 GCA_017533485.1 Oscillospiraceae bacterium
GGGGAGACGTGAGAGCCGCGCTCGAACACTCCCTCTTGCCCTTGGTTGTTTCCTTTCTTTTTTATTCGTGAAAATAACCAAGGGGGACACCCATAGGGGAGGAAAGAGCGCTCCCGCGCATTCTCTCCTCCCCATCAGGGTTTCCCCATTGTACCCCCTTCCAACTCATCCCCACCTCTCTTATGCCACACCTTACCAGAACGCACTTACCAACACAAACCGCGCCCCATACAGATCAAAAATCATCTGCACGCATATTTTTTTCAACCATTTTTATCGTCCTTGCACGCCAATAGAGGGGGATGGGTAACGGAAAGGGGTTTTCCCCTTTCATATTCGTCATCTTTAATTCATTCGCGTTGCGGCAGCGTCATAGAAATCCTCGCCGTCGATTCTGCCGTATTCCCATGCATGGGACTTGGATTTCCGGAAGGCACAAGCACCAACCGGCAGGTCACAAAGCAGATTGAGCGATGGATCCAGCGCACAAAGCTCTGCGATGCTGACAACAACCGCTTCTTCATCGGTGTGTGCGCCGTCACAGACAAATTCCCAGGCGTTATCATTGAAGTGGTGACAGACCATCGTCACCGGCGCGTCCCCGTCAAGAACATGGGAGCAGGTGAATACGAGCAGGTCGGGTCGGTCGGAAAAAGGATAATGTGCCATAGCGTTCCTCCGTAGGTAAATTTCGTTTGCAATTATCATACCGCAATTTTTGGGAAATTGCAAGTCTTTTTTGCGGGTTTTTATAAAATCTTAGTGCAAATTCAGGGAATTAAGGGGTATTTTCGGGGGAAATGGGGTTAAAAAAAGGTCGAAATTTATGCTCATTTTGTAACCGTTTTGTAATAAACAGCGCAATTTTTGAAAAATTAAAAAGATAAAACATGAATTGTGCACACAAAAATGCACAAGAGAGTAAAAGTGATTGTGCATCCCGTATGAATAAAATGACGAAACGGTTTTTCGCATTGACTTTTGCGCAATATTCGTGTATAGTTGTATTGTGAAAGCATAGACGGCGGTCTGGCACGGTTTGGAAGCCTGACACCGACCGATTCAGGCAGACGTCTGTGTTCATAAAAAAGACCGGCGGAAAAAACTGCCGTGCTCTGAAAAGCTGCTTTTTGTGCAGCGAAAATACGCCGATAAAAATACGGCAAAATCAGAGCTGCGAAACGCAGCAAAATTTTCGCAGCAAAATTAAGGAGGAAACTTATCATGAACAAGCTTAAGAAGTCCCTTGCTCTGGTTGCAATGCTTGCAATCGCTTCTACTGCATTTGTTGGCTGCGGCGACGATACCGACGCTGGCAACAAGCCCGCAGAAACCACCGCTGCTCCGGCTGAGACCACTGCAGCTCCGGCTGATGACGATGCTGACACTGAGGAGACCACTCCTGCTGAGGATGCAGCTCCGGCAATCAAGTTCGAGGATTCCGATCCGACTCTGACCGTTCTCTGCTGGACCGGTGACGACATCAACAAGATGATCGAGAACTTCGGCGATGACAACGTAAAGTATGTCAACGTAGGTTCCAAGGGTCAGGAAGCTCGCGAGCAGTACAGCACTTACTTCGCAGGCGGCGAGGATGTTGACCTCTTCATTCTCGAAGCTGACTGGATTCTTGACTACATCAACAATGACGAATACTGCGCACCGCTGTCCGACCTCGGCTTCACTGAGGCTGATTTCGACGGCTGCTATGATTACACCGTTTCCATCGGTACCAACGAGGCTGGCGTTCTGAAGGCTGCTTCTTGGCAGGCAACTCCTGGTGCTTATGTTTACAGAACTGACCTCGCAGAGACCATCCTGGGCGCAAAGACCCGCGATGAGATGCAGGCTCTCTGTAAGGACTGGGCAACCTTCGAGAAGACCGCTGAGACCGCTGCTGCTAAGGGCGTTGCTATGGCTGACACCCTCGGTGGTATGTGGCAGGTTTACCAGTACAACAAGGACAACGCATGGGTTGTTGACAACAAGCTCGTTGTTGATGACTACTGCAAGGACTATGCTGAACTGGCAAAGCGCTGGTCCGATAAGGGCTATGTAACCAACGTTGCTCAGTGGGCAGAGGATGGTTCTTGGTACCAGATCGGCCAGGATGGCAAGACCATGGGTTACTTCTTCTGCACATGGTGCCTCGGCGCTGGCTCTATGCTGTCCAACGCTTCCGGCGGTGTGGATGAAGAGGGCAATCCTGTAAATCCTGATGTTTACGGCAAGTGGAACATCTGCACCGGTCCTTCCTCTTATGCATGGGGCGGTTCCTGGCTGGCAGTTTCTCCGAAGTGCAACACCGGCACTCTGGCTCACGATTTCGTTGAGTACTTCACCGTTAACGAGGAGTCCATGGAAGAGTACGCTCTCTTCAAGTCCGAGTTCGTTAACAACCCGACCGTTATGAAGAAGATCGTTGACGACGGCAAGAACAAGAACCCGCTGCTCGGCGGCGAGGATCAGTTCGCTGTTCTCTACGAGGCAGCTGGTCTCATCGACATGGACGGCAAGATCACGAAGTACGACTCTGTTATCAAGGGCGACTTCAATGATGCAGTTAACAAGTATGTCAACGGCGATATCGCTGATGTTGATTCTATGATCAACGAGTTCAAGAAGTCCGTTGCTGCTGACGTTGAGGGTATCGAAGTCGAGTAATCTCGCAATCCTTACGGACATTCAGACATTTGGAGAAACAAACCAATTGAATAATGCCTGAAAAGCAAACATAAATATGTGCCTATAGGGCTTCGTGCCCTATAGGCGTATATTTTATCATGTCCGTCGATTGTTATAATTTTATCTTGAAAGGGTGTACTGAATGGCTACGTCTGCACAAAAGCGGATTAAGTCCGTAAGTTACGCGAAGTACGGCTATATTTTCACGGCGCCGTTCTTTATCGTATACTTCATTTTCATGCTCTGGCCTTTGATCCAGACGTTTATTCTCGCATTCTATGGCAACGGCTCTCCGACGAAGGTTTCTACTCCGACAACCATTGACGATTTCATGGGCTTCGCAAACTTTAAAACGATCCTCTTCGGAGCTAGAAGCACTTCCTTTAAGGAAATTGCAATCAACGAGGAATTTGTACTCTGTTTTAAGAATACAGTCCTTATCTGGGTTGGTAACTTTATCCCCCAGATCTGCCTCTCCCTCCTGCTCGCAGTCTGGTTTACCGATCTGCGTGTCAAGATGCCGGGAAAGGGCTTCTTTAAAGTCGTAATGTATATGCCGAACATCATCACAGCTGCATCTGTTGCAGGTCTGTTCCTTTCCCTGTTCGGTGACTCCGAGTATTCGGTCGCGAATATGCTCCTGATGGAATGGGGTATTCTCGAAGAGAACTTTAAGTTCATTTCGACAGATATTTCCTCCCGAATCCTCGTTATGTTCATTCAGGTCTGGATGTGGTTCGGTAATACGATGATCATGCTGATGTCCGGTATTCAGGGTATCAACGAGTCGCTGTTTGAAGCGGCTGAGATCGACGGTGCGAACTCCCGCCAGACATTCTGGAAGGTTACCTTCCCGCTGCTGAAGTCGATCATGGTCTATACACTGCTGACCTCTATGATCGGTGGTCTCCAGATGTTCGATATTCCGTATATGCTCCATACCGGCTTTACGCTGAATGACTACATCAAGACTGTTGCAGTATTTATCTACGAAAAGTTCCATAAGGACTATATGTCCCCGAGTTATGGTTATTCTGCTGCAGCTTCCGTTATCCTCTTTGTCATCACTGCAATCCTCGGTGCGCTTGTCTTCTATGTCCAGCGTGATAAGGATGCAATCGAGATTCAGAAGAAGAGAAAGGCTGCTATGAAGGAATATAAGCGTAAGATGGCAAGAGGAGGTGGATTGGGCTTATGAGCAAAAAGGTAACATATGCCGGTGAAAACTCCACCAGCTTCCAGACAAAGGTTCTGGTCAAGTCGATCTTCATCTACATTGCATTGATTCTCCTGACTCTGGTCTGTCTGCTTCCGATCTGGATTCTCGTGGTCAACGCAACCCGTACCCATGCCCAGATCATTGACGGCGTATCTCTCATTCCGAGCGCAAACTTCTTCAAGAACCTCAATACGCTCAAAACGAATGACCTTTATACGCAGTTCTTCCACCCGATTCGCGGTATGTTTAACAGCTTGATTATCGCAGGTTCCTGCTGTGCGCTGACCGTATTTTTCTCCGGTCTGACTGCATATGGTCTGGTTGTTTACGATTTCAAGGCAAAAGGCCCGATGTTCAGCTTCATTCTTGCGGTTATGATGGTTCCTTCTCAGGTTACCGCCGTAGGTTTCATGAAGATGCTCGTCAGCCTCGATCTCCTCGACAGCTACATTCCGTTGATTCTGCCGTCGATCGCTGCGCCCGCAATCGTATTCTTCATGCGACAGTATATGCTGTCCTCGTTCCCGCTGGATATTATCGAAGCAGCGCGTATTGACGGCTCGAATGAGTTCCGTACCTTCCTGACGATTTCCATTCCGATGATGAAGCCGGCATTCGCTGTTCAGGCAATCTTCGCTTTCATCCAGAAGTGGAATGACTACTACAACCAGTCGCTGGTACTCGTTTCCGGTAAAACCAACCAGCTGACCGTTCCGATGATGGTCCAGAAGGTTCTGGCAATCGACAGAAACCCTGATTTCGGTGCAAACTACGCCGCAATCACACTCTCCATCATCCCGGTTGTTATCATCTACCTGATTCTGTCCAAGTTCATCATCGGCGGTGTTGCTGCCGGCGGTGTCAAGGAGTAATCCTTCGGACATATAAGGCTTTTCAAAAAGCACGGTGTTTGACTGCACCGTGCTTTTTTGTGATAGAATGGAGGAAATGCGATGGAACAGGAACGATTCCTCTGCGCGAAGAAAGCGGCGGAGATGGATATGGGCGGAAAAGGCATCGGTACGATGCACGAGAAATCCATCCATATCGTATTAAAATATTATTTTGCGCCTGACCCTGCCTGTCACGAACAGACGGTCGGAGGATATATTGCGGACGCAGTGACAGAAGACGGCGTTGTAGAAATCCAGACGCGTGCGCTCGGACGGCTCAGGGAAAAACTGACAGCATTCCTTGCTGCCTGTCCCGTAACGGTCGTATATCCGATTGCAGAAACAAAATGGCTATGTACGGTAGATGAAAATGGCGCGATTGTGTCGAAACGCAAATCTCCGAAGCATGAGACTGTTATGCATGGAATGCGGGAGATTTATGGGCTGAGGGAAATGGTTGGTCTGGAAGGATTTCGGATCTGTGTTGTAAGGCTTGAAACAGAAGAATATCGTATCAGATCCAATCAGCCCCGAAGAAAATTCCACGGCATCTATGAAAAGCTTGACCGGATGCCGAAGACGCTGCTCGGACTTACGATGCTCGAAACACCAATGGATTATCTGTCGCTGCTGGAAACGCAGCCGAAAGGGGAATTCACCGTTCGTATGCTCGCACAGGAAAATCATGCCGCAGAGGGAGATATCCGGATGTTATTGAAGCTTCTCGAACGGCTGGGTGCCGTCCGCCAAACCGGCAAGAAAGGGAATGCTGTCACATGGGAAATCGCATCGCCATTCCGAACGGACTGCAACTCGGCGTCATAGGGCGTTGACTTTGAGGCGGCTTCCGCACTCGGCGTACAGGCGATCTGGGCATTGTCCTTACCCGGCAAAGCAGCGCCTGTGACGGCAGGCGAAATTGTCGCAGAAACCGTGCGTGAAATGCTGGCAGAATGGGAAATGACAGGAGGTGCGTCAGATGTCTGAACGGATCTTAGAGGGCTGCCGGCTGGGATTTGCGATGTGCGGATCGTTTTGCAGCGCACAGAAAGCATTTGCCGCCGCACAGGCTTGTCTCACAGAGGGCGCGTCACTGCTTCCGATCGTCTCGGAACACTTTGCTTCGATCCGCTCCCGATTCGGTACACCCGAACAGTTCCTCGAAACCTTGTCGGTCATGGGCGACGGAAAGCTCATATCAAGTATCGCAGACGCCGAACCAATCGGCCCGAAAAATCTGACCGATGCACTGGTCGTCTGTCCGTGTACGGGGAATCTTCTGGCAAAGCTTGCGTGCGGGATGACGGATAATACGGTGACGATGGCAGTGAAATCCCATCTGCGCGGCGGAAAACCGGTCATACTCTGTATTGCAACGAACGATGGCTTATCTGCCTCGGCGAAAAATATCGGGGAATTGCTGAACCGGAAACACTACTTTTTCGTCCCGTTCGGTCAGGATGACCCGGACTTAAAACCGACCTCGCTTGTCGCGGATTTCACACTCGTAGCAAAGACTGTTGCGGAATCACTCCGCGGAAATCAGCTCCAGCCGCTGTTATACAGACATTGTTAGATGTTTTAAGTCGTAAAAATCTCTTCTGATACAATAGAACATATCTCGCCTGATTGTAAAATATTGTTCTGAAACGAGGCTGAAAAGAGGCGGATACCTTTCGGAATATATGAAAATAAGTCGATTTTGCGCAGAAAAAGGAAAAAGTAGCGCGATGTTTTTATAAATAATAAAAATATTTTGGTGAAATTTCTGCAATTTTACAAAAACAATATAATCCGTTCACGGAATATTCACATATATTGGTTATAATATAAATGACACGGATAGGTATCGCGTTTCAACATAAATAAAGAAACAAAATAGAAAAAGATATCGTCTGTGCGGGGGTAAAAAATAGAAAGGCGTGTTGTTTTATGGAAACGAAAGGCATTAGCAAACTCGACTTGAAGCGCAGAAACAGAAAGCAAATTCTGCGCGTCATCCGTGAGAACGGACCGACATCCCGTGTGGATATTGCAGCAAAACTGTCGCTGACGCGTGCTGCGGTTACAATCATCACCAATGAGATGATTGCACAGGGCGTTCTCGAAGAACTGGGAGAGGCACCCATTGATTACGAGCACCTCCAGAAGGGCCGCCGTAAAATCCTGATCGGCATCAATTCAGGCTATAAATTTGTACTTGGTGCGATGATTAACGAAAGCAACATTTCCGTTGGCTTATCGACGATTGACGGCGAAGTTCTCGATAAGGAGCTTCTTCCCATCACCGACCAGACCGACCAGCAGGATATTATCTCGTTTATCGCGAATACCTGCCACAAGATGATGAAGAACAGCAACCTCACCACAAAGCAGATTCTGGGACTGGGTATCGGCATTGTGCCGACGCGCTGGGAACAGATGCGTGCGGAAGTGGAAGACGGAAAGCTCAATTTCTCGAAGCTTCGTTTTATGATGGAGCTGGAGCTGAATGTTCATGTCGAATGTGCGAATGCGGTCGGGCTGTATGCACTCGCAAACCTCGAATTTACCGATGGTCCGCGTCAGAATCTCGTGCTGCTCCATTCCGGAAGCCAGTACAATTGCGCAGTCATTACCGATAATGACCTCCAATCCGATTACGAAATCAATTCTTCGAATATCGAAAAATGCATTGCCCGTCAAGGCGGCAGAAAATGTGCCGGCTTCCCGGACGGTTCGATTCATGCAGAGCTGACCCCGCGCGTCCTCCAGTCACGCCTCGAAGAAATTTTCTCTGAAACTGCGACACCGATTCTCTATCGTGCCTGTGACGGGAAGTGGTCGAATTTCGATATGAAGAAAGCAAAATTTGCATATGAAGAAGGCGATAAGGGCGTGACAGAAATCCTGAATGACATTCTGGATGTTCTCGCCGGCGTCATCTTCAACCTGAGTGTCACACATTTTTCCAAGCGTGTTGTACTCCAGAACTACGGGTTCGGCGAGAGTACAAAATCTTACCTGCAAAAAACAATGCTGGAGCTGGTCGGCGAAGAAAATATGCCGACGCTCGTATTCAGCAACTTTGAAAACGAGCGCAGCTTTCTTGCAGGCTGCACCCTTGCGACCGAGAAGATGTTCTTCGAAGCAGGCGGTCTGAACTAATATTTGCGATGGATTTTTCATGATACAAAACAATGATTCGAAAGTGTCGCCGTGGGATGTTCTCATGGCGATACTTTTTTGTATAGACAGCAAAAACCGCATTGCAGCGTCAGATTTGACGTACAATGCGGTTGGAATTTCTGTTTTGGGGGCGCGGGGAATCAGTACGCAGATTCCTCGGCCAGCGGCCCTCGGTTTTCCTGACGGATCACGAGTCCGACAACCTGAGCGCCGGAGTTACAGGCGATTGTCGCACCGATATTCCAGGTTTCAGCCGGCGGATATCCTACGAGCTTTGTCATATATGCCGTCAGCTTCTGCGCATAGCGCATATCCGCGCCGCATAAAACAATATAGGGCGTGTGGGGGATCATGCGTGATTTCGCGTGTTCGGCGAGATGTGGGATCAGATTCTGTTCGCCGCGGATTTTCTCCGCAACATTGGATTTGCAGTCGATGATTTCACAGAGCGGCCGCAGTCCGAGCAGTTCCCCTGCGAATGCGGCTGCCGCACTGACTCTGCCGGAACGCTTTAAGATTTTAAGCGTCATCGGGACGAAATACAGACCTGCGGAAGCGACCCAGTCCTCCAGATAGTCGAGGACTTCCGGAACCTGTGCACCGCGCTGGAGCTTTTTCGCCGCCTCTACGACAGCATAGCCATAGGTTGCGGTATAATTTCTGCCGTCCACGATATGAATCTTCATCGGGCGTGCAGCATCCATATCTTCGGTTTCAAACTGGAGCTTTGCGGTTACGGCATTGCGGTGGGTTGCGGAGCCGCCGCTTCCGATCGAAACATAGATGACATCGGTATAGCCCTCCTTGTAGAGCGCACAGAATGCGTCATGGAGTTCGAAGGGGGTAAGCTGTGCAGTCGAGGGGAATTCTTTCGCGGATTCGAGCTTTTCATAGAATTCCTCTTTTGTGAAGTCCTGAACCTCGCGGTAGGATACACCGTCTACCGTTACCGGAAAACAGAGCATCTGAATATCATATTGGCGTGCGATTTCGATAGGAATATCACTGCACGAGTCGGTCATCAGCTTAATTTTTTGTTTGAGCATAGTATGGAAATCCTTTCTATCACGGGCATGAAATCAGGTCTGTGAGATATCGAACGCACGCGGCTCTGCGGGTTCCCAGTCGGACGCGGCATATCTTCCATCGCGGCGGAGTCCTTCGAAGTGATGCTGGCGGAGGACTTCATAAGCAGCGATTGCAACGGAATTGGAGAGATTGAGACAGCGGAGTGTTTCGCGCATCGGAATTCTCACACAGCGTTCGGGATGTTTCGCTAAAAACGCGTCATCCAGCCCCAGATCTTCCCGTCCGAAAAAGAGGAAAGTTTCCTCCGGATAGGTCACATCGGTATAGAGCGTACCGGTTTTTGCGGTAAAATAGAAATAGGGATTGGGGGAACCGGCTGCCTGGGGATAGGCGGCGAAGAACGCGTCCACATTGTCGTGGTGAAAGATTTCGAGCTTATCCCAGTAGTCGAGACCGGCGCGTTTTAATTTCGCGTCATCAAGCTGAAATCCGAGGGGATGGATGAGGTGGAGGGAAGCACCCGTGACCGCACAGGTACGGGCAATACTTCCGGTATTCTGGGGGATGCGCGGCTCGACCAGAACAAGATGGAGTTTATGCAAGAAAAATCATCCTTTTTCTGTGAATTTGCAAAAAATCTCCCAATCGAATAATCCGGCTGTCTTGGCGGAATGCTAAGAGCATCCGAGGACAAGGAAAGAAACGAAGGCCTTGGGAGAAAGTGAGGCATGAACCGAAATGCAGACCAAAAGCTTATGGAAAGATATGGCAGCCGGACTGATTGCCGGTGCGGCAGTGGGAACCGCAGGATATCTGTTGACGAACGCGAGCTGTTCGAAGAAAGCACGCCTGAAGATGCGGACAGCGAGAGCAATTCATGCGCTGAGTGATGTGATGGACAGCGTCACAGATCTCTGGCGGTAATTTATTCAGGAAAGTCCGGTACGGTTTTGATTTTTGCGATATCCGAGGTAGCTTTCGAGGATCAGCACTGCTGCGACGGCGTCCACAACCGCCTTGCGTTTTTTTCCGCAGGTATTGGTGGTGTTGAGGATTCGGTGGGCAGAAACCGTGGTGCAGCGTTCGTCCCAGAGGGTAACGGGGAGGCCGCTCAGTTCTCCGAGCAGCTTTGCGAATTCCGCGCATTTCTCGGCGCGGCTGCCGCAGCTTCCGTCCATATTCTTCGGATATCCGACGACAATTTCCTCCGCATGGGCAGCGAGTGCTGCCTGTGCGGTTTTTTCGGCACATACATCGAATCTTCGTTCGGTAAGGACGCCGGCGGGCGATGCCATCAGTTCCATTTTATCACAAACGGCAAAGCCTGTCCGCGTATCGCCGAAATCGACGGCAAAGAGGATCATGCGGTTTCGTCCTCCTCCTGTTCCGGATTGGTTTCGTACTGACACCATTTTGCGCTTCGGATCGAAGAATATTCGGGGGGGAGGTGGTCGGAATTATTTTTAAATACAAGCGTAAAGCCGTTTGATTCATCATATTCGACGAGGGAAACGGCGGTATTGTCCGCCCAGCCGACATCGGGCAGTCGGGTGATATTCCCGAACTCGGCGTAACAAAGGAAATTTCGGATTGCACAGCCATGGGAAACGACCGCGATGGATTTTCCGGAATTCTGTACAGCAATCTGGCGGATAATACGGCGCATACGCTGGTAGACGTCGGTCATCGCGTCGCCGTTTGGTGCACAGAACTGTTCCATATGATTTTTCCAGTTGTCATAGGAATTGGGGAATACCTCAGGGAGGTCTGACCAGCGTCTTCCTTCCCAGTCTCCGCCGTTGATTTCCCGAAGCTCATATTCGGGAATCAGTCCAAGCCCATGGTACTTATTGACAGCTTCCGCGGTAAGGGAAGCACGCTGAAAGGGGCTTGTATAGATTGCGTCGAGGGGGATGCTGCGGAATCGTTCCGCAAGAAATTCGAGCTGCTGCTGACCTTTTTGTGTCAGCATCGTGTCGATATTGCCCTGAAAGAATTCCTCAGCGTTGCCGAGTGCTTCCGCATGGCGGACAAGATAGATTTTCGTATTTTCAGTCATTTACCAAGCCTTTACTGTATGGGTCAATTCCGCGGCAGTCGCGATGCCGTTTTCATCGAGCCAGTCATTCAATTCATCAATGATACGGAGCGGTGCATAGGGGTCGGCAACGATTGCAGTTCCGACCTGAACCGCAGAAGCGCCAGCCATCATCAGTTCTGCGGCATCCTTACCGGACTGTACGCCGCCCATGCCGATGACAGGGATTTTGACGGTATTCGCGACCTGCCAGACCATGCGGACAGCGACGGGGAATACCGCAGGGCCGGAGAGACCGCCTGTATTGTTGCGGAGGATGGGGCGGCGCGAGCGGAGGTCGATCCGCATCCCGAGGAGGGTATTGATAAGAGATACCGCGTCGGCACCCTCTGCTTCGACAGCTCTTGCGATTTCGGTGATATCGGTGACATTCGGGGAGAGCTTTACGACGAGCGGTTTTTTGGTTGCCGCACGCACTGCCTTTACCATACCGGCAGCGGTCTTGGGATCGGCACCGAATGCGAGTCCGCCGTTTTTGACGTTCGGACAGGAGATATTGAGCTCAAGCATCTGAACATCCGTCCGGTCGAGCTTTGCGGCGGATTCCGCACAAAGCTCCGGAGATGCGCCGGCAAAGTTTGCGAGAATGACCGTATCCTGCTGTAAGAGCCACGGCAGTTCTTCCGTAAGGAAGGCGTCCATGCCGGGGTTCTGGAGGCCGACGGAATTGAGGATACCGGCGGGGGTTTCGGCGATTCTCGGCGCAGGATTTCCGTTTTGTTTTTTGGGGGTTGTACCTTTTGCGGCGATGCCGCCGAGACGGGAGAGGTCATAGAACTGTGCATATTCTCTGCCGTATCCAAAGACGCCCGATGCGGGGATAATGGGGTTTTTGAATTCCACACCGCAGATTCTGACGGATAAATCAGCCATTACCACACCACCCTTTCTGCGTCAAATACCGGCCCGTCCTTGCAGACATGAGCCGCATGGATTTCGCCGTCGTTGAGATAGATATTGCACGCACAGACCAGACAGGCACCAACACCGCAGCCCATGCGTTCTTCGAGCGATACTTCACAGGGGATTCCCTGTTCTTTTGCCATTGCGGCGACGGCGCGGAGCATCGGCATCGGGCCGCAGGCATAAATCATATCGGGACGGTTTTCGGAAAGTGCATCCGCGAGCGGAGCGGTGACAAGGCCGTGTACACCGGCGGAACCGTCATCGGTACAGAGGATTGTCTGTGCACCGGTCTGCTTGAAATCGTCCTGAAGCACAGCCGCTTTTTCGGTCCGGCTTCCGCAGATACAGACTGCATTTTCGCGATAATACTGTGCCAGCGGGAGCATCGGGGGTGTACCGATACCGCCGCCGATGAGGATGACTCTGCGTTCGGGCTCCAGCAGCGTAAAGCCATGTCCGAGCGGAGCCAGGAGGTTGACGCAGTCGCCGCTTCGGAGGGCAGCGAGTGCTTTCGTACCCTCTCCGCGCACTTCAAAGACGATGCGGAGCGTACCGGCTTCCTTGCCGATGCCGCAGATCGAAATCGGGCGGCGCAGAGAGAAATTCCCCTCCGGAAGGAGATGTGCGAACTGTCCCGGAACCGCTTTTTTGGCAGCCTCCGGACACTCGATGACCATATCCCACGCATCGGCGGTGATCCGGGTCATCGAGACGACAGTTCCCATCAGTTTTTGTGTATACTTATCGTTTGTCATAGCACAAGCACCTGATTCTTATTTGATTTTGATGTAGGCGGCGAGATCATCCTTCATACGGATAGCTTCGCGGCGTGCAGCCATTGCGAAGTCGCGCGCATCGCAGCCTTCTTTCTTGTAGGCGCAGAGGATGGCACGGGAGCTGTTGACGATTGCGCCCAGACCATTTTCATCAAAGCCGCCTGCGATACCCTGTGCACCGCCGCCCTGTGCGCCGTAGCCGGGAACGAGGAACATGGTGTGGGGCAGACGTTTTCTGAGTTCGATGAGCTGTTCGGGGTAGGTTGCGCCGACGACTGCACCGACAGCACTGTAACCATATTCACCGATTGTATCCGCGCCCCATTCCTCACATTTATCGCCCATTCTTGCATAGAGCGGAACACCGTCGATGAGGAGGTCCTGGAATTCGCCGGAGGAGGGGTTCGAGGTCTTACAGAGGACAAAGATACCCTTATCGCGGTTTTTACAGACATCCATCAGCGGCGTGATGCCATCGGTACCGAGATAGCCGTTGACGGTGAGCGCATCTGCGCCGAACGGTTCGCATTCGCTCGAACCGATCTGACAGCAGCCGAGGTGTGCAGCGGTATAGGCTTCCATGGTTGCGCCGATATCATTCCGCTTGCCGTCGGTGATGACATACATTCCCTTGAGCTTTGCATAGCGGATGGTACGTTCCATGGTCTTGACGCCGTGGTGGCCGTACATTTCGTAGTAAGCTGCCTGAAGCTTGACTGCGGGAACGATATCACAGAGCGCGTCGATGATCATCTGGTTATAGCGGAAGATTGCTTTTGCGGCAGCTTTGAGGGTTTCGCCGTCTTCTTCGAGAAAGCTTTTCTTGAGGTAATCCGGAACATATTCGAGCTTCGGGTCGAGTCCGGCAACGGTCGGGTTTTTCATTGCGATAATCTGAGAAATTAAGCGGTCAAAAGACATAGTTTTGCCTCCTGTCAATCAATATTTTATTCATTTCTTGTGATACAGAAAATCGTCTGTTCAAACTTCTGCGATTATATTATATCACAACATATCCCTTCCGTCAAGGCTGGGAGCGGTTTTTCTTGGATTTTCTCCTGTCTTTCAAGGGGCTCGGAAAAGCGGTTGACAAAAGGGGGCGGGATATGCTATAATACGAAAGTGATATTGATTTTCATTTTCAATTTCGACAAAATATGAGAAAGAGAGAGGGATGGCTTTTGCAGCGGCGCGGCGGTTATAAAACCAAACAAAAATCACAGATTCTCGAATATTTTATGACGCATCCGGACGAGCATCTGACAGCGGCGGAACTGACGCAGGCGATGGCAGAGGATGGAACGCCGATTGGTGCGGCAACGGTTTATCGTGCATTAGAGCGGCTCGAAGCAGAAGGGATGGTCAGGCGGTATACGTTGGATGAACGCGGCGGTGCCTGCTGGCAGTACAGCGGCGGTCAGTCGGAGAAACACGCGTGTCATTCGCATTTTCACTTAAAATGTACGGAATGCGGCGCACTGCTCCACGTAGACTGTGAGTATTTACAGGGCATCGGTACGCATATTCTGGCGCATCACGGCTTTACGGTAGACCATTCGCGAACGGTGCTTTATGGATTATGCAGCAGCTGCGGCGGCGAACAAACAGAATGAAATGTGCAAACGAAAAGAAAGGAAAGAAATCGACTATGATACGGAAACGGATGACCGCGGTATTGGCAGCAATGGGCTGTGCGGCAGGAATTCTGCCGCTTGGAGGATGCGGCGCAAAAACGCCGGACGAGGAGAAACTGACGATTGTGACAACCGTATTTGCGACTTATGATCTGGCGGTGCAGCTGGCGGAAAAGCTGGAGATTCCATATGAAGTGGAACTGCTGCTGACACCGGGCGGCGAGAGCCATTCCTATGAGCCGTCGCCTGCGGATGTGGCAGCGATTCAGAGCTGTGACCTCTTTATCTATATCGGCGGCGCTTCGGAACAGTGGGCAGATTCGCTTCTGGAGAGCATCGGGAGAACGAACGAGGAAACGATACCCGGAAAGCGCAATCTTCGGCTGATGGACTGTATTACGCCGTTGGAGGATGCCCACGACCACGCCCATGACGACGAGCACGCCCATGACGATGACCATGCGCATGACCATGAAGCAGAGTGGCTGACCTATGATGAACATATCTGGACGTCGCCGGAAAATGCCTATCTGATGATGCATGAAATTGCGCTGGAGCTGTATACTGTCGCACCGGAAGCCATCGGCAGACTGCAAGGCGCGGAAACGGCTGTGGCAGTCGAACTGGAAGCGCTGATCGGGGAATATGCGGAGGCGGCGGCAGAAGCCAAAGGCGATACGCTGATTTTCGCGGACAGATTCCCGTTCCGCTACATGACAGAACGATACGGCTGGAAATATTATGCGGCATTTTCGGGATGCAGCAGTGATACGGACGCGTCCGCCGCAACCCTCTCGTTCCTGATTTCAAAGGTCAAGGAGGAGGGGATTGATACGGTATTCTACTTAGAGAATTCTTCGCAGAAGATTTCGGATGCGGTTTGTGCGGCAACCGGTGCGAAGGCGGTCTGTTTACAGTCGCTCAATAATGTATCGAAAGCGGATTTTGAATCGGGAAAGCATTATCAGGATTTTATGCGCGAGAATCTCGCGGCAATCAAGGAGGCATTGAACTGAGCGATGGCACTTTTGCGCTGTGAAGATATTACGCTCCGCTATGAAGCGCTGACGGTGATGGAACATCTCAGCTTTTCGGTGGAGTCGGGCGATTATTTATGTATTGTCGGAGAAAACGGTTCGGGAAAAAGTACATTGATGAAATGTCTTTTGGGATTAAAAACCGCAGACGGCGGAAAACTCATACTGGGGGAAGGGCTGAAGCGGTCGGAAATCGGCTATCTGCCGCAGCAAAGCGAGATTCAGCGTGATTTTCCGGCATCCGTCGAGGAGGTTGTGCTGTCGGGCTGCTTAAACAGCCGTGCGCTTCATCCGTTTTATACGAAGGTGGAAAAGCGGCGTGCAAACGAACAGATGGAATGCTTGAAAATCGAAACACTCCGGAAACGCTGTTATCGGGAGCTTTCGGGCGGCCAGCAGCAGAGAGTGCTGCTGGCACGAGCGCTTTGTGCAACGAAAAAGCTGCTGGTGCTGGACGAGCCGGTGACAGGACTGGATCCTGTGGTGACAACGGAGCTTTACGGCATCCTGCGGCATATCCACGAGGAACACGGCATTACAATTATCATGGTGACGCATGATGTAGAATGTGCGGTGCGTCACGCGAAGAAGATTCTGCATATCGGAAAGGGAACCCATTTCTTCGGTACCTGTACGGAATATGCAGAGAGCGCGGTCGGACGGAAATTTCTGGACGCATCGGGCCATTTCGAGGGCGGAAAGGACTGCTGCCGCCCCCGGCATCGGGAGGAGGCGCAGGTAAATGAATGAGCTTTCCCTGATTCTGACGCCCGAATATTTTGCTGTGGTGCTGCTTCCGGCATTGATTGCCGGCATCGCGGTCAGCCTTTGTTCGAGTCTGCTGGGGGTATCACTGGTGCTGAAGCGCTGTTCGATGATCGGTGACGGACTGTCTCATGTCGGCTACGGCACGCTCTGTATCGCAGTGGCGATGGGCTGGGCACCGATTCAGGTCACGATTCCGGTTGTGATTGCGGCGGCATATATTCTGCTGCGGCTTTCGGAGCGTGGGAAATCCCACGGAGATACGGCGATTGCAATGTTTTCGACATCTGCGCTGGCGATCGGCATTCTCGTATCCTCGAAGGCAAATCTGACGACGGATGTGAGCCACTATATGTTCGGCAGCATTCTTGCGATGACAAAAAGCGATGTGATCCTGAGCGTGGTGCTGAGCATCTGTGTGGTGCTGGTGTACCTGCTGTTCTACGACAAGATTTTTGCGGTGACATTTGATGAGAATTTCGCACAGGCAACGGGACTGAATGTACGGTTTTATAATCTTCTGATTGCGGTGCTGACTGCCGTGACGGTGGTGCTCGGCATGA
Organism: Oscillospiraceae bacterium; assembly: GCA_017533485.1. Lineage (GTDB taxonomy): Bacteria > Bacillota > Clostridia > Oscillospirales > Ruminococcaceae > Firm-04. Next base: position 16,774 of record JAFXIC010000014.1, read on the forward strand.
TGATGATGGGTGCGCTGCTGATATCGAGTCTGATGATTTTCCCTGCGGTAACGGCAATGCGGATCTGTCGGAGCTTCAAGCGTGTCGTACTCAGCTCGGTTGTCATTTCGGTGAGCTGTTTCCTGCTGGGGCTTATGCTGTCGCTGTGGCTGGATACGGCAGTCGGTGCGAGTGTGATTGTTGTCAATCTGTTTGCGTTTGCTGCCGCAAGTGCAGCCGCGGCGGTCCGGAAAAAGCATATGTCCCAGGCATCGGCGGCGGAACAGACAGCAAAGAATCCGAAGATCTGAATATAACGAGGAGTGGATATTATGAAACGGCTGAGAGATGCAGTATACGGCTTTGCGGTCGGAGATGCGCTGGGTGTTCCGTTTGAATTCAAGAGCCGCGGAAGCTTTGAATGCTGCGGAATGATCGGCGGCGGAACATGGGGCGAACCGGATGGTACCTGGAGTGATGATACGTCGATGCTGATTGCAACGATGGATTCGATTCGTGTGATGGGCTGTATCGAACCGGAGGATATGATGCTGCGGTATCGGAACTGGTATGAGCGTGCGGAATATACCTGTAACGGCGATGTGTTCGATATCGGGATGACAACGAGAAGCGCGATTCAGCGGTATATGGATGGTGTTCCGGCGATTCTCTGCGGCGCGTCGGATGAGCGGAGCAACGGAAACGGTTCCCTGATGCGGATTCTGCCGCTGGCGTTCACGGCTGCATCGGATGAAGAAATCAATGCGGTTTCCGCGCTGACGCACGCACATGATCTTTCGAAGCTCTGCTGCCGCCAGTATGTTGCGGTGGCGCGGCATCTGCTGGAAACGGGAGAGCTGCCGCAGGAATGGACGGAGCGGATGCGGAATACACCGCGCGAGGCTGTCCGTTCGACAGGCTTTGTGCTGGATTCTCTGACTGCGGCAATCTGGTGTATTGTCCATACGGATTGCTATGAACAGGCGGTGCTTACGGCGGTCAATCTCGGAGAAGATACGGATACGATCGGTGCGCTGACGGGCGGACTGGCAGGTATTCTCTATGGCTATGAGGATATTCTGGAGGAATGGCTGGGACGGCTGCGCAACCGTGCGGCAATCGAAGCCTGTATGTTTTAACGATGCTGCTGCTTGGAATATTGGGGGCTGCTGCGATAGTATGTGCCGCGGAGATGCTGTTGGAAAATACGCGGATGCTGGCGGTATCCGCATACCGTCTTCCGCCGCCGGACGGACAGACTCAGAAAAACCGGCGGATTGTGCAGATTTCCGATCTCCACCATAAACGCTTCGGAATGCATCAGTATCGGCTGATTGCGGAAGTGCAGAAGCTGTCGCCCGATTATATCGTGATTACGGGAGATCTGGTGTCGCGCGACATGACGGATTTTGCGGAAACGGCAGATCTGCTGTCGGCACTGCGGAAGATCGCACCGATTGTGATGTCGCTCGGAAATCATGAGCTGGATTTACCGGAAGCTGTATTCCGGGACTTGATGGCACTGCTCCGGCGCATGGATGTGGTGGTGCTGGATGATGCGTGGAAAGAAATTGACGGGATGCGGTTTGCGGGACTGACGCTGACGCCGCGCCATTATAAAAACGGCGACAGCTACCGCGGACTTTCGGACTGTACGGAAGCGGATATCCGGCATATACTTGGGGAGGCTAAGACGGGGACGATCCTGCTTGCACATAACCCGCTGTTTTTTGCGGCATATGCAGAATGGGGTGCGGCAGTCGTGCTGTCGGGCCATGTGCATGGCGGCGTGATCCGACTGCCGCTGGCGGGCGGACTGTTATCACCGGAACGGAAGTTTTTCCCGAAATATGATAAGGGATTTTTCCGCGCAGCGAACGGCGCGATGATGGTGGTCAGCGGCGGACTCGGAAAGCTGCGGCTCTGGAATCCGCCGGAGCTTTGTGTCATGGATTTTGCGGCGGATGGGCAGGAAATTCCGCATTTCCCCCGCAATCTGTACAAAAATCATCGGAGAATCTTCCGCCATAGCACAGGAAACGCAAAGGATATGGCGGATGCTTGACGGAAGGATAGAAAATTGCTATAATAAACATATCTTTCCATAAAATAATGGAAAAGCAAACCGAATGGACGGAAAGGGGCATTATGAAAGACCGAAGAAAATTCCGGCATTTAATTTCAGCCGCTTCCGGATTATTGCTGATTGGGATTCTGACGCTGGAATTCGCCTATGTGTGGCAGGTATATTATGCCGATGTGATTGTCCAGCCGTTTTTCCGCCGCGGAAACTGGGTCGTAATCCTGATTTATATGGTGCTGACCGCATTGATTTTCAAGGCATACGGCTGTACCAGATACGGTTATCTGAAACGAAGCGACCTGATTTATTATCAGGTGATCGGAACGACGATGGTGAATTTTATCACCTATTTCCAGATCAGTGCCATCGGAAGAAGATTTCTGACGCCGATGCCGCTGCTGACGCTGACAGGAATGGACTGGATTCTGGTGGCGTGCTGGTCGGTGCTGGTGAACCAGCTCTATTTCCGGCTCTATCCGCCGCGGAAGCTTGTGATTGTATACGGCTCGAAGCACGCGGCTGATCTGGTCATGAAGATGAGTGCGCGCGTCGATAAATATATGATCTGTGAAAGTATCAGCGCGGACAGCGGACTGCCTGTGATTACGGAAGCACTCTCGGGTTTTGACGGTGTCATTCTGTGTGATATTCCGGCAGATATCCGAAACGACCTGATAAAATACTGCTGTGCCCATCGGCTGAGAGCCTATGTTGCACCGAAGGTATCGGATATTCTGATGCGCGGGGGCGAGGACCTGCGGCTGTTTGATACACCGCTGGTGCTGGTGCGCAACGAAGGGCTGACACTCGAACAGCGTGTGGTGAAGCGGATTTTTGATGTCGTGGTGTCGGCAGCCTTGCTGATTCTGCTGTCACCGCTGCTGCTGCTCTGTGCGGCGGCAATCAAGCTTGACGACGGCGGAACAGTATTTTACCGCCAGAAACGCCTGACGCGTGACGGCGCAGAATTTGACGTACTGAAATTCCGGAGTATGATCCCGAATGCAGAATCGGACGGTATTGCGGTACTGGCGACCGAGGACGATAACCGGATTACAAAAATCGGACGCATTCTCCGAAGATTCCGGCTGGACGAGCTCCCGCAGCTCATCAATATCCTGCGCGGCGATATGTCGCTGGTGGGGCCAAGACCGGAGCGGCCGGAGCTGACGGAGAAATATGCGGCGCAGTGTCCCGAATTTCTCTACCGCTTACAGGTCAAGGCCGGTCTGACCGGTTATGCACAGGTCATCGGTACGTATGATACGGAGCCGCTCGATAAGCTGAAAATGGACCTGATGTATATCGAGAATTATTCATTCCTGTTTGATATCCAGATTTTGCTGATGACTGTAAAAACAGCATTTTTCCCGACCCGGCCGCAGACAGAGGAGCTGAAGGTGCTCCATGATGCAGCGGAAACGGTGTCTGCCGAGCTTTCCGCAGAAGCCGCGGCAGGGGATCCCGTGTGTACAAAGGAGGAGCAATCATGAAAACAGAAATTACTGCCGTCATTATGGCAGGCGGCAAGGGCGAACGCTTCTGGCCGAAAAGCCGTACCCACCATCCGAAGCAGTTCTTATCGCTGACCGGTGACGGAGAGACGATGATCCAGAAAACCTTCCGCAGACTGCATGGACTCGTAGAAGCCGACCATGTATTTGTGGTGACGAACGAAAGCTATATGGGGCTTGTGCAGGCGCAGCTTCCGGAGATTCCGAAAGAGAATCTGCTGTCGGAGCCTGCCGCGCGCAATACCGCGCCCTGTATCGCACTCGCAGCAGCCGTGATCCGGAAACGATTCGGGGATGCTGTGATGCTGGTGCTGCCGGCTGACCACCTGATCCGCCATGAGGCGCTTTGTGTGGATGTGCTGAGCCGCGCAGTCAACGCTGCGGAAGAAGGAGAAAATCTTGTGACGATCGGCATCACGCCGGCATATCCCGAAACCGGATACGGCTATATCGAATTCTCGCGCAGCGAGGATGCACCGGCAGGCGTTTACCGTGTGGATTGTTTCCGGGAAAAGCCTGATCTCGAAACCGCACGCGGATATGTGGAATCGGGAAGATTTCTCTGGAACAGCGGAATGTTCGCATGGAAGGCGAGTACGTATCTCAATGCAGTGAAAACCTATCTGCCCGATGTATATGCAGGTGCGGAAAAGCTGGAAGCGGCTTGTGATACACCGCAGTTTGCGGATGTGCTGAAAACGGAATTCCCGAAGATGCAGTCGATTTCGGTTGATTTCGGCGTCCTTGAACACGCGCAGTCTCTTTATACCATCCCCGGAAATTTCGGCTGGGATGATGTCGGGAGCTGGCCGGCACTCGGACGCGTCGCGAAAACCGATACCAACGGCAATTATCGTGACGGAGATATCGTAACCATCGGCACAAAGAACTGTATTTTCTCCGGCGGAAAGAAGCTGATCGCAGCCGTGGGACTCGAAAATATCATTGTTGTCGATACCGAGGACGCGCTGCTGGTATGCAGCGTGGACGAAGCACAGAATGTCAAGAAAATCACGGAGACGCTCCGTGAACAGGGCAGAGGCGATCTGCTCTGAGCCGCACAGTACCCCCAAACACATGAAAAGGAGAACCGAAGAATATGAAACACGCACTCATTACCGGTATTACAGGTCAGGATGGCTCTTATCTCGCAGAACTGCTGCTGGAAAAGGGCTATGAGGTCTATGGAATTATGCGCCGCAAGAGCGTTGTGGACTACGGCAACGTCGATCACCTCAAGGAGAAAATCCACTTTATCTATGCGGATATGACGGATATCGTGTCGCTGATTTCGGCGATGCGCGAGTCACAGGCGGACGAGGTCTATAATCTTGCCGCACAGAGCTTTGTGGCAACGAGCTGGGAGCAGCCGCTTGCCACAGCGGAAATTGACGCGCTGGGCGTTACGAATCTGCTCGAAGCAATCCGTATCGTAAAACCCTCCGCCCGCTTCTATCAGGCTTCCACATCCGAAATGTTCGGTCTTGTCCAGGCAATTCCGCAGGATGAAAACACCCCGTTCTATCCGCGCAGCCCGTATGGTGTCGCAAAGCTCTACGGCCATTGGATTACCAAGAACTATCGGGAAAGCTTCGGACTCTTTGCCTGCTCCGGTATCCTCTTTAACCATGAATCCGAACGCCGCGGAAAGGAATTTGTGACCCGTAAGATCACGGACGCTGCCGCAAGAATCGCGCTCGGTGTACAGGAATATGTAGAGCTTGGAAACCTCGACGCAAAGCGTGACTGGGGCCATTCCAAGGACTATGTGCGCGCAATGTGGCTGATGCTCCAGCAGGATCAGCCCGATGACTATGTGGTCGCAACCGGCGAAACCCGTACTGTACGTGAATTTGTGGAATGTGCATTCTCTGCGGTCGGAATTGATGTTGCATGGCAGGGCGAGGGTGTCGATACCATCGGTATCAATCAGGCAAACGGAAAAACGGTTGTCAAAATCAACAAGAAATTCTATCGCCCCGCAGAAGTTGAGCTGCTGCTCGGAAATCCTGCAAAAGCCGAGGAACGTCTGGGCTGGAAGCGCGACATTTCGTTCGACGAGCTGGTATCACGGATGGCGAAGAATGATATGGCACTCGTTTCGAAGGAGATTGCCGTCCGGGATCTGAATGCATGATGCGAATTGCGTTTGATGCCACACCGCTGGTCGGCGACCTGATTTCCGGAATCGGTTGGTGTGAGGCATATCTGGTGGATGCGCTGACGGAGCTTTATCCGGCGCATCAGTATCGCTATGAATATTTCACACTCCGTTCGCCTAAGGAGAAAATCCGGCGCATGGAGAAATTCCGTAAGGAGAATATTCCGCTGCGGTCTGCGGTGATGTCGCCGCTGCTGTATCGGATGGCATCGAATTTCGTGCCCGTGCCCTATTCGGCATTCTTCGGGGACTGGGCGGATATCACCCATTTCTTCAATTATATTGTTCCGCCGAAGGTGCATGGAAAAACAGTGGTGACGGTGCACGATATGGTGCTTCACGCATATCCCGAAACGATGCGGACGCGGACAAGAGAAATGCTGCGGCTTGGGCTGAAAAAGTCGATGCAGCGTGCGGATTGTATTGTGACGGACAGCGAATTTTCGAAAAGCGAAATCGAAAAATACTATCCGCAGTATGCGGATAAGGTTCGTGTTGTGCCATGCGGTGTGGATACGAAGCGGTTTTATCCGGTGGAAGATGCGGATGCTGTCGCGGCGGTCAAGGCTGCACACGGCATTGAGGGGGAATATTTCCTCTATCTCGGCACCCTCGAACCGCGGAAGAATCTGGAACGCCTGATTCAGGCATACGCGCTGCTGCGGCAGGAACATCCGGAGGCACCGAAGCTGGTGCTGGCGGGTGGTAAGGGCTGGATGTACGACACGATATTTGAAACGGTGAAGATGCTGCATCTGGAGGACAAAGTAGTATTTCCGTCCTATATTCCCTCGGAAGATATGGCGGCGCTTTATTCGGGTGCGACTGCATTCGTATTCCCCTCGCTGTATGAGGGATTCGGGATGCCGCCGCTGGAAGCGATGGCCTGCGGAACGCCGGTGATAACGTCGAATGCTGCGTCATTGCCGGAGGCAGTCGGAAATGCAGCGGTGCTTGTAAATCCATATAAAGTCGAAGCAATTGCGAAAGCGATGGAGATTTTGATGGAAGATCCGGCACTGCGGGCAAGGCTGAAGCGGCTCGGACTGCGGCGTGCAAAGGAAATGAGCTGGGAGAATGCGGCAAAGAAGCTGTATTCGATCTATGAGAGCCTGGTATAACCTGATTGTTGAATATAAGCCGAACGGGGACATCCGAAGGGCAGAGGGGGTGAGATTTCATCGTCCTGTTCTATGCGGGTGTTCCCCTTAATTTTTATTCGGATATAGAAAGAAAGGGGACACCCCCTTTCCGTTACCCATCCCCCTCTAGCGGCGTGCAAGGAAGATAAAAATGGTTGAAAAAATATGCGTGCAGATGATTTCTGGTCTGTATTGGGTGTTCTGATTCTGGAATACGTTAGGAAAATCATGGGTTCAGTACAAGAGAGGAGGGGATGAGTTGGAAGGGGGTACAAGGGGGAAA
>JAFXIC010000015.1 GCA_017533485.1 Oscillospiraceae bacterium
AAAGCACAATTATTTCGGCGGAGAACGCACGGAGGAATACTATCCCGAAAGCGAATTTGACCGCATCCGCTTTGCAGCGGAGGTGCTTGAGGTGGATACGGAGGATTATGGGCTTTACCTCAACGCATCCAATACAGGCTTCGTATATCTGCCGGAGGAAGAATTTGAAGTGATCGAGGTTGCGGGGCAGATCGCACTTTTTACCGAAAACCGCTATATTGATGCGGAAATTCCGATGGGACTGCACTGTTATCAGCTGCGGCATTCCGATTATGGTGCGAATTTTGTTTCTCTGGAACACAGGGTGGGTGTAAATTTTGGGGGCACGGTCATCACTAAGGAATGCATCGATCTTGGCAGAGAACAGTGTCTGACATTTGATGAAGAAAGCTCCCCGAATTTCCTTTCGGAACGCTGTCAGATGAAGGCGTTTATGATTGACGATTTCGGGCAGGAAGAAACAATGGAGATGGAGGTGATCACATGACCTATCTTTTCATCGGTATGCTTCTCGGCATGATTGTCGGGCTTGCCATTGGCAGCCTTGCGGCGATTGTGAAGTATACGGACTATGAAATCAAGCGGCTGAAGAAGGAGCTTGCGGAGAAAGCTTAATTCAGCCAAAACCCGTATCCTGCTCTATAACGGGCAGGACTGCCTTTGCAGGGGGTGTGGGCGATGAATAGTTTTATCCCGTGGACGGGCGGAAAGAAGAATCTCCGTGAAGCGGCGGTGCTTCGTTTTCCGCTGAAATATGAACGATATATCGAGGTGTTTGGTGGCGGCGGCTGGGTGCTGTTTCACAAGCCACAGACTCCATTCGAGGTGCTGAATGATGTCAACAGCAACCTCACGAACCTGTACCGCTGTGTGCGTGAGCAGCCGGAGGAACTGAAAGAACGGCTGCAATACGTTGTCAATTCCCGTGAGGACTTCGAGAGGATCGCCAGTTTGCACAAAAACGGGCTGCTGCCGCAGTACGGTGACTGCGACAGGGCGGTGAAGTTTTACCAGCTGATCCGTGGCAGCTATGCCAATAATCTGCGGCGTTTCAGTGCAAAACCGCATTCGTATTGGTCGGATTTTCCGCTGATTGATATGGCGGCGGAACGCCTGCAGCGGGTCATTATCGAGAACAAGGATTTCGAGCAGCTCATCCGGCAGTATGATCGTCCGGTGAGCTTTTTTTACTGCGATCCGCCGTATTTTTCGACCGAGCATTACTACCATGACGCACCGTTCGGAACGGAAGATCATCAGCGGCTGCGTGACACGCTGCTGGGGTGTCAGGGGAAATTTCTGGTATCCTACAACGACTGTCCCGAAATCCGGCAGCTCTGGGCGAGGGACGGCATCTGGATTGAGCCGATTCTTCGGACAAACAATCTGAAGCAGAAGTATGAGAAGGGCAGCGTTTACCCCGAATTGTTTATTTCTAATTACGACACAAGCGAAAGAGAAAAAATGGGGCTTCAGCTTTCATTTTTTGACGAGAACGGAGGATTTTTCTAATGACTGGAATTTA
>JAFXIC010000016.1 GCA_017533485.1 Oscillospiraceae bacterium
CAACAGCACATAATCCATTTTGGCACTGCACCATGGTTTATCCCATTCCCTGATCTGTTCCAGATTGAATTTCTGTCTTTCCGGCGGCAATGCTGCAAACTCGGCTGCAGCATCGTTCATTCCCGGTGTGGCAGCCAACACCGAAATGTTCTCATACCGGCTCTGCTGCCGCAATGCCAACGGCGAGATCTTTCCTTCCAGCAGCACACGCTCCAAGCCTCGATCTGACTCCGGCAGCGTATCGCAAAGGAATCTTGCGGCGTTCTGCTGACCGTCACAATCGACAACCAATACACGCTTGCCTTGTTGTCCCAAGGTATACGCCACATTGATTACCGTTGTGGTTTTGCCAACGCCGCCTTTGTTGTTGAAGAATGCAAGATATTTCATGATCGCCTTCTTTCTGCCCATTGTCCGGGCGATCTGTTTTGCCTTCATTCTGTTCTATGACATAGAAAAAGGGAACGGTGAAGGCTTACCGTTCCCTCTGCGTTTGCAACCGCAGCTCTATGTGTTATCATCCTCCGAAGAAGAAGAATAACCGTTTATCGGATGTTCTGCAACACCGTGATCACCAGTTCAAATCTGGTTCGCGCCTCTCAAAAATAGAACTCTGCGCTGAATATTCGGCGCAGAGTTTTTTATATCATCAAAAATATATGATATAGGAAGCTGCAGCGTTCCCACAGCCGTTCAGATGCTCTTTCTTGCTCCGCAGGATCAGATCCCGACCGAAAAATCCGAAGTTTCCGCTTTGGATTTTGTCTTGCAGGAATTGACTTTTTGTGGTATAATCATAGTATCCTATGATCTTCGAATGGAGGCGGCGTGATGATTGATTTTCAGCATATTGAAAAATACCGTGAGAATAACCGCATCGAAGCCAAAAAAGCACTCGGTGGACTGCCGCACAGCATATGGGAGACCTATTCGGCATTCGCAAACTCTTTTGGCGGTGTGATTCTGCTTGGGGTTGAGGAGTATAAGGATAAATCGCTCCATCCGGTCAATCTCCCCGATCCCGAAGACATGGCGGAGGAATTCTGGAGGGGGATGAATAACCCGCAGAAGGTGAGCGTCAATATCCTTTCGAGAAGAAATATCGCCATTCATGCGGTGGACGGAAAACGCTTTCTTTCGATTGAAGTGCCGCGTGCGAGCCGCAGCGATAAACCGGTCTATATTGATGGGAACCCGATGAACGGCGCGTACCGCAGGAACGGAGAGGGCGATTATAAATGTACAAGAGATGAAATTGCCGCGATGATGCGTGACGCCGCGGTGCAGACACAGGATATGTCGGTGCTGGAAAATATGGGAACGGATGTCTTTCATTCCGGAACCGTTCACGCTTATCGGAACCAGATGAAACACTGCCGCCCCGGTCATGTATGGGAAACGCTGGATGATATCGGGTTCCTCTCGAAGCTTGGTGCAGTCGGAATTGGTGCGGATGGAATGCTGCATCCTACTGCGGCAGGCTTGCTGATGTTTGGGGATGTACAGGAAATCGTAAAGGCATATCCCAATTATTCTCTCGATTATCGGGAGGAGCTTGAAAACGATCGGAAGCTGTCCGAACGGATTCTTTCTTCATCGGGTGACTGGAGCGGGAATGTCTATGATTTTTATTGCCTTGTATATGATCGGCTGACACGGAATCTCGATATCCCGAAGCAGGCTTCTGCATCCGTTCATCAGGCGCTCGGGGAGGCACTCGCCAATTGTCTGATCAATGCCGATTATTATGGCAGAGAGGGGATTCTCCTGATCCGCCGCAGCGATTCGATTCTGTTTTCGAATCCCGGAAGCTTCCGTATTGACATTGAAACGGCAAAAAACGGCGGCATTTCCGATCCGAGAAATGCCGCGCTGATTCAGATGTTCAATATGGCAGATATTGCTGCGCGGACAGGAAGCGGTATTCCGAATATTTTCCGCGTCTGGAAAAAACAAGGCTGGGCTGTTCCGGAAATCCGGGAAGATATCGCACCCGAAAGAATTACATTGCTGCTGCACATGAAATCGGGCGGCGAAGCCCTTTCTCCGGACAAAAAGAGCGATATGGAACGCATCGGAAAACCGAAGGTCCATAAAGCCGCCGTTATGGATTATCTGACGGAGAATGTGACTGCGGATGCATCCGAAATATCGGAGCTGCTTGGAATTTGTGATGTATCTACCGAGAATCTGCTTGCCGGAATGGCGGCGGAAGGTATGATTGTCGCAGAGGATACCGCGCAGCATCGGATTTACAAACTGAAAATATAAGATCAGGAATCCCCGGAAATCATGTGTTTCCGAGGGTTCCTTTTTTTCGTGCGCTGCTGTGCGGAACGATATCCGAAGCTTCTGATGCATCGTTCTGAGATCAGCTGTCTGTACGCTTGTCAAGGCGGCTTGCGGAAGATATATTTTGCTTGATGGATTTATACGGTTTCTATAAGAAGGACGAATGAAAATTGTGCACTTTTGAACATATACGAACGACAATATGTGATTGTTGTTCGGAAATAATTGTGTTATACTAATAGGCACGGTCCCATCAACCGTATCAAAAATAAATAAAGATAAGGATGGATAGGAAAATGAACCAAATTACAGGCAAACACAAAACACGCTTCCTGCGGCGCACGCTTGCAGCTGCTGCCGCGGCCGTACTGACAATGGGTACGGGATCTTATCTGCCGGAGCTGGGCGGAATCCAGACAATTCAAGCGGCAGACGCACTGGTTGAGGATTTTACCCTCAGCGACCTTACCATGACCGACCCCTACTGTACCAACGCATTCGCAAAGGAAATGGAGTATCTGCTTTCCTTTGATACGGAGCGGCTGCTCTGCGGCTTCCGTGAGAATGCAAAGCTCTCGACCAATGGCGCAAAGCGGTATGCCGGCTGGGAAAACACCCTGATCGCGGGCCATACCATCGGCCATTACCTTTCTGCCTGTGCACAGGCTTACCGTAATCCTGCGCTGACATCGGAACAGCGTGCGAAGCTGGAGGATATTCTGGATCAGCTGCTTGCCGGTATGCAGGTATGTCAGCAGAATTCCAAGGGCAAATCCGGTTTCCTCTGGGCAGGTCAGGTCAAAAACGCCAACAATGTGGAACAGCAGTTTGATTATGTCCAGCAGGGGAAAACCAATATCATCGACGAAGCCTGGGTGCCCTGGTACACCATGCATAAGCTGGTACAAGGGCTGGTGGATGTATATCGTCTGACCGGAAAAACCACGGCAAAAACCATTGCTTCCGGGCTGGGCGACTGGACATATAACCGCTGCTCCACATGGGATCAGAAAACACATAATACCGTGCTTTCCATTGAATACGGCGGCATGAACGACTGTCTGTATCAGCTGTATGAGATCACAGGCAAGGAATCTCATGCGGCTGCGGCACATTATTTTGATGAAACCAATCTGCACGAGCTGGTGTTAGGCGGCGGTGCCAATGCGCTGAACAACCGCCACGCCAATACAACCATTCCGAAATTTATCGGTGCACTGCGCCGTTATCAGGTATTGGACGGAAAAACCATCGGCGGCGAAAAAGTAGATGCCTCCCGTTATCTCCAATATGCCGAAGCGTTCTGGGATATGGTCATTACCCACCATACCTATATCACCGGCGGAAACAGCGAGTGGGAACATTTCGGAAAGGATGATGTGCTGGACGCCGAACGCACCAACTGCAACTGTGAAACCTGCAACTCCTATAATATGCTGAAGCTCAGCCGTGAGCTTTATAAAATTACAGGCGATAAAAAATATATGGATTTCTATGAGGGCACCTATTATAACTCCATCCTCTCCTCCCAGAATCCCGAAACCGGCATGACAACCTATTTCCAGCCCATGGCAACCGGATATTTCAAGGTGTATTCCTCGCCCTATGACAGCTTCTGGTGCTGTACGGGCAGCGGTATGGAAAGCTTTACGAAGCTGGGCGATACGATCTATATGCACAGCGATGATGCTTTGTATGTCAATCTGTATCAAAGCTCCGAGATTGCATGGACAGAGAAAAATATTACCGTAAAACAGGAAAGCCGGATTCCGCTTTCCGATACCGCAGAATTTACTGTCAGCGGCAGCGGAAGCTGTGATATGCTGCTGCGGATTCCGCAGTGGAAGGCAGGAAATATGACTGTTTCCGTTAACGGCAGCAATTACAGCTATCAGACCGTGGACGGCTACGCTGCGATCAAGGATGTCAAGGGCGGCGATTCCATCACCGTGAAAATCCCAATGCAGATTACTGCGCACGCGCTTCCGGATAACAAAGCGGTATATGGATTCCGTTACGGCCCGCTGGTGCTGAGCGCAGAGCTTGGAAAGGAAAATATGCAGACCGGCTCCACCGGTATGTGGGTCACCATTCCGAAGGAACAGATCGTTGGCTCGCAGAACATCACCCTCTCTAAAGAAGGTCAGTCCGTTGCAGTATTCATGGCGGAAATTAACGACCATTTTACCAGAGAACCCGATTCCCTCCGTTTTACCCTGAAAGATACCAGCCAGACGCTGACCTTTACCCCGCATTATCAGCAGCATCAGCAGCGTTACGGTATTTACTGGAAATTCCTTTCGAACGGTACTGTGGTGGATGAAAAGCCGCCCAGAGCAAAGATTACCGTAACCGATACGGTACAGCCCGGCTACGGACAGTATGAAAATGATGAGCAGCATAATATGCGGGAATTCCACACCACAGGCGTGACCGATGATTCGACCTACCGTTTTGCACAGGCAGGCGGTTACTTCTCCTATCAGATGGAGGTGGATCCCGATGCACCCTTCTCCTTGCTGACCGTTCGCTTCCGCCATGCAGATAACGGCAAAACCATCCGTGTGCGTGTGGGCGATACCATACTCTACGCAGAAACACTCAATCATAACGGCACTGCCGAAACCTATGATGTCCGTATCCCCATCCCGCCGGAAGTACTTTCCCGCTGTATGCATACCATTACGGCAAACGGCAAGGAAGTACCGGTGCTGGATGTGACGTTCTCCGCAAATAATGACAAGGAATCCGCTAAGGTCTGTGATTTCATCTACATGAACGCAGTCAGACCCTATTATCAGCTGGATACCGATATCGCATACTTTGTGGATTGCGGCGACCAGGATGTTACGACACTGACCGGTTCGGATACAATGGGCTGGTTCAACTCCGTGACCGAGCAGCTGTTTTCGGAGGATGAGGTATCCGGTATGCGCTGGGGTCTGATCGACGATCCGACCGACAAGCATAACGGTTCTGGCTTGAGCGGCGGAATCTATACTGCCAATACCTGGCCCAATGAAGCGGCGCCCGGCGATGGTGCCAATAAGAATGTTTCCTTCCGCTATACCAAAAATCAGTATGAAAGCAATATTGACCGTCATATCAATTATGGCTTTACGCTCCCTGACGGCACATATACCGTGGAGATGAGTTTCCGTGATACCTGGGGCTGCTCGAAGAATCCCCGGGTATATGCCGATATGGGCACGGAAAAGGAAACCCTGATCGCTCAGAACTGTGCAACGGACGGCAGCGCTGTCACAGGAACGGTCACTGTGACAGACGGCTATCTGGAACTCAATTTCCGTTCGGATGACAAGGCGATCAATCTCAACTATATTATCATCCGTTTTGCAGATGGTATGCCTTATACAAAGCGAGGGATGCGCGGAGATATCGACCTTGACGGTGCGGTTACCGCAAAAGATACTGCCGCTCTGCTGCCTGCACTGCTGACAGAGCAGAAGCTTACCTGGGAACAGGGCTATGCCGCAGATGTGCATACGGACTTCTCTCTGGATACCAGAGATCTGACGATGCTGAAGCGCGGGCTGCTGCGATAACACGCATCTGCAAAAATACTCATAATGTAAGAAGCGCCTCTTGACGTCAGTAAAGGGGCGCTTTCGTATTGTGACAAGGCTTGACTGTGACAGGCTTCCGGTCAATCCCCAACAGATCTTATCTGAACGCACCGTGCATTTTACGGGATCAGGGTGCTGTGCGGCAATGGATATAGGAAAACAAGCGTGCAAAGGAAATTACGGATTTCTACTTGCACAATCCGTCAAACCGTGATATAATAATTTTGGATCGAAACTTTTTTTGGTGAAAACGATGCCATATTTTACACGAATCCGAATCTACATAACGAAAGGACAGGAACAGGAAAGCTTTCAGAAATTAGTTTCCGTTTCCGCTGCATTTGCAATGCTTATGGGCGAAGCCTCGGCGATCTGCCGGGAGAATTTGCAAGCGAATTTTTGTACAGCGCCAACGCATATGATGTCGATTCCGGCGAATGCAGGCGTGGGTAGATGCGATTGATAGTCTGGAAGTTTGGTAAATTCAATCAGTGGCTATTCTAAAAAATGCTTGTAGAATAACGGAATCAGATATGATAGAATCAGAGAAAAACTTGAATTTGACAAAGGAGGTGCTTGTTGTATGGATGGGCATTGGGTTGTTTTTTTTATCATGCAATTAATATATACAATCCCTATTATTGCTGCTATTGTTGCTGCTGTTGCACTACCAATTGCAGGGTTAGTGTTGCGTAAATCAAAGCCACAATTATCTAAAAAATTGCTAAGAATAGGCGGAGTATGTATTTGTGTAGTTTGTTTGATTTTGTTAACAAATATATTGGGTGCGATATTTAGCGGAACATTAAGTATTTGAGTGTTATAGAACTCCAATTTGTAGGGGACAGAAGATTTGAAGTTGATGGAGGAATGCATGATGGATATTGGCAGAAAAAACGAATGGTTAAATATGATAATGGACAATGATAATGAAATCGGGAAAATATATAGAGATAACTATGAATATGTCATTGAAATAAATATGTGGAATGGAGACATACGCATATTGAAAACCGTGAATTGTAGGAAATTTGTTCATTATACTGAATTGGTAGATGAAATTGGCGATATAACCTTTCATGACAATGTATATAAATTTTTGCCTGTTATTCCTGAGGGTTCAGAAACAATTTTAGAAATAGAGGCAGATGAAATTATATTGATGAAATAAACTTAATGAGGATAGAATATGTGAACTTGATGTGATAAAATATAAAAAATTGATGGAGGAATCTAGATAAGATGGATATACAAACAAAGAAGGATAAAGGATGGGATTATTTTTTATATGCGCTATACGCTTTTGCTGGGCTGGGAATTGAAGTATTACTTGCTTTTTTCATCGAGCCGCTTATTTATGGATGTTCCATGAATGAGTGGTCTACTGCACAAAATATTAGTCATTGGGTAATTATATGTGTGTGTTGGGGGCTGATTTGTTTTTTTCTGGCGAAAACTTCAAAAAATAAATATGGTTATGATGTTTTTATGTATCAAAACAAAATGAAATTGTGGCAGTGGTGCACGGTTATAGCCATTTTTATTTTAATGATTGTGATTTCCTATGTTGATTGGAATGGTTCAAAGGTGTTAAAAGAATTACAATATAATGGGTTGCTCAAGTTTATTTTTCAATATATTTACTATATTTTCGAAGTAGGACTTATGGTATTGATTATTGTATTTGGTCAGAAAGCATTTGAAAAATGGTTTCATGATGATTGTCATGTATTGATTCCTTATGGAGGTATTTTAACGGGATTCACTTGGGGAATGGTACATATTCTTACCAAGGGAAGTATTACCATGGGGGTATCACTAATTTTTATTAGTATAGGTTATGGAGCAACTTATCTACTGGTAAATCGTGATATTAGAAAAGCATACATTTGGATACTCCTTATGTTTGTATTATAAATAGCTATAGATTATACAATTATTTGAATAAGGAGACATCACCAATGATTACCATAAATAAATGAAATTCGACAGCATATGATACTATCACGGCAGCAATCCAAACGAAACGTGCTGCATTCGGCAGCCGTTCAGCAATCCTGCTGTCAAAAAGGAGACACACAGTTATGAAGGGTGAATTTACGCAGAAGGGCAAAGAAGCTCTGGAACGCTTTAAGATGGAATCCGCAAGCGAGGTTGGTGTAACACTGAACAAGGGTTATAACGGTGACCTCACCTCCCGTCAGGCAGGCTCTATCGGCGGTCAGATGGTCAAGAAGATGATCGACGCTTATAAGATGCAGTAATTTCCGCATCCCCCCAAAAACAAACAACAGCGGCTCTGTGATGCTACAGAGCCGCTGTTTGTTTGACAGCCATTCAGGGCTTGGATTTTATTTCATAGAAATGGTGGGAGTGGCTAAGATATTTTGTGCTTGTCTTGCTTTCATGCGCTGCCAGCTGATAAATCCATAGATATCGTTGAAGAAGAAGGCGGTAAAGCAGACAACAACGGAAAGATAGCGAAGCTCAGACATACTCGCCAATGCCCAGAGTACAATCAGCACCAGATCATTGGCGGCATAGGCGATCGCGAAATATGGATTTCTTCGGAATGTGAGGTAGACCGCAAGAAAGCTTGTGGTAACAGAAATCGTACTTGGGATAAGGTTTGCGGTATGGAAATATCGGAGGATGCAATAAAAGACTGCGGTGACGGCTGCGGTAAGCATCCACATCAGGCTGATTTCTCTGCGGCTGAGGGAATCGACCCTGACCTCAGCCTTATTTCCGTTATAAGGATTTCTGAGCCATGAAATCAGCGCAAAGACTGCCATCGGCATGGTCATACCGAGGTAGGTTATCATCTCGCCGTAATAAGCGAATGTATAGGAGATGAATCCGTAGAGGAGGCTGAAAACCACCATCAGAAGCTGACCGAAGGGATTACCCTTTGCATTGAAGATAAGGGATGTTACCCCGATGAGCGATGCGGAGAGCGTGGCATAATTCTTCCGGTCAAAGATAAAAAATGAGACCAGGATGAGCATGACCGAAGCAGTCCACAATATGATTTCGGCAGCAGAAAAATAGGCTTTGACTTTTCGGAGTGCGGACATATTTTCCTCCCGGAAACAGGAATTTGCCGATACACAGCCCGTCGGCACAGACTGTGTATCGGCAGAACATACGGTATGATGCGATCAGGTTACAGGAAAATATACTTGAGGATAAAGAGTACGGTCAGAATATACATAATCGGGTTGACTTTTTTTGCTTTGCCGCAGGCGAGATTGAACAGCACATAGGAGATGACGCCGATCGAAATACCCTCGGAGATGCTGTAAAAGAGCGGCATTGCGATGATACAGAGATAAGCGGGGATGGTTGCGGTATAGTTATCCTCGGTAAGCTTCAGCTCTGCAATATTGCTGAACATCAGGAAGCCGACGACGATCAGTGCCGGTGCGGTAGCGAATGCGGGGATCGCAGTAAATACCGGCGCGAAGAACATGGAAAGCAGGAAAAGGATTGCGGTCGTCAGCGCGGTCAGACCGGTTTTTCCGCCTGCCGCAACACCGGCAGAGGACTCAACGAACGTAGTGGTTGTCGAAGTACCGAGCACCGCACCGGCAGAGGTTGCGATCGCATCCGCAAGGAGTGCGGGGCGGATTTTCGGGAGTTTCCCGTCCTTGTCGAGCATATCTGCTTTGGTTGCGACACCGATGAGGGTGCCGAGCGTATCGAACAGGTCTACAAACAGGAACGAGAAGATAATCACGATAAAGTTAAAGATTCCGACCCCAGTGAAATCAACCCGGAAGCACTGGCCGAAGGTTTCTCCAAGCTTCGAGAAATCTGTAACCGCAAAGGAAGGCAGCAGTGAATAATAGCCGTTTGCCGCATCCACCGTGTAGATTCCGGTCAGCTGGCAGAGAATACCGAGCAGCCATGTTCCGAGAATACCGATGAGGATAGAGCCCTTGACCTTCCGGATATAGAGGATACCGGTGAGGAATGTACCGATCACCGCCAGCAGTGCGCTGATACCGGAGGTAGAGAACTGGTCACGGAAGCTGACGATCGAAACAAGCGTCGAGGAATTGTCAACCGTCAGTCCTGCATTCTGGAGTCCGATAAAGGCGATGAACAGACCGATTCCGACCGATACGGCGTGTTTCAGGGAGAGGGGGATTGCATTGAAAATCGCTTCCCGGACTTTTGTCAGCGAGAGGATGATAAAGATGATGCCCTCGATAAAGACCGCGAGCAGTGCGACCTGCCAGGAATAGCCGAAGCCGATGACGACCGTATATGCCAGAAACGCATTCAGTCCCATTCCGGCAGAGAGTGCGAACGGCAGGTTTGCCATGAATGCCATACAGGCAGTTCCGATGAATGAGGCAAGACAGGTTGCCAGCAGGACAGCGGTGGGATCCATTCCCGCATCACTCAGGATGCTGGGGTTTACCGCGAGAATATACGCCATCGTCATAAACGTGGTGATACCGGCGGTAATTTCGGTTTTCGCATTGGTGTTGTTTGCCTTGAGCTTGAAAATACGGTTTAGCATATGTGTTCCTCCTCATGATTGATTTTTATATTCCGCAGCTTCCGTGAAAGGGGGCGGAACCTGCGGTAATATCCGTCTTTGGGGGTCATTCGGGAATGCTGTCTTTCCGATATTCAAACAATCGGTACATTTTCTTTGCGAAGCTTCCGGCATAAAGCGTCCGGAATATCAATCGTTCGGCACCGTGCAGCTGTGCCGTCAGATCTTCCGGCGTCATCGAATGCTCTTGCGTATAAACGAGCCCTTTGCTTTGCAGCAGCTCCGGCTTGTCAATCCCATATACCTTTGTGACGCCGACTTCATTGATCGGGTTTTTATATTTCGAGATCTCTGCGGCACGCACCGTATAACAGTCGATCAGCAATGCGATACGCCCGAAATGTTCATCCAGTGCGCGGAACAATGCCTGTAATTCTGCGGTCGTCAGGTACATACTGACGCCTTCCATGACAACAATTGCCGCTTGCTGTCGGGGGATGCTGTCCAGCCATTCGCAGTTTCTTGCATCTCCCGCAATCATCCGATAATCAGCAGATTCCTGATAATACCGTCCGCGCTCACGAATGACATCGGGGAAATCAATATCGTACCATGCATGGGATTTCGTACGGACGCGCTGCACTCTGCTGTCCATACCGCATCCGATATGGATCACTGCGGCGTCTGCTGTTTTTGTCAGCTGTTGTTCCAGCCATCGGTCAAAGACTGCCGACCGGACGCCCATATAATAAGCCAGCCATCTGGACTTGGATTTTCCTTTTATGGGAAACCTCTCTTTTTCCCAGATTTCTTCTGCTTTTTTATCGTTCAGAAAAACGCCCTTTTTGCTGACATAGGCTTTTCCGTATAAAGGGATATATAAGGTTTTGTTTACGCTGTCCATATGTCATACACCTGCAATTTCAATTTATCCGGCAGACTTTTCCCGATCCAGCTGCACCACGCATTCAATATGCGCGGTATGGGGGAACATATCGACGGGCTGGATTTTCATGACCCGATAGCCTTTTTTCGTGACATACCCGAGGTCGCGCGCGAGCGTTTCCGGATTACACGATACATATACCACACGCGGCGGTGCAAGCTTTGCCACAGCATCTAAAAACTGTTCGGTGCTCCCCGCACGCGGCGGATCCATCATAATCACATCCACCGACTGTTTTGCATCCGCCATGTCGAGAATGAACTGTGTCGCGTCCGCACAGGTAAAACGGATATTTCCGATCTGATTGCGTTTTGCGTTGGCAATTGCGTCTTTGACTGCATCACGGTTCAGTTCTACGCCGATGACCTGTTTCGCACCGTTTTTCGCCGCGAGGATGCCGATTGTTCCGGTTCCGCAGTATGCGTCGAAAAAGGTTTCGCTTCCGTCTAATCCGGCATATTCCAGCGCGGTTCCGTAGAGCTTTTCCGTCTGGGTGGGATTGATCTGGTAGAAGGAGCGGGCGGAGATGCGGAACATACAGCCCATCAGCCGGTCCTCGATATACCCTTTTCCGTAAAGCACATTCTCCCGCTCGCCCAGCACAAGACTTGTTTCATAGGGGTTGATGTTATGGATGATGGTAGTGATTTCGGGGTGGAGCTTCAGGAGTGCCTTGACGAAATTATGCTTCGCCGGAAAAATCGGGGATTCCGTGACGACGACAACCATGATCTCATTGGTGGAGAAGCCTCGCTTTACGAGAATATGACGCGGCAGAAACTTGAAATCCCGGACAAGCTTCCGGATGCTGACGATAATTTCATCCGCCTTCTTATCCTCGATCATACAGGAATCGACCGGAACAATTTTATGGCTGCTGGACTGGTAGACACCGGAAATAATCTGTTTCCGGCGCATATCAAAGCCGAATGCCGCCTGTACCTTATTGCGGTAGTGGTAGGGGTAGTACATCCCGATGATCGGTTCGATCGTACAGTATTTCCCGAGCAGCCGTCCGACAATTTTCTGCTTATAGGAAAGCTGCTGCGGATAGGGCATATCCAGCTGACAGCCGCCGCATTTTTTATAGTGCTTACAAACCTTATGTTCCATAAACGCTCCTTTTTTTCTGGCAGTATACAGTATTGTGGATATTATACCATATTGCGCCGTGCTTTGCAAGGGCTATTCCGCACAAAGAAGCGCATTGCGGCAGAAGCAATTTTATGATTGCAAAATCCGAAAAGATATGCTATAATGATAGGGTATGATAATCGGATCCATCCGCATAGGGAGGTGCTGAAAATGTTTGGAGACTGGAAAATGCTGCTTCTCAATATCCTGATTTCCGTCGGTATGGGTGCTGCATGGTACGGACTTTATCGGCTCTGTATCCGTGCCCGTAAAATCCAGGCGCAGAAAAAAGGCATAGAACCGGATCTTTCAACCCCAAGAGACTGGTTTTTGTCGCTGGGATGCTTTATGCAGGTTGTATTCTGGGTTTGTATTGTATACCGCAGGTAAGCGGATGCTTGCATTTTGTACGGCGGTATGTTATACTGGATATACTGAATATATGGATGAAATAAATGATGCAGCAGATTTATGTAAACGGCAGAACAGGAGGCAGAATGCATGCGGCAGTATCGGCACAGATATGATCAGACCCGAAGCTTTCGACGAGTTGTTCGGATCATTCTGATGATCGGTGTATTTTTGGGCGTTTTGGTGTTCGGGATGATTTCCGTTACGGACTTTATCGAGGAACAGCATTTACAGGTAACGAAAACAGAATTCTCCGATCTGGAGAAAAAACAGTTTTCCTATGAATATGGATTTGTGCTTGCGGATGATCTCAGCCCTGCGTATGAATTTCTTCAGGGCTTTCAGGATGATGCCGCGAAATATGAGGGCGTTGTCCTCGATATTAAAACAGATATCGGAAATGTACTGGAACACTGTATGGGGCTCAGTCCCGACAGCGACCAATACCTGAAGATCTACCACAACTGCAAGGATTATTTTATTGACGGCGATTATAACGGACAGGTCGAATCCATGCGGACGGATGACGGAAAGAAAAAAGCCATCCACTTTTCTGTGGACGGCTTTCGGTATCAGTTCTATATCTATGAGATCAGTGAAGGTACGTATCAGCTCATGGCACGCAAAGAAACCTGATAAAAAAGGACGGCTTCTTCGGAAACCGTCCTCTTATGTGTCAAAGATGACGTATCATTCTCTCCGCACGATGCGGTAAGAGAACGATACGGTGTTGGCATTGCCCCCCCATAAGCCGCACGGACAGAGAAAGGGGAGCAACATGAAAAAAGGGGGATTTCGGGAACAGCATATGTTTCCCGCGGGAGAAAATTTCAGGTTTATGCGCCGGTGCTGAAATGTACCGGCTTATAGAGGAAGCGGTCGATTGCACGCGAAAGCTGTGACAGCAGGTTTTCATCCGTTGTATCCGCAATCAGCGCAATCGGCTGTTCCCGGTCAAGGGTGAAAATACCCATGATGGACTTGGCATCCACCGCATAGGATCCAACCGTAAGCTTCGCTTCGAACGGGAAATGTCCCATGATATTTACAAATTCAGATACGTCCGAAATCTCGGGCAGGTAGATGGTCAGGTTTGACATAACAGAAGCCTCTCTTTCCATTGACTCTATGGTTTCGGTGATACAATCAATGTACTTTCGGAATTCATCGAGGGAAGCTCTTTTTTTCTCCCTCTTTCCGCACTTATTCTATCACCGAAGTTCGATTTTGTCAAGCAGTTCCGTACTATTTTGTACACCTAAACGAATTTCCATGAGCGAAAAGCAATTCTTTTTCTCATTCCGACGGTTTATAGATGTTGCACAAGTCGGAATGGACAATTTTGTGCAATATTTCTGGTGAGATTATGAAGATTAAAATATTTACATTCGGCTGTAAGGTCAATCAGGCGGAATCTTCCGGCTTACAGCAATTATTTTCCGCGCAGGGAATGGAACAGGCTGACCGCGTGGAGGATGCGGATTTGCTGATTGTGAACAGCTGTGCGGTCACGGACGAGAGCGTTCGCAAGGTCCGACAGCTCCTGCGAAGCATTCAGCGGAAAAATCCGGACGCACTGATTGCGCTGACCGGCTGCTGGCCACAGGCATTCCCGGACGATGATTTCTGCGGTGCGGACTATGTGACCGGCACCAAAGACCGTGATGCGCTGCTGCAATGGGCAGTACAGTGCATGAAGCTTCGTCCCCTCGCATCGGAAACCTGTATTACACCCTATCGGAGCGCAAAAGATGTCTTTTCACCGCTGCCTTGTGCGGATACGACGAAAACACGCGCTTTTCTAAAAATCCAGGACGGCTGTAATCAGTTTTGCAGCTATTGCATCATTCCGTTTTCCCGCGGAAGATGCCGCTCGATGCCGCTCGAACGGCTGGAAACAGAAGTGGAAAATCTTGCGCAGCAGGGCTTTCGGGAAATCGTGCTGACCGGTATCAATCTCGGCTTCTATGGTACAGATATCGGCTGTGATCTGGCGGACGCTGTGGAAATTTGTGCCGCCCATCCGAAGATTCTTCGGGTACGGCTCGGCTCGCTCGAACCCGAACGAATCACAAACGAAATGCTCGGACGGTTTGCAGCGTGCGAAAAATTCTGTCCGCAGTTCCATCTCTCCCTCCAGAGCGGTTCGGATGTCATCCTGAAACGGATGAACCGCCGCTATACTGCCGCGGAATATGAAGCGCTCGCGGCCGCCATCCGCAGTCTCTTTCCCGATGCCGCGCTGACAACCGATGTGATTGTCGGCTTCCCCTCGGAGCATGAAGCGGAATATCAGGAAACCGTCCGCTTCGTCCGGAAAATCGGATTCGCGAAGGTACACGTTTTTCCATACTCCAAGCGTGCCGGTACCAAGGCGGCGGATATGGAGGACCAGATTCCGCAGACTGTGAAAATCCAGCGCAGTGCCGACCTTACCCGAATCGCAAATGCACTGCGCCGCAGCCACCTTTCAAAGTATGTCGGCAGGACGCTTTGCGTGCTCGTCGAGGGCAAAAAACGGCAAAATGCATAGACCTTTTTCCAAGGACATACTCCGGATGGTACGCTTGTGAAAATTTTCACGGAAAATATGCAAAAGGGTTTGCGAAATTCCGTGATATGTGTTACAATAGATTCATATGAGGACGACTGCTGTGTCGGCCGCCCCTTTGTGCAATCATAAGATTTACGGAGGTTGAAAAAATTATGGCAGTTTATCGCATCTACACAGAAAAAAAGCCCCAGTTTGCTGTGGAGGCACAATCCGTGCTCTCCGACCTGCGTACAGCACTTCGGCTGGATGTCGTTGGTATTCGTGTGCTCAACCGCTACGACGCCGACCATATCACCGAAGAAGAATTTCGCCGCGCAGTCCCTACCGTCTTTTCTGAGCCGGCAGTCGATTACGTCTACGAAAAGCTGCCCCTGCTCTCCAATCAGGAGCGCATTTTTGCTGTCGAATATCTCCCCGGTCAGTTCGACCAGAGAGCGGATTCCTGTGAACAGTGTATCCAGATTCTCAACGGAAAAGAACGCTGCCGCGTCAGAAACGCCCGCGTCTATATCATCTCCGGCGCAATTTCCGATGCGGAATTCGAAAAACTCAAGAGCTATCTCATTAACCCTGTCGAGAGCCGTGAGGCTTCCCTCGATCCCGTAGATTCCCTCGATACCAACTATGCCGTTCCCACAACCGTTGAAACACTCGACGGCTTCTGTGCACTCGACGAGGCAGGCAGAAAGTCTTTCCTCAATGACTATGCGCTGGCAATGGATTTCGATGACATCACATTCTGTCAGGAGTATTTCCGTGACACAGAACACCGTGATCCCACGATCACCGAAATCCGCATGATTGATACCTACTGGAGCGACCACTGCCGGCATACCACCTTCCTGACAACCATCGACAAGGTCGAAATTGATACCCCCTATATCAAGGAAACCTATGACGACTACCTCCGTATCCGCAAAGAACTCGGCAGAGATTCCAAGCCCGTTACCCTCATGGATATGGCGCTGATGGCGATGCGGAAGCTCAAGGCAGACGGAAAAATCCCCGCACTCGATGAGAGCGAGGAAATCAATGCTTGTTCCGTGAAGATCCAGGTCGATACCGACAAGGGCAAGGAAGACTGGATCCTCATGTTCAAAAACGAAACGCATAACCACCCCACCGAAATTGAACCATTCGGCGGCGCAGCAACCTGTCTCGGCGGCGCAATCCGTGACCCGCTTTCGGGAAGAAGCTATGTCTATCAGGCGATGCGTGTCACAGGCGCGGCAAATCCGCTCGTCCCTGTCGCAGATACCATGGCAGGCAAGCTCCCCCAGCGTAAGATTACGGTCGGTGCGGCAAACGGCTACAGCTCCTACGGCAACCAGATCGGTCTTGCAACCGGTCATGTCGCAGAAATCTATCATCCGGGCTATGTCGCAAAGCGTATGGAAATCGGTGCGGTTGTCGGTGCGGCACCTGCCGGGAATATCCGCAGAGAAGCTCCTGTTCCGGGCGATATCATCATCCTTCTCGGCGGCAAAACCGGACGCGACGGCTGCGGCGGCGCAACCGGCTCCTCGAAATCCCATAACCTCGAATCCCTCACAAGCTGCGGTGCCGAGGTTCAGAAGGGTAATGCCCCCGAAGAACGTAAGCTCCAGAGACTGTTCCGCGATCCCGCGGTCACAAAGCTCATTAAACGCTGCAACGACTTTGGTGCAGGCGGCGTTTCCGTTGCCATCGGCGAGCTGACGGATGGTCTGGATATTGACCTCAATGCAGTGCCGCGGAAATATGACGGTCTGGACGGCACAGAACTCGCAATCTCTGAATCTCAGGAGCGTATGGCTGTTGTCGTAGCACCCGAGGATGTTGACGCATTCATGGCGGCTGCCGACAAGGAGAACCTCCTCGCAACGGTTGTCGCAAAAGCAACCGATACCAACCGTCTGCGCATGAACTGGAACGGCAAGACAATTGTTGACCTCTCCAGAGATTTCCTCAATTCCAATGGCGCAGAAAAGCATACCGATATTGTGGCAGCAACGCCTGCTCCCACCCGTCCGACTGCTTATGAGGATACTCCCGACGGCTGGAAGGAACTGATAGGAAGCCTTAATATCTGTTCCCAGAAGGGACTTGTCGAGAAGTTTGACTCCACCATCGGTGCGGGTACTGTACTGATGCCCTACGGCGGCGTCTATCAGCTCTCTCCGTCTCAGGCAATGGCGGCTAAGATTCCGGTGCTGAGCGGCGAAACCTCCACCTGCTCGATCATGGGCTGGGGCTTCCATCCCACAATCTCCGAAAAATCTCCCTACCACGGCGCAATGCTCGCAGTCATCGAGTCGGTCGCAAAGGTCATTGCTGCCGGCGGTTCGTGGCATCAGTGCTGGCTCACATTCCAGGAATACTTCGAGCGTACCCAGAATAATCCGACCCGCTGGGGCAAGCCGTTCTCGGCACTCCTCGGTGCCTTTAAGGCGCAGCTTGAGCTTTCCTGTGCATCCATCGGCGGTAAGGACTCTATGTCCGGTACGTTCGAGAATGTGGATGTACCGCCGACACTCGTTTCGTTCGCGGTTTCTGTCGCAGATACCAAGCGCGTCGTTTCTACTGAATTCAAGAATGCCGGCGATACTGTCGTCCGCATTGCCCCCGAATATGACAGCAACGGTCTCCCCGACTGGGACAGCGTGCGTGCGTGCTTCGATACCGTGGAACAGATGATTACCGACGGCAGAGCAAAGGCTGTCTGGACGGTTTCCGCCGGCGGCGTCGCAGAAGGTATTGCAAAGATGGGCTTCGGTAACCATATCGGCTTCGAATTCAGCAAGAAACTTCCGGCACAGATTCTCTTTGAGCCGTTTGTCGGTTCGTTCCTCGTGGAGCTGAACGGCGCGGCAAAGGACGGCGAGGAAGTGATCGGCCGTACTACCGAACAGTATAAGATTTTCAGCGATGCCAATACCATCAGCATGGATACGCTCCAGAAGGTCTGGGAAGGCAAGCTCGAATCTGTATTCCCGTGCCGCATCAAGACCGAATTCGCGACCATCGAGCCGTATGCATTCCAGGCTGAGCGGCGTGCAGTTCCGTCTGTTAACGTCGCAAAGCCCCGTGTCCTCATTCCGGTATTCCCCGGCACAAACTGTGAATACGATACCGCACGCGCATTCGAGCGCGCCGGTGCAGTTCCCGAAGTGCTGGTGATCCGCAATCTCTCGGCTGCTGCAATCGAGGAATCCGTACAGGCTGCTGTGAAGGCAATCGGCAATTCCCAGATGATTATGCTGCCGGGCGGCTTCTCCGGCGGTGACGAGCCGGATGGTTCGGGTAAGTTCATTACCGCGTTCTTCCGCAATCCGCAGGTGGCTGAGGCAGTCCATACCCTCCTCCAGCAGCGGGATGGTCTGATGCTTGGTATCTGTAACGGCTTCCAGGCGCTCATTAAGCTCGGACTCGTACCGTATGGCGAAATCACCGAGATGAGCGATAATTCCCCGACGCTGACCTTCAATACCATCGCGCGCCACCAGAGCATGATGGTTACAACCCGTATCGCTTCCAACAAGTCTCCATGGCTTGCAGGCTGTGAAGTCGGCGACCTCCATACGGTTCCGATTTCTCACGGCGAGGGCAGATTTATTGCTTCCGCATCCCTCATCCGCAGAATGGCAAACAACGGCCAGATCGCAACACAGTATGTCGATCTCTCCGGCCATCCGACGATGGATATCCGCTTTAACCCCAACAGCTCGATTGATGCGATCGAGGGCATTACTTCGCCGGATGGCAGAGTCCTCGGTAAGATGGGCCACAGCGAGCGTATCGGCAATGAAGTCTGCAAGAATGTACCGGGTGTCAAGGATCAGAAGATCTTTGAAAACGGCGTCAGATATTTTGCTGACTGATCTGCCATTCCCCATTGATCGAATTGAATATCAAACAAAATCCGGAGAAGAATGCGTTCTTCTCCGGATTTACTTTTTACGTCAGAAAATGTATAATCGGTGCGGGATCGGGAATGCTAGGATGGAAATTCAGAAAGGAGCTCTCCCTGAAAATGATGGAACAATCTCATCCATGTATTCTCCTGAACCGACCGCCGAGCGCAGCCGCATGGGCGAGTACGGTCGGAAAAAAAGAAGGCGAAGGCCCGATGGGCTTCTGCTTCGATATCATCGAGGAAGACAGCCATTTCGGTCAGAAAACCTGGGAACAGGCGGAAAGTGAGATGCAGCGGCGGACAATGCAGCAGCTTCTGATTACCGCTGGCCTCAAATCCGATTCGCTTGACGCAGTCTTTGCCGGCGATCTGGTCAACCAATGCACCAGCTCTACCTTCGGACTCCGCCATCTGGATGTGCCGTTTCTCGGAATCTACGGCGCGTGCTCGACGATGGCAGAGGGGCTGCTGCTGGCATCTCTTTGTGTGGACGGCGGTTATCTGAACCGTGCGGCAGTTCTCACCTCCTCCCACTTTTCGAGTGCGGAACGGCAATTCCGGTTTCCGCTCTCCTATGGCGCACAGCGTACACCGAATGCACAATGGACCTGTACGGCATCGGGTGCGGTGCTTGTGACGAACGAAGACCGTCCGCCCTATATCCGCGGCGTCTGTGCAGGTATTGTTCGTGATTACGGGATTACCGACGCCAATAATATGGGCGCGGCGATGGCACCTGCGGCGGCGGATACGATTTCACGCTACCTGGATGCGACAGGTACAAGACCGGTGGATTATGATGTGATTGTCACAGGTGATCTGGGGGTAGTCGGGAGCCGGCTCCTCTATCGGCTGACCGAACAAAACGGATATGAGATTGCAAAGCAGCATAAGGACTGTGGTGTGATGATGTTTGATGACGCGACCCAGGATACGCATGCCGGCGGTTCGGGATGCGGATGCTCCGCGAGTATTCTCTGCGGATATTTTCTCCCAAAGCTCCGGAGCGGAGAATATCGGAATATTCTGTTTGCCGCAACCGGTGCGCTCCTTTCTCCGATGCTCTGTCAGCAGGGGGAGAGTATTCCGGGCATCTCCCATCTCATCCATTTTTCCCATTCCAGTGGAAAGGAGCGTACAAAATGACCTATCTTCTGTCATTTCTGGTAGGCGGTCTGCTCTGTGTCATCGGACAGCTTCTGATTGACTATACGAAGCTGACGCCTGCCCGCATTCTTGTCGGCTATGTGGTTACGGGGGTAATACTGGGGGCGCTCGGCATCTATCCGAAGCTCGTGGATTTTGCAGGCGCCGGCGCATCCGTTCCGCTTTCAGGTTTTGGAAACCTGCTGGCAAAGGGAATTCGGGAGGCGGTGGATCGGGACGGACTCCTCGGCATTTTAACCGGCGGACTGACCTCGGCATCCGGCGGTATTACGGCTGCGATGCTGTTTGCGCTTGCTGCATCCGTTTGTTTTCCGGCAAAGGATAAATAAAAAGAAATCTCCGGCGGATATTGGAATGCGGCGAATCCCCATATTCCGAAAAGGTCGTGGTCAGAAAAAAGTAAATCCGGAGAAGCGTTCATTTCTTCTCCGGATATTATGATACCTCTGATCAATTGCATCTGATCAATTATCTGATTCAGCTGTGATTGCAATATGTGGTTCGGACTGCAGTTCCAATAACAGCAGCAGAATAAATACATTCTCCCAAATGAAAAATGTCTGAAACAGCGGCTTGAACCGGATAAAGTAAAGCACGACAAATGTCACCGCATACACGATCGACAGCAAGGCGATTATGCGCTGTTTTTTGGTTTTTGCAAATATAGCTGATAAAATAAAAGAACCCGTTGTCACAAGCATCAGGCATATTGCAAAATTATTATGCAGAATAATCGTGATCGCAGTCGGCGCTTCGCTGAAAAAGTTATACGGAAAGAATGCGGTTCCGAATATGCACAGCAACACAATTGCATATAGGATTCTTTTGAACAGATTTATTTTTATTTTTGCTATGTAATAGGTGAGCATTGCGATTATGATGACGGCTAAGACAAACCATAGCACAGAAGCCGGACGGCTTAATCCAACATAAGCGGAAAATGAAATGCCGAGGTCATATCGGTGGGTATTCGTGATCCAGGCGGATAATACAGCTGTGATATTTGCTATGAGAAACAAGATTCCTGCAATCATAGGAATTTTGTTCTTGAACTGATTCATTTGCAATTCCTCCGTAAGTTTTTTTCACGCAGTGGATTATAATGAAAGTATTCCCATACAGTCAATATGATAAGCAAAGCTGGGCTGCTTTGATATGACCGGCGGAATCATCCATCGGAGATATTTCTATACTTATTCGCGGCAGAGCTTTCCGAGCTGTGCGGAATGTGCGGCACGGAATTCTGCGAAGCGGTCTTCATCGAGTGCTTTCCGGATTTCTATCATCAGGTTATTGTAGAACCAGAGGTTATGCTGAACCGCGAGTCGTCCGGCAAGCTGTTCACCGGATTTAAAGAGATGGCGGATATAGGCGCGTGAGAAATTCCGACAGGTCGGACAGCCGCAGCCTTCTTCAATCGGACGGGAATCCGTCTGGAAATTGCGGTTTGTGAGGTGGAGAATACCGCCCCAGGTAAACACTGTGGCATGGCGTGCATTCCGGCTCGGCATCACGCAGTCAAATAAATCAACGCCTCTTGCGACTGCCTCTACAATATTCTGCGGTGTGCCGACACCCATCAGATAGCGGATTTTATCTTTCGGCATATGCGGTTCTACGTGTTCGATGATATCATACATCACTTCCGCAGGTTCTCCGACAGCCAGTCCGCCGATTGCATAGCCGTCGAGATCCAATTCCGCAATCTCTTTCATATGCTGGATTCTCAGGTCGGGGAAGGTACAGCCCTGATTGATGCCAAAGAGGAGCTGATTGGGATTGAGCGTATCGGGAAGGCTGTTGAGGCGTGCCATTTCTGTCTGGCAGCGCTTGAGCCAGCGTGTGGTACGTGCACAGCTTTGTGCGGCATAGAGATAGGTTGCGGGGTTCTCGACACATTCATCAAATGCCATTGCAATGGTCGAGCCGAGATTCGACTGGATCCGCATACTTTCTTCCGGCCCCATGAATATCTTCGCACCATCCACATGAGAACGGAAGGTCACACCCTCCTCTTTGATTTTACGGAGCTTTGCGAGAGAAAAGACCTGAAATCCGCCGCTGTCGGTCAGCGTAGGCCCATCCCATCCGGTAAAGCCCTGCAAGCCGCCCATTGTGCGGACGATTTTATCGCCCGGACGAACGTGCAGATGATAGGTATTGCAGAGCATGACCTGGCAGTTTACGGCTTTCAGGTCATACGCGGACAGTGCGCCCTTGATTGCGCCTGCGGTCGCGACATTCATAAAGCAGGGGGTCTGGAAATCGCCGTGTACGGTATGAAACATTCCACGGCGTGCGGTGCCTTCGGTTTTGATTAGCTGATACATGGATAAACTCCCTTTATATTTTGGTAAGATTCCGTCAGGTTTCCGGCGGCTGCATCCGGAATACGCGGTCACAGATTTCGAGTGCCGCAGGACGATGCGTCACGATCAGCACGGTATGCGCGGTCATTTCACGCAGATTATGCAGCAGCCGCTGTTCGGTTTCGGCGTCGAGCGCACTCGTTGCTTCGTCCAGTAGCAGAATCGGACAGTCCGCAAACAATGCTCTTGCAATCGCAAGCCGCTGCATCTGACCTTCGGACAGTCCGTGCCCATGTTCGCCGAGTTCGGTTTCGATGCCGTCGGGGAGTGCGGCAACAAATTCTTCCGCACAGGCAATCCGCAGGGCATTTTGGACAGCGTTCGTATCCGCCATCCGCCCGCGGTCGGCAAAGCTTACGATTTCACGGATGGTACCGCTCATCAGATGATTTCCCTGCGGAACATAGGCAAAGAGGCGATGTTCTTTCGCGGTCAGCAAAATCGCTTCCTTTTCCTGACATTCCAGCAGGCGTGTACCGTGTTCAAGCGGATAAAGACAGAGCAGAAGCTTTAAGAGGGTGGATTTTCCGCAGCCCGAATCGCCTGTCAGCGCAATAAATTCGCCTTTCCGGATTCTGAAATCAAGCCCCCGGAGTACTGCCATCCGCTGCCGCTGTTCATCCCGATAGGAGAATTCGTCAATTTTTACAGCGATTGCAGAAAATTCATCCCGATAAAAGCGGTTGATCTCGTCATGTGTTTTCGCGCCGCTGCTTCCGTCGTCGGCATAGTTTTCGGCTTCCATCAGTCGTTCTGCGCTTGCGAGCATCGCATAAAACCGTGGGAAATAGCCTGTGATATTGGCGAGCGGCGATTGGATCTGCGCGACAAGCTGCATCACGGCAATCAGTGTACCATAGCTGACGGTACCGTTCAGAATCCCGCTTGCGCAGTATCCGATTCCCAGCAGGTACATTCCCTGCATCGCGCTTCCGAATCCGATATTGCAGAGATTCGAGAAACGATTGCGCTGCATTCTCGCGGTCTGATGCGTATTCATCCGAAGCTGTGCCTGATATGCGGACTGTTCTTTTGCGGAGAATGAGCGGACGACCAGCATACTTCCAAGAATTTCCTGGAGATATGTCCGTACCGCGCCGTCCTTCTCCTGCACGGTTTTATGGAGCAGCTTCAGCACCTTTCGGAACAGATAGGTCAGCAGAATCATGAGTACGCCGCCAATCAGCAGAATCGGTACAAAGCGATGTTCCAGCAGAAGCAGCAGTACCAGTGCACCGACCAGCTTCACGAGCATTCCGCCGGCATTCGGCAGAATTTCCGTATATCCGTTTGCGGCAACCACTGTATCGGAGGTCAGCCGGTTCATCCATTCTCCCGAATGGACAGCGGTCACCGCGGCATAATCCTTTTCCAGCAGATGACCGAACAATCCGGCTTTCAGCCGGTTTTCACATTCTGATCTGGCGCGTTCTGCGGTATGGCGTTCCGCCGCGCGCAGGGCGATCTGGCCCGCGGTCAGCGCGATCAGCCCCATAAAACAGCCGGCTAAGCGTGTATCGCAGCCGTTCGTCGCCGCGTCAATCACTCGCTTGAGCAGCAGCGCATACAGCACGCTGCTTCCGCCGAGCAGAATATGGAGCAGCAGCAGAATTGCAATCCGATTTCGCTGCGGATGCAGTTGTTTTCTGAGCCATGCAAATGCGGATGTATTCATATCAAGGCTTCCTTCGTTTTCGGTGCAGATACCATTTCGTCCGCAGCAGGAATGCACGGAGCGGAAAACAGCCGCACCAGATATGCGTATAAATCCGATACTGCAGGTCTGTTACGGGGATTTCCTTGCCGTCACGAATGATTGCCGTAAGGACGCCGATGATATGGCGGTCGGTAATCCCGTATTCGAGCTTGCAGCGGTTGTCGCCGCAGATCACATAATCTTCGTCCCTTACCCGAAGAATACGGTGGAGCACATACTGGCCATCATCGCGCCGATACAGCGGTACATCATATCGTTTCAGCCGTCCCTCCGGCTTTTTTGTAATCACCATCAGGTCACGGTGCTGACGAAGCAGCGGCATCATACTATCCCCGACATTGGGATAGATCAGCGTTCCGGATGCGGCAAGTTCTTCTTCGAATGTACGCTTCATTCGTCGATTGCCCCGATACTGCGGAGCTGTTCGAGGATTGCGGCGGTATCTGCGGCAATCCGTTCGCGCGGCGCATCGTATTGTGCGCACATTTTATCGACAATTTCCGTTTCTGTGGTTTCCTGTTCCAGACAGCGGAGAATAAAGCCGGCGGTACGGTTGCCTCTTGCCAGCCCATGAAAACGGCTGAGCGCGTCAATCACTACGGTTTCTCCGTTGGAATCATGCGTCAGAAATCCGTCCTTTAATTTCATGCGGAAAAGCCCCTTTCGTATATCATTCAAATGGTACAAACGGCAGTTCCACCGTATCGCCGTCCGGTTTCGAAACGGCGGCAGATGTCAGAACCGTCGCGTCGGTTTGTGCCGCCGAAGCAGATGCTGCTTCTGATGTCTGTGACGCTGTGTTCGCAGTCGTTTCAGAGGTCTCAGCATCGAATTTTGAACCGGCAATTGTTGCCGCGGAGGTATGCTTCGGCGTGGTGACCGTCATGATGACTTCGCCTTCTTCCGTTGAAAACGAAGGGCTGTTTTCTTCTGCCTCATCCGATGCGGAAGCGGAAAGATCGGATGTGGATTGGGCCACGGTGTCCGTGGATACGCCGCCTGCGGCATTCGTTCCGTCTTCTGTCGGGGCAGCTGTTGTTTGCTGTGTGACAGCAGTCGTGTCCTTTTCTGGGGTGCTGTCATCGTTCTTTTTTCCGCAGCCGTTTAGCATACAGGCTGAGAGCAGGACTGCGGCTGTCAGGAAAAACAAGTATTTTCGTTGATATTTCATGGCTATCGACTCCATTTCAATCAGATTGCGCTGATTTATGATTCAAATTTTATTATACCATATTTCTCTCAAAATGTAAAGGCAATACCGTACAAAGCCGTCAGGCGGGTTTGGTGCGGTGCTGCCGAAATCATCCGGCACGGGATCGGGCGGTTTTTGCCGTTTATTCAGACATACTGTTCGACTTGCAGAATCAGATTTCCCTTTCGGGTCTGACCGATGACGCCGCGGAAGATAAATTTCCCTTTTCCGCGTACCGAAACCTTATCACCTGCTTTGAGCTGGATGCTGTGATTGGTGACCGCACGATCGTTGACGAATATAAGACCGCGCCGGAAGAATTCGTTGCATTCGCTTCGGGAAAGGCGGAAGATTTTGGATATCACACCGTCAATCCGTTCGGAAGCTGCCTGGATCTCCTCGGTTTTACGCTGGGTATTCGGCAGTGAAACAGGCGTTTCTACAATCGTACAGCGCACAGAGGTATGCTTTACCGTTTCGAGCTCCCGACAGATATATTCCGCCATCGTATCGGATGCAAACAGATAGGCTTCCGCTTCACCGACCAGAATATCTCCGATTTCCTGCCGCTCGATTCCTAAGTGCATCACCGCGCCCAGAACATCCCGATGGCTCAGCTTGTCCGCGAATTTCTTCAGCAGCGGAGAAATCCTGACACAGCAAATCGGAAACGCCTGTTCATAGCCGAGGTTTTCGATGCATCCGAATCGGAGCATCACACGTTCTGCATCTGCATAGCCGCCCCATGCGGTGACACCGACAGGCGGAAGGGTGTTTTCGATTTCATAGTATTCCGAATGTTCCGCTTGTGTCAGGAACGAGGTAAAGGTATATTGACCGCGGCGGTCGGAGATCTCCGAAAGATCTTGCATCCGCCGCTTGATGATACTTTCTTTCATAGCGTTCCTTTCTGCATATCATTTTTTCTATTGTATCATGTTTTGGTGTGAATTGCAAGCTGTATCTTGCAATCCGGAGCGGGATGTGCTATAATGATGGCATCGGAACAAGAAATGCGGAAAGGAGGGAGAATATGCTTTATCTGGGTATCTATCTGCTTGTGATGAGTGCCGCGGCATTCATACTCTACGGCGCGGATAAGAAAAAGGCAAAAAGCGGAAAATGGCGCATCAAGGAATCCACACTGCTGGGCATCGGCTTTTTCGGCGGTGCGGCCGGTGCACTGCTTGCGATGCAGACGTTCCGCCATAAAACCAAACACTGGTATTTCTGGGCAGTCAATATCGCGGGACTGATCTTACATCTGGCGGCGGCGGGAATTTCTGTATATTATCTATATTTCAAATAACATTTTCTCTTGACGGGAAACGGCTCCTGTGCTATGATGAAGATATCGGCAGTACGCCGATCAGAAGGCAATATGAAAAAGAGGGGTTTTATGAAACATCAAACTTGGACGCTGCGGATGCTTGCGGCACTTGCCGCGGCTTCCGTCAGCTTAAACTGTGCCGCGGACGGACGGCTCTTTTCGCCGCAGAACGCGAAAGCGGCAAATATCATCTCCGTTTCACCGTATGCGACATCGCTTGTGAACAACGGAGAATTCGAAGGCTGGGGTACTTCCCTTTGCTGGTGGGCAAATCGTGTCGGCTATTCCGATTCGCTTGCGGAGCAATGCGGAGAGCTGTTCTTCGGTGACAGCGGACTGCGGATGAATATTGCCCGCTTCAATATCGGCGGCGGCGATGATCCGTCCCATACCCATATCACGCGTACCGATTCCAATATGCCGGGCTATACGGTATATCAGAATGGCCAGGT
This sequence comes from Oscillospiraceae bacterium, assembly GCA_017533485.1. Lineage (GTDB taxonomy): Bacteria > Bacillota > Clostridia > Oscillospirales > Ruminococcaceae > Firm-04. Next base: position 27,557 of record JAFXIC010000016.1, read on the forward strand.
TTCCTATGACTGGAACGCGGATGCCAATCAGAGAAATGTGCTGATGAAGGCGATCGACGCGTGCAGCGAGGAGCTTCTGGTGGAAATGTTCTCCAATTCACCGCCGTATTATATGTGTAAGAGCGGCTGTTCCACCGGCAATACCGATGCCGGAAAGAATAATCTCAAGGACGACTGCTATGATGACTTCGCCAATTATTTCGCGGAGGTCTGTAAGCACTATGAGGAAGACTGGGGCGTGAATATCAACAGCGTAGAGCCGATGAACGAGCCGTATACCAATTACTGGGGCGCGTTCAGCAATAAGCAGGAGGGCTGTCATTTCGATATCGGAAACTCGGAATCTACCATCATTCTGGAACTGCAAAAGGCGATGCAGCAGCGCGGAATGGGCGATATTATCATCGCAGGTACGGATGAAACCGGTATTGATGTCCAGATTGACGCGTTCAAAGCACTCTCATCGGATGCCAAAGCCGCAGTCTCCCGTATTGATACCCATACCTATGGCGGCAGCAAGCGCACCGAGCTCTATCAGCTTGCGGTTTCTTCCGGCAAGAATCTCTGGATGAGCGAAGTGGACGGCTCCGGTACTGCAGGTACCAATGCCGGGGAAATGGCGCCCGCACTCTGGCTCGCAAAGCGTATGATTGATGACTGCAACGGACTGCGCTGTTCGGCATGGATCCTCTGGCAGGCAATCGACAACCATATTTCTTCTGTCGGCTATAACGGCAATCAGGATAAGGGCATGGTCGATACCAATAAGGGCTTCTGGGGACTGGCGGTTGCCGACCACGATAAAAATACCGTCATCCTGACAAAAAAATATTATGCGTTCGGTCAGTTCTCCCGCTATATCCGTCCCGGCAGCAAGCTGCTTGCTTCTTCCGGTTCGAGTCTTGCGGCATATGACGCGGAAAATAAACAGCTTGTGATTACCGCCATCAATACCGCATCGGGGAATGCCGAAACCACCTTCGATCTCTCCCAGTTCTCCGGCGTCGGAAGCAGTGTACGGCAGATTCGTACCAGCAACAGCGAAAACTGGGCAGAGCTTTCTCCGCTTTCCACCAATGGCTTACAGTTCTCTGCGTCCCTCGCAGGCAATTCCATTACAACCTTTATTCTGGATGATGTCACGGCAAAGGCGATTCCGGTCAACGAGATTTCTGTCAATGCCGGTATGGTCAGCGGTTCCGATCCTTGGAATCAGACCGCAAATGACGCGACAAAGGTTGTGGACGGCGATCTCACCAGCTTCTTTGACGGCGTGGGTGACGGCTGGGTTCAGATTGATCTCGGTGAACTGTATGCGATTGACGCACTGGCATATGCGCCGAGAAGCGGATATGAATATCGCTGTGCGGACGGATACTTCTCTGTCTCAAGCGATGGTGTGAACTGGACGAGGGTACATCAGATTTCCGGTGCACCGGCTTCGGGACTCAATTATATTACTGCGCTGCCGGACGGTTTACAGTGCCGCTATGTACGATATGCGGTGCCGAGCGGCGCACCGCAGACTTCGGTGAATCAGGACAGCGTATACTGCTGCAACATCGCTGAAATCAAGGTGTACGGCGACAAACCGAAGGCGGCTCCGGGCGATGTCAGCTTAGACGGAACGATAGATTCGGCGGATGCGTTCCTGCTTCGTGACGCACTCCTTGGCAAAGTCTCCTTGACGGCGGAACAGGGCAAACAGGCGGATATGAACGCAGACGGTATTCTGACCGCCGCCGACCTGACACTTCTCAAAGCCTATCTGCTGAAATAATTCCGATTTTTTTCAGTATCATGATCATCCAACCGAACCGATTGCAGGGGAAGCCTGTGGTCGGTTCGGTTTTTTATGCCGTATTCGTATAGTCGGAGCCGATGCCGCATATGCTGTTGCAAAACGAAAACGAGATGGAGATGAGGGGAACTTGGAAAAACAACCGCTTCGGGATGTGTTTGCGACACAGGGCGTGCTTGCAGTGCTGACAGGCATTCTGATTCTGGGACTGAATCTTGCGGCACCGGAATTCTGCGCGGAGCTGCTGACACAGTGGCAGGATATTTTCGAGGAAAGTCTGAGCATAGAATCGATTGGGCAAAAGCTTCTGCAATGGTGGTCGGCGGTATGGTCTCTATAACCATAGGCGGTGTGGAAATTGCGGTGGATTTTACCGCGCCTGCGATTGCGGCATTGCTGCTGCTGACGACGCCGATACGAGACTGCGCGATTTTGCTGCTTGCGTGTATGATTCATGAATCCGCCCATTTCCTTTTCCTCGGAATCTTCCGGAAAATGCCGGCAAGACTTCGGATTTCAGGCGTCGGGCTGCATCTGGATGTTCCGGAAGCTGTGCTATGTCCGCTGCCGGTGCTGACGGCAATCCTGCTTGCGGGAGCGGCTGCCAATTTCACCGCGGCGCTTCTCTTTTTTGCGATGCATATTCCGGATGCGGCAATGGTGAATCTGTCGCTGGGGGTCTGGAATCTGCTGCCGTATCGTGCGGCGGACGGCGGAACATTACTCTATGCATGGCTGGAGGAGCGAATGCTCGAACGGAATACAGAACGCTTACTGTGGATATGGCGTGCGGTCTGGATAACGGCAACGGCACTGCTTGCAGCGGTTTTTCTGATATCGGGCGGCGCAAATCCATCCGTCTGGGGGATGCTGATATTTCTGGTGCTGTCGGAGCTGCTGCAATAAGCCGCAGACGGGGCATATTTTATCGTACACGCTCATATTCTCTGAACAAAGGAAAGGAGTGTGCGTTGCAATATGTTTGGGTTATCCACACAGGAAGCAGAACAAAGAAGGGCGGCTTCCGGCAGAAATACGCTTGCGGAACAGGCAAAATCCCATCCTGTCCGTATTTTTGTCGGACAGTTCCGGGATGTCATGGTGATGATACTCCTCGTCGCGACCGCGGTCTCAGCAGTGCTGGGGGAATATGCCGATGCGCTGACGATTGCGGTGATTGTACTGCTGAATGCGATTCTGGGGTTTATTCAGGAATTCCGTACCGAGAAAACACTGCTCGCGCTTCGGGCGATGACGGCGCCGACCGCACAGGTCTGGCGTGATGGGAAATGCGTCACACTTCCGGCAGAAGAACTGGTCTGCGGCGATCGGATCCGCCTCGAAGCAGGAGACTGTGTACCGGCGGACGCGCTGATTCTGACGGGTGCAAATGTCTTTGCGGAGGAATCCATCCTGACCGGAGAATCGCTCGCGGTCGAAAAGCATCCCCATGACAGACAGCGTGATGCAAAGCCTGATGCTTCTGCCGGCAGGGGAGATGTGCTGTATGCCGGAACCTCCGTAACGCGCGGCAGCGCGGACTGTGAGGTAATCGCCATCGGAAAAGCGACACAGATGGGTCAGATTTCTCAGCTCCTCAGCGATATTGAGGATTCCCGTACCCCGCTCCAGAAACGGCTTGCGGAGCTGGGAAAGGTTGTGGCAATGCTTTGCGGTGTAGTATGCGTGCTGGTATTTCTGGCAGGCGTGCTGCGCGGAGAACCGGTCTTTGAGATGCTGATGATCGGAATTACGGTTGCGATTGCCGCAATCCCCGAAGGCTTACCTGCAACCGTTACGATTGCACTTGCGCTCGCAGTCAGACGGATGCTCAGACGCGGTGCGCTCGTCAATCGGCTCCACGCGGTCGAAACACTCGGCTGTGCATCCGTGATCTGTTCGGATAAAACGGGAACGATTACCGAGAATAAGATGACAGTACGGAAAATGCTGGCAGGCGGCGAGGAATTTGGTCTGTCGGGGAGCGGCTGGCAGGTTTCCGGCGCACTGACCCTCAGCGGCGTGCCCTGTAATCCACAGTCCAAGTCGGATTTACAGCCGTTTCTGCGCTGTGCGGTGCTCTGTAATCATGCGGGCATCACAGCAAAGACAGATGGCGCCGAAAGAGAACGCGGCACGTTTTCTGCCAAAGGCGAATGGGAAGTGACAGGCGATCCGACGGAAATTGCCTTGCTTGTTGCAGCTGCGAAATGCGGTGTGACTGCCGATGGGCTGACGCGGCATCGCGTCGTACAGGAGATTCCGTTTGAAAGCGAAACCCGATCTATGACGGTATTCTGCCGCACAGAGCTGACGGATGGTGTTACGGCATATCGGAAGGGCGCAGTGGATGTGATCTTATCGGCTTGCGGCTATTATCGGGAAAACGGGCGGATTTTGCCGCTGACATCCAAACGGCGCGCGGAAATTATCCGGATTGCTGACGCATGGTCGGGAGAAGCGCTTCGCGTACTCGCATTCGCCGAAAAAGAGGTATCTGCACCAACCGCCGCAGAACCCGGACAGGACATGGTATTTCTCGGATTGATGGGAATGCTCGATCCGCCGCGTGAACAGGCAAAACAGGCGATTGCGGAATGTGTGCGTGCGGGGATTCATGTGGTGATGCTGACGGGGGATCATATCAAAACCGCCTCCGCTGTGGCAAAGCTTGCCGGAATTCCGAACGCACAGCAGGCGATGACGGGGGCGGAGCTTGACACACTCTCCGAGGAAGCACTTTCGGAAGTTCTGGAACAGTACGCAGTGTTTGCACGCGTGACGCCGGCACATAAGCTCCGACTGGTGCGGGCATATCGTGCGAAAGGAAAAATCGTGACTATGACAGGAGACGGCGTCAACGACGCGCCTGCGGTCAAGGAAGCAGATATCGGTGTGGCAATGGGAAAGAATGGTACGGATGTAACGCGTCAGGCAGCAGATGTGGTGCTGATGGACGATCGGTTCGATACGCTGGTTGCTGCGGTTGAACAGGGTCGGACGGTATATGCCAATATCCGGAAATTTGTGCGGTACCTGCTTGCCTGCAACATCGGCGAGGTATTGACGATGCTGCTGGGGATTCTGATGGGGCTGCCGATGGTACTCCTCCCGACACAGATTCTTCTGGTCAATCTTGCAACAGACGGACTGCCTGCGGTTGCGCTGGGGCTGGAGCCGCCTGCACGCAGTATCATGCGCAGACCGCCGCGTGCAGCAGACGAAAGTTTTTTTGCGAATGGGCTTTTGTCGCGTATTATTTTCCGCGGCATTTTTATTGCACTTTCTACGCTCGGCTCGTTTACAACCGTCTGGCGTCAGACCGGTGGGGATGTAGATGCCGCCCGTACCGCGGCACTCGTGACGCTGATTTTCTCCCAGCTGATTCATGTATTTGAATGTAAAACCGAGGACGGAACGCTGTTTTCCGTTCCCTATTTTTCGAATATCAAGCTGATTTTCGCGGTATTGATTTCGGTGCTGGTAACCGCCGCGGCATTGCTGCTGGCACCGATGCAGGTGATTTTTTCGACCTGTCTGCTCGCACAGCCGCAGCTGATGACGGCACTCTGCTTCAGCTTTGCCGTACCGCTTGCAGCGGCAGTCTATACGCTGATTTCCGGCGGCAGAAAGCCATGATGCAACGTGACACAAAAACGCCTCCCCATTTCTCATGGAGAGGCGTTGTTATTTGGATCATTGGAGAATCCAGTTTGATTTTACGGACAGACTGTGCTGTATGCGGGGGGGAGTTAACGCTGGTCGAGCGGCGTATAATCACACCAGTCGCGAACCGCACGGTATGCCGGACGGATAATCTTATTGCCGCAGGTCAGCTCCTCAATGCGGTGTGCCGACCAGCCGGCGATTCTGGCAATCGCAAACAGCGGTGTGAACAGCTCGTTCGGAAGCTCCAGCATCCGGTATACCAGTCCCGAATAGAAATCAACATTCGCGCATACACCCTTATAGATGCGGCGTTCCTCGGCGATAATTTCGGGCGCCAGCCGTTCTACCATTGCATACAGTGCATATTCCTCGTGACACTGTTTTTCGTTCGCAAGCTTTTCAACAAATCCGCGCAGAATCGTGGCTCTGGGGTCGCTGTGGGAATATACCGCATGACCCATTCCGTAGATCAGGCCTGCGCGGTCGAATGCTTCCTTATGCAGAAGCTTCCGCAGATAATCTCCGACAGCTTCCTCGTCTGTCCAGTCCTTGACGCGTTCTTTCATGTCGTCAAACATCTGGACAACCTTGATATTCGCACCGCCATGCTTCGGGCCTTTGAGAGAACCGAGTGCCGCAGCGATTGCGGAATAGGTATCGGTACCCGAGGAGGAGACAACGTGTACGGTAAAGCTGGAATTGTTGCCGCCGCCATGCTCTGCATGAAGGACGAGGGCAAGGTCGAGAATCTTTGCTTCCAGCTCCGTATACTTCCGGTCCGGCCGAAGCAGACTCAGCAGGTTTTCTGCCGGAGAAAGATTATAGTCGGGCTGATGGAGGAAAAGACTCTGGTCATTCTTATAATACCGGAATGCCTGATAGCCGTATACCGCAATCAGCGGGAACTGTGCAATCAGCTGGATACACTGACGCAGGACATTCGCGATTGAAATATCATTCGGATTCGAATCATAGGCGTAAAGCGTCAGCACACTGCGCGCAAGGGTATTCATCATATCCTCGCTGGGTGATTTCATGATGACATCACGCGTAAAGGATGGCGGAAGCGAACGGCAGCTTCTGAGCAGTCGGCTGAATTCCTCCAGCTCCGTCTTGGTCGGGAGTTTTCCGAATAACAGCAGATATACGGTTTCTTCATAGCCGAAGCGGTTATCGCTGATGAATCCATTGACTAAGTCTTCGATATGGTAGCCGCGGAATAAGAGCTGGCCGTCACCAAAATTCGTTTCACCGTCCACCTCTGTACCGGGGATAATCTGGCTGATATTGGTCAGTCCCGATACAACACCCTTGCCGTTGATATCGCGCAGTCCGCGCTTGACATCATACTTGGTATAGAGTTCGGGGTTAATCTGATAACTTTCTTTACAGACCTCTGCCAGTTTTTCAACTTTTGACTGCATTGCAAACTTGTTGTATTCGTTCATTGTGCGCCTCCTTTTCCATGTATTCATTGAGAAATGATGCGCGGCAGGTACGACCTGACGTCCCTGCCGCATGGATATTTATCATTATAAACGGAATGACTGTCTTTTCTAAGTATACCATAAAACCAAATCACTGTCAAGGGCGTTCATAATTTATTTACAGAACAAACAATTACCGCTGCGCGATTTCAAACTGTTTTCCGAGGTTCTTGAGAATCTTCGCAACAAACTGGTCAACCTCTGCATCGGTAAATGCGTGGTCATCGTTCCGGAAATAAAGGGAGAATGCAAGCGACTGTTTTCCCTTTGCGATCTGCTCGCCGCGGTATACGTCAAAGAGCTGGACGCGTTCGAGCGACTTACAGGATGCTTTCATCACATCCTCCAGTGCCGCACAGGTCACATCGGTATCCACCAGCAATGCGATATCACGCTGGACAACAGGGAATTTCGGGAGTGCTGCAAAGCGAAGCTCCTTCGAGAGATATGGCCGAAGTCCGGTGAGATCCAGTTCTGCGAGGAATGCGGTATGTTCCGGAATGAGGCTGTCACTGAGGTCGTGCGCAAGCATACCCAGCCAGCCGATGTCCTTTCCGTCCACCGATACGATTGCACTCATACCGGGGTGGAGGAACGGATAGACTGCCGCATCTTCCGGCTTACGGTATTTGAATTCGAGGCGGAATGTATCCGCAATCGCTTCGAGTACTGCCTTTCCGTCAAAGAAGCTGAGCTTATGGTCGAACAGTCCGATACAGAGTGCTTCCTGTTCCTTCGGTTCTTTCGTCAGCGGAAGCTCGTCCGCAAAAAACAGTTTTGCGGTTTCAAAGAGTTTTCCAGAAGAATTGCCGCGGCGGACGTTCCGGATGACAGCATTGAGCATGGACGGTGCAAGCATCGTGCGCATAATCGAGAGATCTTCCGAAATCGGATTGAGAATACGGATTGCCTTTCGCTGGGGGGCATCTTCGGGAATCCGGAGCATATCCAGATCTTTCTGGGAATAGAAAGAGTAGTGTACGGTCTCATAGAGTCCCTGTGCACAGAGGGTATTTTTGAGCTTCATCAGGCTGCTTTGTTCTGCATTTCTGCCGCCGCTGGTTACGGAAGCCTGCTTGAGGAAGGTCGGCTGGATATGCTGATAGCCGTACATCCGGATCAGTTCTTCTGCGATATCGGGTGCATTTTCAATATCCTCGCGGTACGGCGGAATTTCGAGCGTCAGGTTGTCTCCGTCGATGACAGGGGCAAAGTCGAGATTCTGCATGATGCGGAGAATATCAGCCTTTGGAATTTCGATGCCGAGGAGCGCAGTGATCGAAGCGATCGAGACCGTGAGCTTCCGGCGTTCCAGCATATTTCCGGTTGTAACAGCAAATCCGCTGTCGGTTACGGTGCCGCAGCCGAGGGCTTCGATGAGGTGGAGTGCACGCTTTAAACCAAGCTCGGTTGCATATTCGTCCACACCCTTTTCAAAACGGGAGGAGCTGTCGGAATGCTGACCGAGTGCTCTTGCGGTACGGCGGACGCTGTCGCGTGCAAATTTTGCGGATTCAAAGATAATATCTGCGGTATCCGCCTTGATTTCGGAATTGAGTCCGCCCATGATGCCGGCGAGTGCCACAGGCTTCTTTCCGTCACAGATGACGAGATTCGAGGGCGTCAGCTTGAATTCCTTTTCATCCAGCGTAATGATTGTTTCATCCGGATCTGCGCGGCGGACGACAATCTGATTGTCTTCTAAGTCGCGGAGATCGAAGGCGTGCATCGGCTGGCCGATTTCCTTTAAGACATAGTTTGTGATATCAACGATATTGGAGATCGAGCGGATGCCGACGAGTGCAAGACGGCGGCGCATCCATGCAGGGGAGGTGCCGATCCGGATATTCCGTACATAATGCGCCTGATACCGCGGACAGAGATCCTGTGCCTTGACAGAAACCGTAAAGCCATCCAGCTTTGTGCCGTCAGTGGTGTACGAGATTTCCGGCATCTTCAGCGGCTGACCGAGCGTAGCGGCAACCTCACGCGCAATGCCCAGCATCGACTGGCAGTCGGGGCGGTTTGCGGTGATGGAAATATCGTACATCCAGTCATCAAGACCTGTGACAGATTTGATATCGGTTCCGAGCGCTGTATCGGCCGGAAGTTCCAGCAGTCCGTTATAGCCTGCGCCGGGGTATAAATCCTCGTTCAGACCGATTTCAGTGCCCGAACAGAGCATACCATGGGATTCATAGCCCTTGAGCTTGCCTTTTTTGATTTTCATGGTGCCTTCGATGGTAACATGATCTTTTGCGGTTGCATAGACGGTTGCGCCGACGAGTGCGACCGGATATCTTCCGCCGGTTCTGACATTGTCCGCGCCGCAGCAGATCTGGAATTCGCCCTTTTCGCCGCAGTTGACCTGACAGACATGGAGGTGGGTTTCGGGAATCGGCTCACAGTTTGTGACTTCGCCGACGACTACTCCGTCAATCTCTTCGCCGAGCTGTGTCAGGGTTTCTACCTCGAATCCACAGTCAAAGAGTTTTGTTTCCAGCTCCTGCGGTGTGACGTTGATATCAACATATTCTTTCAGCCAGCTAAGTGGTACCAGCATAATGAATGCTTCCTTTCTGATTATGGTATCAGAAGCGCAGTCTCCGCGCTTCTTTCTGTATATTGGGATAGAGGCTGCTGCCTACGGGTTATCCGCGGAACTGTTCCAGTACGCGGACATCCGATTCAAACAGCATCTTGATATTCGGGATTCCGTATTTCAGCATTGCGATACGCTCGATACCCATACCGAATGCGAATCCGGTATATACATCGGGATCTACGCCGCAGTTTTCCAGCACATGGCGGTTTACCATGCCGGCGCCGAGCACTTCAATCCAGCCTGTATCCTTACAGAGTCGGCAGCCCTTTCCACCGCACGCAAAACAGCTGACATCGACTTCGACGGAAGGTTCTGTGAACGGGAAATAGGACGGGCGAAGACGGGTCTTGACATTCTCGCCGAAGATATTCTGTGCAAAAACGTCCAGCATTCCCTGCAAGTCGCAGAGTGTGATCCCCTTATCGACAACGAGGCCTTCCATCTGAGAGAACATCGGGGAATGGGTTGCGTCATCATCCGAACGGAACACCTTACCCGGCGAAAGAATCTTGATCGGCGGCTGCGCATTTTCCATGACACGGATCTGACCGGCAGAGGTTTGTGTACGGAGGAGGAATTCTTCCGAAACATAGAAGGTGTCCTGCATATCGCGTGCCGGATGATCCTGCGGGGTATTGAGGGCGGTGAAGTTATAGTAATCATTTTCGATTTCCGGACCTTCGAAAATGGTAAAGCCCATGCCTGCGAAAATATCAATCAGCTCGTTGGCGATCAGGGTTTGCGGATGGAGTGCGCCGCAGAGGTGTTTGCTTGCCGGCATTGTGACATCAATCTGTTCCGCAGCATTTTTCTGTGCAAGTTCAATTGCCTTGAGGCGTGCATCCTGTTCCGTAAAGAAATCGAGTGCCCAGCCTTTTAAGACATTGACGACTTTACCGAATGCGGGGCGTTCTTCGGGCGGAAGATCCCGCATATTCTTCATCAGCGCGGATATTTTTCCGGTTTTGTTATCGAGGTACTGCTTTCTGAGCAGGTACATCTCTTTGGAGTCGGTGATGGATGCAGCGGCAGCTTCGATTTCTGCTTGCATCGCTTTGATTTGCTCGTCCATTGTATGACTTCCTCTCTCGCATAGATTCGGTGCAAAAATACCACCTTACAGTATACCGCAATTTATTGGGATTGTCAAGCGCAGGGGGCGGATTTATTTTGCGTTTTTTCTGTATTCATATGTTTATCTTCCTAGATTTGTTTTCGCGCTAAAAAGAAATGAAAGGGGACAACCAAGGGTAAGGGGAGTGTTCGAGCGCGGCTCTCACGTCTCCCCCTTAGCCCTATGGTTTTCCCCTTTCAAACCCCTTTCCGTTACCCATCCCCCTCTAGCAGCGTGCAAGGACGATAAAAATGGTTGAAAAAAATCCGCGTGCAGATGATTTGTATTCTGGATTGGGTGTTCTGATTGCAGGATACGGTAAAAAAATCATGGGTTTCGGATAAGAGAGGAGGGGATGAGTTGGAAGGGGGTACAAGGGGGAAA
>JAFXIC010000017.1 GCA_017533485.1 Oscillospiraceae bacterium
ATGTTGCAGATAATCATGGCTGCACCTCCCGTCTAAGCGTAAAAATCGAGTTCTTTTGCGATTTATCGTTATTTTAGCATAATTTAAAACGAAAGTCAAGCCACAGAAGATGAACGAGACGTAAATTTCGGAGTGCATGGAGAATTAGTTTAAAATAATGGCGCATAGCTTTTGCGGATCGGGCGGGAAATCAAATAAAAACCCGTATTATAATTTATGAGATGTACAATCCATGATAGAATTTTACAATTTTTAGAGAAATGGAAGAATAAAATGCCGCATGGTTTTCCATACCATGCGGCAGATCGTTTTAGATTTCTTTGAGAGAATCCCATGTGAAATCGGGAGAAAGCATTTTTCCAAGATAGTAAGAAAGGATTGCGTTGGAATCGTCCGCAGTCAGATATCCGTTTTCATCATAATCGCCGTGAACGAATTCGGAAGCTGTGATAGTATAGGACGGGTCAAGGAGTGTTTCGAGATAGAGTTTGAGAACGCTGTTGGCGTCGTCGGCATTGACAACCTGATCCGCATTCATATCGCCGAAAATACCCGTATGTTGGAAGAATGAAATTTCCTCTGCGATATGGCGGATGCCGGTTTCGCCGTCAAAACTGTTGTCCGATTGCCGAATGCTGTATTCACCGAAGTCTGCGTCGAGTGTCTTGAGAAAGACGTCACATACTGTTTGGTTCAGTGTGGTATCAAAATCCGGATTTTCAACAGTGAGGAAAACGGAAGCGGTGGTATATCTTACCTGATCCTCCAGCGCATAGGAGCTGATCTGGATTTCATAGTTACCGGGTTCGAGCTGGATATCAACGCGTGATGCGGAGATATCTTCCACATGATACAGCAGAAGCGCGTCATTTTCAGGGGATGATTGGATGACGCGGATTTCTCCGACCTGTACATCATCCAAAAGATGAACGGTCACCTGACCCGAAATGGGCATATCAAACGGATAAAGGGGTTCGGGAGAGATGCTGTCAGTTCCCGGATCTCCGGCAGCGGAAGCCGGCATTGCCGCACTGCCGCACAGCATGACCGCAGATAAGAGTAGACTGATAAAATATTTCATCTTATGTTTGCTCCTTTTCATAAATTTGTATGATTGTGTTTGTACCGAGATCAAAATACTGATCGCCACGGCGAACGAGAATCCGAACCGAATCTTCTTTTTCTGCGATATCAGTCGGAAGATAGAGCGAAAAGCCGTTGTCAAGGACTTTGGTTTCTGTCATCAGCTCTGCTTCATAGCAAGGGAAGGCGTGATAAATCTGATCGCCGACCTGGCAGTATACAGCATCGGAATCGCTGAGAGCATCGTGATAGGTTCCGTAAATGTGGAGATATCCTGATTCTTCTGTTGCGTAGATTGTCGGAGCAACAGGCTGCTTCTGATGGTCGGCAACAACCGTGAAGCTGGTGCCGACAGGGATATCCTCCGCTGTCATTGCAGGGAGAACCGGAGCATACTGAAGATACTGGGGGAGGTTCCGCTCGACAATCTCACAGATCAGATGGGAATAAGAATCGGAAGCAAGGCGATCGAGCGTCAGTCTGTCCGAGCGAATGAATGTGCACTGCGCAAAGCATTCGGATAAAAGGGGGATGACCGCGCGGCCGAACGAATCGCGGAACATCAGCAGTTTGCCTTCTCCGTTTGTACAGGATGTCTGGATATTCAGGTCGTCCATCGAACGGAACCGCCGGATATATTCATAGGTTTGTGGGATATCATAAACCATATTGCGGTCGGGATTCTGGATGCTTGGAAATAGCATATTCCACAAATCGCCTTCCCAGTCTTGGGTTTCAGTGACAGCGGCAAAAGGAAAATCGTGGTCACTTCGCTGGAAGGACTGCATCATCGCAGAAAAGCCGAGCATGGCACCGTGTCCGTTCCAGTGGGTATCGAGTTTATGATAAAGGAGCTTGTCGGGCTGTGCATCTGCCGCATTCCGCAGTACACCGCGGATATCACAGAGCAGTTCGGGAGAAGTGGTGCTGAGTGCATCTGAAATGCGGTCAAGGTTATTTTTTTGTCCTGTGGAGAGATAGCGGTTCGGAAGATATTGCGGATAGATGCTTGCTTTATTGGGCGCGGGGACAAAAATAAAATCGGTTCCGTACTGAGCGGCATAGTCCGCGATCAGCTGTAAGGAGTTGGCAATATGCTTGGCACCGTTTGTTGAGATGGTCGGAATCCCGACGGCGTCATCTGCCGTATCTGCGTAATAAAGCCAGTTTTCTTTTCCGAGGATGACATCGCGGTTCGAGGTGTCGTGCAGGCCGGAATAGAGAAGCTTGCCGTAAGCCGTAACCATCTGCGGGCGGAGGGCGAAGTGATCGGAGAACCACGCGTCGAGTTCCATGAAATAATTGGAATTGATCTGTTGATCTTCCTGTTTGAATTGCGGAAACTTTGCAAGTGTCCGGTTTTCGGTAGAATCATCCGTAGATTTCACGAATGGGAGAGCAGCGAACGGAAGAAAGAGTACGCCGCATACAACACCGATATAGCATAAATCCGCTATTTTTTTGTATGTAAATTTCATGCGTTCTCCTTCTCAGAATTTAAAATAGATAAACGGATGGTAGTTGGACGCCGCCACATTCAGCAGACAAAGTACAAGCAGTAAAATCGTACCGATTCTTGCTATGGCATGACAGCGCGGGGCAGTACAGTATTTTTCGGTGAATTTACGAAGAAGCGGTACGGAACAGATGCAGGCCGCAAGCAGTGTGATGCATACAAGCGGAGAGAGGAGCTGTGTGCATTCTGAGATTGCCGCAGGTGTCAGCGAAGAAAAACGAAACATTGCGGCATAGAATTGGAAAGCCTGAGCCGCGGAATCTGCGCGGAACATGACAAAAGCCAGAACAACCGCAAGCACCGTGTAGATGTGGAACAGCGGCTTGCATTTCTTGGGATTTTTAGGGACATGGAGTAATTGTTCGAGTGTCATAAGGAGTCCGTTGATTGCACCCCAGAGAATGAATGTCCAGTTTGCGCCGTGCCAGATTCCGGTACAGAGAAATACAATCCATTTATTGCATATGGTTCGGAATTTTCCGTTTCTGTTGCCGCCGAGCGGGATATAGAGGTATTCGCGAAACCAGGTTGTCAGCGTGATGTGCCAGCGTTTCCAGAATTCGGTGATAGAGTGTGCGGCATAGGGGTAGTTAAAGTTTTCGGGGAAGTCAAAACCGAAGATCCTGCCCATGCCGATAGCCATATCGCTGTATCCGGAGAAATCGAAATAGATCTGGAATGTGTAGCAGATTGCCGCAAGCCATGCAGTCGGAAGCGAGGGTGCGTCAGGCGCGTAAAATACCGTATCTGCAACGAGAGCCAGTGTGTCGGCGATCAGGAGTTTTTTCGAGAGTCCGAGAATCATCCGCTGGAATCCGTCAGCGATCTTGGAAAGTGTATAATCGCGTTTTTTGAGCGCGTCGGCAATGGTCTGATAGCGAACGATCGGACCTGCGACAAGCTGGGGGAAGAAAGAGATATAAAGGAGAAGATCAAAATAGTTGCGCTGAACCGAAGTATCCTTTCGCGCGGTATCAATCACATAGGAGATTGCCTGAAAGATGAAGAAAGAGATGCCGATCGGAAGCGCAAGTGTTGGTTGAGGGATCTGTGTGCGGAGAAGTGTGTTGAGGTTTTCAACGATAAAATCCGTGTACTTATAAATTCCAAGTACCGAGAGATTTCCGATGATACCGAGCGGATAGGCAATTTTCCGGTAGATTCCGCCGCGTGCAATCAGAATGGCACTGATATAGCTCCAGAATACGACAAGGAGCATCAGGAGCATCGCAAACGGTTCTCCGAATCCGTAGAACAGGAGGCTTGCGAGCATGAGGAAAGCATTGCGTACACGAAGGAACCGGTTGGGGATGATAGTATATCCGAGGAATACAATCGGAAAAAAGCAGAATAAGAAAATCGGGCTGCTGAATGTCATAGGCGCATCACAGAATCACATAAACGGAAAGGGAAGAAACGGTATCACCCGAATATGTGATTTCGAGTGTGCCGTCAGCCGTTTCCACGGTATCAGAATCGGAGCCGTAAATTGCGGAGATTTCCGCGCGGCTCATGCCGACCTGTGCCCCCTCTCTGGTGGGGATACCGGGCTGAGAGATGAGGATTTCGGCAAGGATATCGAGATTGCCGTCAAAATAGGTGTAGAGCGTGTACTGACCGAAGTCATAGACTCTGTCCGAACCGCTGCCCAGACAGCTTGGTGCTTCCTGCATGGTATGGTTTGGATTTGCCGCGATATAATCCGCACAGTTCGTACCGAGCCTGAGTGAATCATACCATTGACCCTGAATGGGCTGAGGCTCTGTCTGTGTGGTGGTGGTAGTTGTTGCCGTGGTTGTGGTGGAAGCATCTGTGCTCTGCGCAGATGTTGTTGTTGTTGTTGTTTCGGAAACAGCCGATGCAGTTGTTTCGGTTTCTGCCGACAGCGTAGTTTCAGCCGTGGAAGCATCTGTTTCTTGCGGTTCTGCCTTGGTAGTTTCGAGCGTCTGTGTCGTCAGCGTTGTATCCGCGGCAGATTCTGTGGGCGCTGTGGTATCTGCGGGCAGAAACACCACATCATCCGCAGGTTCAGATTGCCCGCATCCGCAAAGGAGAATCCCGCAGAGGAGTACGGCGGAAAATTTTTTAAAATTGTACATCATGATAAATCCTTTCATCAATAGCTTGTAAAATCTGCCCCGAGATAAGCGCCGCGCGAATCATACTGAATGGTAACGTACCCGTATACGGTATAGTTTCCGAGACTGATGATCCGATTCCAGGAGATGTTTCCGCGGTTTTTATAAGTCGGGTCATAATTGAGCCACTGACCGTTGACGAGAACCTGATTCCAGTAGTGGTCGCCGGTGCTGTGGTTTGCATGAACGAGTCTTGTTTCATAGCCTGCGAGGCGGAGGAAATAGTCCATGGTTGCGGCGAGGTAATAGCATACACCTTTTTTATTGGTAATGGTGTAAGAAACAAGTTTATCCCAGCCGGCCTTTGTAAGAGCTTCACGGCTTCTGGTCGATTCGATTTTGCGGTAGCGGTAATGGCTTGTGACATAGGAATAGATGGAGTCCGGAGTGGTACCGCTCTGCGAGAGGAGGGATTCTACTTTTGTGTAGAGGGTAGATTTTGCGACGCCCTGTTCATCCAGAATAAAGTCATCAATCTGTGTGGAAGTGAGGCGGAGATAGGACTGTTCATCGAAGAAATAGAAGAGTCCGTCAATTTCCTGCCAGCCGGAAAGGGGATGTCCCTCCGTATCACAATAATAATGGTCAGCACCGCGGATTGTCCAGCCATTTCCGAGGATACCGTTCTGATCGAAGGCATAGGGAACGCCGTCGATGATGACGAGTCCTTTCTGCATGGTACCATTTTCAGCGAAATAATATTGATTGCCGTCGATTTGTTGGAAGCCGTAGAGCATTTTTCCGTTTGCATCAAAAGCATAGATCGCGCCGCCGGGAACAAGATGGATACCGGTCTGCATCACGCCGTTGCTGTCAAAATAATAGCGATCGCCTTCGATGGTGATGACGCCCTTTTGCATGGTTCCGTTTTCAGCAAAGTAATATTGATTGCCGTCGATGACCTGGAAACCATAGAGCATTTTTCCGTCGGTATCAAAAGCGTAGATGGCGCCGCCGGGCACGGACTGGATACCGGTCTGCATAACGCCGCTTGGATCGAAATAATAGCGATTGCCGTCAATTGACTGAAGCCCTGTCCGAAGAATACCGTCGGTATCGAAATAATACTGTTTTTCGTCAATCGTCCGGAAGCCGGAATATCGTCCGGTTTGTTCATCGGAATAATAAGTACGGATCGCGTCCTGTTCCTTGACGGTAATCCAGCCGAATTCAGCATATGCGTGTTCGGGATCGAAATAATAGAGTTTTCCGTCAGCGTCCTGCCAGCCGGTCTGACGGATTCCGTTTTCATCAAAGTAGTAGAGATCGTCTTTGACAGTGACGGTACCGCTGACGAGATATCCTTGCGCGTCAACATAAATGGTGCGATCGTCATCAAGGGTAATCATGTTGTTTTGTAAGATGTATCCGTTGGAATTGACATAGCGTTTTCCGTTTTCGTTTGTGACGATATCATTGGTGATTTTGCCGTTTTGCGGATCAATATAGTATGTCTGCCCGCGCCATGTCAGTTCTCCGAAGACAGGCTGTCCGGTTTCGGGAGAGAAATAGAATCGTTTCCCGTGGACAGTCTGCCAGCCTGTCTGGAGCGCACCATTGGGTGCAAAGAGATACGGGATCCCGTCAATTTCGTTGATGCCTGTGACGGGGCTGCCATTGGTATCGTAATAATAGAAGCGCTGATTGACCTGCTGCCAGCCGGTAAGAATCGGTTCAGACAGCGTAGTTTCTGTCTGAGTGGTTTCGGTGCGTGCAGTCGTAGTTTCGGAAATGACTGTCGTGGTTTCGGTCAGGGTTGTCGTTGTTTCAGCGAAAGGAGCCGTTGTTTCCTCTGCGGATGCCCGCATCGGGAAGATAGAAGCGGCGAGGAGAAAAAGGCAGCTGAAAAGGATGGAATTCCGTACATCGTGACGCATAACAATTCTCCTTTGTATCAAAAAGTCGGGTCAAATGTATTATAGCATATCCGCGTCTATATTGCAAGCGTTTCGGGCGATATTTGAATAAAT
This sequence comes from Oscillospiraceae bacterium, assembly GCA_017533485.1. Lineage (GTDB taxonomy): Bacteria > Bacillota > Clostridia > Oscillospirales > Ruminococcaceae > Firm-04. Next base: position 6,708 of record JAFXIC010000017.1, read on the forward strand.
AAAATATCCCTTGAACGCGCGTTCAAGGGATATTGGTATGCAGAAAAACTTGTTTTGGGTGGCTCAGAATGCAGTGATTTTTCCGATGAGATAATCACGCAGCAGCTCAATATCGGTGAGATTTACCATACCGTCTGCATTGATGTCTGCGGCATATTGATGCGCGACCGAATCGAAGCCATTGTATATGCCGGATTTTGCGAGGGTAAGATCGGAAGCCGTGAGGATGCCGTTGTCGTCAAGATCTCCGAGCAGAAAATCGAGTTTGCCGATACCTGCGCCCGGTACCACAGTGTCTTTGACTGCGCCGACGATATCATCCACATAGAAATCAATCGTAGAATCTTCTGTTTCGACATAGAGATAGAGATTGGAGGCATCCGCCGGAATTTCATAGGCAGTATTGGCGAGCTGAATCCATTCACCCTTTGGAACGGAAGCCTCAGCGATGGTAGAATACTGGGTTTCGCCTTCGCTGTCTTCATACTGGAGCTTCAGGAAGAAGATATCGGTATTTTCGCCTTCGGGATAATATACGTTTGCGCTGAAGCTGTATGTATTTCCGGGCTCGAATGCAGCAGTGCTGAGTGTGCGGCAGGTTCCGTTCCAGGCAGCTTCTCTTTCGGTTACAAAGAGCGACTTGCTGCCTTCGAATGCAGCGTCAGTGCTGAGCTGAACGGATGCGGCACCTCTGCCGGTCCAGGAATCGGTTTTATCTTCGTAGGTATTGCGGAAGTAGTATCCGTTTTCATCCGGTTCAATGATAACCGGAACATTCCATGCCTCGCGTTCGTAGTGGAAATAGTCGATATCGGCATGGCCGCCGGTATTTTTTGTGGGATAGCTGTAAATGGCATTGCGATATCCGGTAAACATCTTGAGGTCATAGGTCATACCGAGTTCTTCCCCGAGCTTTGTCCAGTTGCTGCCGTCGAGCGAGTAATAGAAGTTAGCCTTGTCGATATTATTGGATGCACTCATGCCGCTGTCCACGTGATTGAAGCGGTAATCGACCTTGAGATATACTTCGTCAGCATTCAGCGGTTGTTCGGCAATTATTTTATTGTAGCTGTCGGTAATCTCTCCGCCGTAGCCGCCGTTTTTCGACATATAAACATACTTGCTGCCGTTATCTCCGACATAGACACCGATATTGCCGTAATTGAACTGGAATGCAGAAAGACCGGCGTGGTCACCGACCTTCATACCGGAGGTATCGAGTTTGATCATACCGGAGCAGGCAGGGCCTTCCGTGCGCATCGTCAGTGTGTTGCGGGCATTGATGATATTGGAAGCAATGGATTTGTTATGGAGTCTGAGGTATCCGTCGCGCTCTGTGACTGACCATGCGGTGTTGTCGGGATTATGATTCCATTGCCATTCGAGCATCAGGTCATTTGTCGTGTAGGAAAATTCGTCATTCTTGGCGAGGAATGTACCCGTGTAGTTTCCATCCGTGGTGAGGGTAACAGGGGCTTTTCCGTTTACGCCCATAACCGGCCAGTCGTTCTCCCATGTAACGGGGACGAGGACGGGGATTCTGCCGACCGCACCATGATCCTGGAAGAGCATTGCCCACCATTTTCCATCAGGCGTATCCACAATACCGCCCTGCGCAACGCCGCTTCCATAGGTACCGAGTCCGGAATTGAGGACAGTTTTTCCTTCGTATGGGCCGAGGAGGTTCTTGCTTCGGTAGCAAAGCTCAATTCTTCCGGAACCACTGGGCCATGCGATGAGGAAGATATAGTAATAATCGCCTATTTTATGGATATGGGCGCCTTCGCCGGAAAGACCGGAAAGGCCGGTTTTAAGGAGGGTCTGATCGACGCCGCCCCACTTGAAATCTGTCATATCCTCATTGAACTCTTTGATTTTGATTTCGCCGCCGCCGCCGTAGACGAGGTAGTTTCTGCCGCCGTCATCAATCAGCATAGAAGCGTCATGGTACATACCGTTGATTTCGCTGCGGGTCCAGGTACCGTTTTCGATATCATTGGTTCTGTATACATAAGATTTTCCTGAACCATAGCTGCCGAAGAAGATGTAAAAAGTCCCTTCGTGATAGCGGAGGCTGGTTGCCCATTGTCCATGCGAATAATCGTGCTTGCCGTTGGTGAGGTTCTGGACGTCACCATTCGCATAGGTATCATAGACATAGTTGCAGATTTCCCAGGACATCAGGTCTTTGGATTTCATGATCGGAGCACCGGGAGAGAAGAACATCGTGGTGCTGACCATATAGTAGGTGTCGCCGACGCGGATCACATCGTCGTCGGGGACATCGGACCAGATGACGGGATTGTTGACAACCGTCGCAGCCGCCGTTGCAGCAGGTTCAGGAAAAGTTGCTGCTGTGCCTGTCATCACGAGACAGGCAGCAGCAGCCGCTACTAATTTTTTGAGATTAACTTTCATATCAATTTCCCCTAAATAAAAAATATTTCTCTTTTTCTTTTTGGGATTCTCTTTCTTATTTTATCTATCTTTTTTTATTTTTCTGTATTTTTATTTTTCGTGGAAGAAGTAGGGCAGGATTTGAATGACATAATGTCTGACATAGCCCCACCAGTGGGTCAGACCCGGTGCAACCATAAAGTAGAGGTTACCCTGGGAGAGATCGGAGGTATAGGTGAACTGCGGTAAGTTTTTCATAGCTTGGATCTGCGGGTTGACGTTCGGATAAGCGATATCATCCGAACCGGTTGCAGCGAAGATGAAGTACTTATCACGTTCATAACCGGAAGCGTCGATGGCATTGGCGATATCCTGTGCCTTGCCGTTCGCATCATTTGCACCCCAGTGGTCACCGGAAAGGGGCATGAAGTAGCCGACCATATCGAGACAATTTCTGCAAACTGCCCAGGTAGAAACGCCGCCCATGGAGAAGCCGCCGTAAGCACGGTGCATTCTGGAAGCTTCGATATCCTCCGGAGAGGTAGATTCCGCATAGGTGGAGTATTTGGACTCGACGAACGGAACGACGCTTGCACGGAATTCCTCATAGAAGTTCTGTGCGGTACAGTTTCCGCCGTTGAAGGTCGGGGTAACAACGATCAGCGGATCGAGCTTTCCTTCGTAGATTGCGTTGTCGAGCATTTCCTTGAGATGGACTTCATCACTGAAGAGGAGGTTCTCGTTTTCGCCGCCGCCGTGCATCAGGTAGAAGATGTTGTACTTCTGGCTCTCGTCATAGCCATATGGCGTATAAACCCAGAGAGACTTCTGACCATTGATGCTGCTGTAAGATTCTTTTACGATCTTACCGGCCTGTGCAGGCGTGTTGAAGTAGTAGTCCGGGCTTGCCTGATAGCTGAGGGCGGGATTGTAGTCGAACGGTTCGTCTTCCTCACCGATCGGATTTTCGGGTTCTGCTTTTTCGGGATAGTCGCTGACAGCCAGAGTGACGAACTTGTAAATCCAGACGACATCAGCGATTGTGACAGTGCCGCTTTGGTTGACATCGGAAGCAAATTCGGAGCGGAAGGTGGAGTATTCGCCTTTGAGGAGTCCGCGTTTTGCTTCGGAGAGGTCAGCCGCATCAATTGTGCCGTTTCCATTGACATCACCGAGGATAAAGTTGCCGCTGGCATTGCTGGAGATGACGGTGCCGGCGGAAGCCGCCGCGACATCATCGAGGTAGAAGGAATTTCTGCTGGAATCTGTCTCAACATAGATGATCATGTCAGTTGCGCCGCTTGGGATGGTGTAGTTGGTGTTTGCGAGCTGGAGCCAGTCGCCCTTTACGGCAGTACCGGAAGCAATTTTGTCGTAATTTGCTTCACCGTTTGCGTCATTGTACTGGAGCGTCAGGTGGAATAAATCGGTACTTTTTCCTTTGTCGTACATAATATTCGCACTGAAGCTGTAAGCGGTACCTGCTGAAAAGGATGCAGGCAGCGGATAGGCTGCACCGTTCCAGGATTCGGATCTTCCGGTGCAGGCAAGGGACTTGCTGCCATTGAGAGCAGCAGAGCTGCTGGACTCGACGGCTGCCGCACCTCTGCCTTCCCAGTCTTCTGTACCGCTTTCGAACGTGAAGTTGAAGATGGTCGAATCGGCGGCGGATACAGGGCTCAGAAGTGCCGGTGCATACGGATTATCTGCATAGGATGAGGATGGTGCGGTCAGAGCAGCCGTACAGACAGCAGCCGCGCTGAGCAAAGAGATGATGCGTTTCATGGTAAACTCCCCCTAGTATATATTTATAATTCTATCTTACAAAATTTTTAAGATCAGGTCAATTCACGAAATACAGAAAAAACTGTATAAAACGCAGATTTCTGAGATAAAATGCGTATTATAATCCCCAGAGAGATGAATATTGTGTGTAAAAGGACAGAAACAAATGCTCCGATCGTAAGATAACACACATATTCGGGTGAATCTTCTACAATCTGCAGATATAAGCAGATATAAAAAGAGCCCCCGGAGTATTGCTTGTCCGGGGGTTCTGGTATTGTTTTAGCACGATAGAGTTTGGAAATAGGGGGTTGTGCCGGCTTTGGAAACAGAAATCTGAACGGAATCGGGGAGCTGTTTGAGATATTCCGCAAAGCATTCCGTAGCAACAACTTCCGTTTCGAAATGTCCGCAGTCAAAGAGGGAGAAGCCGAGGTTTTGGGCGAGAACCCAGACGCTGTGCTTGCAGTCTCCGGTAATCAGCGCATCAGCACCGCGAGCGATTGCAGTTTCGATCAGATCGCCGCCGCTTCCGGTACACCATGCGATTTTGCGGATTGGTTTTCCGCCGTCATAGTATCTGAGTGTTTGCGGAAGAACGAGGGTGCCGAGTGCGGAAGCGAGTTCTCCCGGATTGATTTCTGAATGAAGCGCCGCAGTATATCCGAGCACACGATCACCGGGGAGGATCTCGAGCGGCTGGAATGTGTCGGTGAAGCCAAGGTTTTGTCTGAGGAGGTGTCCGATTCTGGTGTTGAGTCCGTTTGGTGCGATGTCTAAACAGGTGTGAGAACAGATCGCCGCGATATTATGTCTTGCCAGCATCCAGACAGGATGTTCGGACGGGAGGGATTTCAGCGGCGTCCAGATAATCGGATGATGAGAGAGAATGAGGTCAGCCTTCGCGGCAATGGCTTCTTCGATGACCGGTACGGTGATATCGAGCGTCAGAAGAATATGATGGACATCCATATCAGGGGAGCCGACAAGCAGACCGGAGTTATCATAGGGTTCCTGCGCGGAAAAGGGCGCATTGGCGTCTAAAATCTGGTAAATATCCTGTACAGTCATAGGAATCTCCTTATTTTTTCATCCATTGATTGATACCCTGAATCAGTGCCTGGATTTCAGCCGTATCAATGGGTGTTTCGCTTTGTTCAATCCCGTTTCGCTTATTGTGGAGGCGTTCGAGGATCGTTGCGATATACATTTTGGTCAGCGGTTCTGCAAGATTGAGTTTACCGACATATGCTTCGACGTCGGAAATTGCCTTGCATTCACCGGTGTACTGCGCCTGCATAACGGTATAGAGATGTACATCTTTCACAGCAGTTTCCTTACGAAGTGTAAAGCCGTTTTCGGCGAGCCATTTCCGGAGTACTTCGGCGCGTGTCATGGGCTGGAGAACGAGATTGGTACCGCGCTGAAGCCATGCAGCTGCGGGTGCGGCTAAGATATCGCGGATTGTCTCCCCGCCCATTCCGGCGATGACGACATCGGTAATATTTTTGGAGGGGATTTTATCGAGTCCGTCGGATAAACAAAGCTCGACAGACTGTTCAACACGATGGCGTCTGAGACCGGCTTTTGCGGCAGCAAGCGGGCCTTCGCGGATATCCGTGGCAATCACATGGTCACAGCGATTGCTTTTGATGAGATAGATAGGGAGAAGTGCGTGGTCGGTCCCGATATCACAAACATATTTTCCCTGAATCATCGAAGCACAGCAAAGCAGTCGGGGAGAAAGTGGAATCATGACATAACCTCCTTACAGATGATAACTTTTTTAATTGTATGTGTCAGAGTGATTGATTCTTATTATACCATAAATAATACGATTTGGCAAGTCTTCGGAAACCATGAGAATTTGCGGATGCGTATATGGGCGGTGAAGCAAAGGAGCGGAATTCTTGTGTGTCATTTTTATATGGTATTACCAAAATACAGCAAATAGCTTGCTATTATACGGCGGATTCGGTATAATAAGTAGTATATATCCCGAATGGGAATCAAACGGTATATTTTGCATGAAACATGAAATAAAATCAAGGAGGCAAGAGATGCTGCTTCATATATTAAAAGAAATGATCGCGAATCAGCGTGTACTGCTGCTGGGATTTGGGCGTGAGGGGAGAGCGCTTTCCCGCAGAATTCATCAGGTCGGAGGCTATGCTGCACTGGGAATCGCCGATGCCAATGCGCTGAAGGATACGCCGGCGGATGCCGTGCTTCATATCGGGAGCGACTATCAGAACGCGATGGAAGCGTACGATATTGTGTTCAAGAGTCCGGGGATTGTACTGGAACGAACGCCTGCTGAACTTTCCTGCCGCGTGACATCGCTGACCGAGCTGTTTTTGTCGGCATATCGGGATCAGTGCATTGGAATTACCGGCACCAAAGGAAAATCCACGACCTCCTCGCTGTTATATCATGTGCTTCAGACAGCCGGAGTGCCATCCGTTCTCGGCGGAAATATCGGAATTCCGATGGCGGAGCTTTATGAGCAGATTACGCCGGAAACAGTGATTGTACTGGAAATCGGCGTGCATCAGCTGGAGTATAATCACCAGTCTCCGAAAACCGCAGTTCTGCTGAATCTTTTCGAGGAACATCTCGACCATTACGGCACATTTGCGTATTATGCATATTGTAAGGAGAATATCTACCGGAATCAGCATTCGGGTGATACTTTGATATGCGGCGTAAAAGGCTTGCCGGAGGAGGGGGATGCACAGTCTGCTGTCCTCTCTCTCGGAATGGATGCGCCGGAGGCGGATATTACGCTTTTGTACGGCAATACCATAAAATTCGGGGATGAAACACAATTGCTGCCCGATGATATGCCGCTGACAGGTGTCCATAATCGTTATAACTGTGCGGTAGTGTATGCGCTGGCGCGGATGCTTCATGTGGAAAAAGAAGCGATACTGCGCGGAATTGTAAGCTACCAGCCGCTTCCGCATCGTCTTTCGCCGATTGGTACCTTTGATGGAATCCGATGGTATGACGATTCGATTTCAACAGCCTGTGAGACCTGTATCCAGGCGCTCAACAGTCTGCCGGAAACCGATACTGTGCTGATTGGCGGGATGGACCGCGGTATCAGCTATGAACCGCTGCTCCGATATCTCTGTACTGCCAAAGTCCCGCATATTATCCTGATGTCGGATTCTGGAAAGCGGATGTACGAGGAAGCGGAAGGGTACGGACATAAGTTGGTCAGCCGGATATCCTATGTACCGGATTTGCCTTCGGCGGTTGCGCTTGCAAAGGAGATCACCGAAAAAGGAAAGATCTGTCTGATGTCGCCTGCGGCAGCAAGCTATAATGTCTATCGGAATTTTGAAGAACGCGGTGAATGTTATCGGAAGCTTGTAACGGGAGAAACCGATGCAGAATAAATATGAGTCTTTGAACGGCAAAGTTTTTTTGCAAAGCTATTGACAAAACGCTCTGAATATAGTAAAATAAAAAGGTATGAAGTTTGCAGGAGGGGTGAAGTATACCCTTTTGTAAAAACGATATAAAAGATTCAAAAAGGCGGTTATTTAATGAGTTTATTTGATAAGATTTTCGGCTCGTACAGCGAAAAGGAACTGGCAAGAATTGAACCGATTAAGCGTAAGGTTCTTGAACTGGACGAAGAATATAAGGGAATGTCCGATGAAACCCTGAAGGGAAAAACCGCAGAATTCCGTGCGCGGCTTGCAAAGGGAGAAACGCTTGACGATATTATGCCGGAAGCATTGGCAACAGTTCGTGAAGCGGCAGACCGTATTCTCGGAAAGAAGCCTTTCCCGGTACAGATTATCGGTGCGATTGTTCTCCATCAGGGTCGTATTGCCGAAATGAGAACAGGTGAAGGTAAAACGCTTGTTGCCTGTGTCGCAGCCTATGTCAATGGTCTCACCGGTGACGGTGTTCACGTTGTAACGGTCAACGACTATCTTGCAAAAACGCAGTCGGATGAAATGGGAAAGGTACTCCGGTTCCTCGGACTGACCGTCGGCTGTATTGTCCATGAGCTGACGAATGACCAGCGCCGTGCCGCATATAACTGTGATGTTACCTACGGTACGAATAATGAAATGGGCTTTGACTATCTGCGTGATAACATGGTGATCTATAAGAAGGATCGTGTACAGCGCGAGCCGAATTTTGCAATCGTGGACGAGGTTGACTCCATTCTGATTGATGAAGCGAGAACACCGCTCATTATTTCCGGTCAGGGCGATAAGTCCACAACACTGTATACCGAGGCTGATAAATTTGCACGTACCCTGACGCCGACCACAGTTGTTGAGATTGACGACAAAGAGGATCAGGATGAAAGCTTTGAGGATGCGGATTATATCATCGATGAAAAGGCAAAAACCGCAACCATCACACGCCGCGGAGTCCAGAAAGCAGAAGCTTATTTCCATGTCGAAAACCTGATGGATGCAGAGAATATGACGCTGTTGCATCACGTCAATCAGGCAATCAAAGCGCATGGTATTATGCATCTGGATATTGACTATGTCATCAAGGACGATGAAATCATTATCGTAGATGAGAGTACGGGTCGTATGATGATGGGACGCCGCTATAACGACGGTCTGCATCAGGCGATTGAGGCGAAGGAAGGCGTTAAGGTCAAGAATGAATCCAAGACGCTTGCAACCATTACATTCCAGAATTTCTTCCGTCTGTATAAGAAGCTGTCGGGTATGACCGGTACGGCAATGACCGAGGAAGATGAATTCAAGGAAATCTATAAGCTGGATGTCATTGCAATTCCGACGAATAAGCCGGTCATTCGTATTGACCAGCCGGACGTAGTATTCCGTTCCGAGAAGGCGAAGTATGCCGCAATTATCGAGCAGATTCTCGCTTGTCATGAAAAGGGCCAGCCGGTGCTTGTCGGTACGGTATCCATTGAAAAGTCTGAGCTTTTGTCGAAAATGCTGCATAAGCGCGGTATCAAGCACGAAGTTCTGAATGCGAAGTATCACGCCAAGGAAGCGGAGATTGTCGCACAGGCAGGAAAGCTCGGCGCGGTCACGATCGCAACCAACATGGCAGGTCGTGGTACGGATATTATGCTTGGCGGTAATGCCGAGTTCCTTGCAAAAGCTGAGATGCGTAAGCGTGAGATCCCCGAGGATATCATTACGGAAGCAGTCGGCTATGCGGATACGAATGACGAAGAGATTCTTGCCGCACGTGAAGTGTACCGTACACTTTATAATAAGTTCAACGAGGAAGTCAAGGAAAAGGCAGTGGATGTCAAGGCGGCAGGCGGTCTCTATATTCTGGGTACCGAGCGTCATGAATCCCGCCGTATCGACAACCAGCTTCGTGGTCGTTCCGGACGTCAGGGTGATGAGGGTGAAAGCCGGTTCTTCCTGTCTGTTGAGGATGATCTGATGCGTATTTTCGCGGGCGACCGTCTGCAAAACATGATGGAGCGTCTGGATGTCGATGAGAATATGCCGATTGAAAGCCGTATGCTTTCGAAGATTATCGAGTCTTCCCAGAAGAAGGTCGAGGGCAGAAACTTCCAGGTTCGTAAGAATGTCCTGAATTATGACGATGTTATGAGCTCCCAGCGTGAGATTATCTATGGTCAGCGCGGTCAGGTTCTTAACGGTGAAGACCTTCACGCCTATATTCTGGACATGATCAAGGAGCTGATCCGCGATTCGGTTTCCCAGTATCTTGCGGATGATGTGGATAAGAGCAACTGGAATCTGGTTGGTCTGCGCGAATACTTCATGGACTGGATTACTGTTCCGGAAGATTTCGAGTGGGATGATCAGAAGATTAACGCGACCTCGCGCGAGGATATTATCAAAATGCTGACCGATCGTACGCTTGCACTTTATCAGGCACGCGAAAACCAGATCGGCAAGGAAGAACTGCGAGAGCTGGAGCGTGTGGTTCTGCTGAAGATTGTCGATACGAAGTGGATGGCACATATTGATGATATGGATGAGCTTCGTAAGGGCATCTCGCTCAGAAGCTATGGTCAGCAGAATCCGGTCATTGAATATCGTTATGAAGGCTTTGCAATGTTCGATGCAATGATTGATTCGATTCGTGAAGATACCGTAAGACTGCTCCTGACCATCCGGCTCGCGGATAATAAAGCACCCGAGCGTGAACAGGTTGCAAGACCCGACGCACCCAACGCAGGCGCAGGTGATGGAAGCTTCCGTGCACAGGCTGTTGCGAAGAAGAAGATTGGAGCGAATGAGCCTTGTCCGTGCGGAAGCGGAAAGAAATATAAGAACTGCTGTGCGATGAAACAGTAAGGTTCTCGCATTGCAAATAAAAAACTGTGTGGTTACAAACAAGAATGCTCTTGACTAAGAATCTTGATGAAGAAACTGTATGTTCAGGGGTTTGCGGTGAATGGCTCTTCCAGAATTTATTTTGGATGACCGCGAAGAATACAGAGTGATAGCATGATACCCATCGGGTAGTCTTGTTGGTAATAAAAAATTTGCAGACTCCGAAAATATCGGAGCAAACAGCTGATTCATTCCGAACAGCCGAAAGAAGAGGGAGGTTATTATGAGAAAACTCAAAAAAACCTTGAAAGCAGGACTTTGTGTATGCCTTGCGGCACTCATGTGTACAGGCTTACCGCTGACTGCATTCGCGGATGCCGGTCCGGACCCCGGCACAGTCGATGATTCCGACAAGAAATTCCCGGATCCGGATAGCTTTTCGTATGATGATGTAGAAGTAAACTTTGCGAAAGGCTTGCAGTATTCTCTGCATTTTTACGATGCCAATAAGTGCGGCAGCGGTATTACAGGCGGCCGGCTGGAATGGCGTGCCGATTGTCATACCGAAGACGGAATGATTCCGCTGAAGCAGTATGGCGAAGATTATATCGGTGTGAATGTATCGGATGAATTTATTGCCGAGCATATCGACATTCTTGACCCGGACGGGGACGGCCATCTCGATTGTGACGGTGGTATGCATGACGCCGGTGACCATGTCAAATTCGGACTGCCCGGTTCTTATGCGGCAACCACAGTTGCATGGGGATATTATGAGTTCCGCGAGGCATATGAAAAAACCGGCAACGCAGAACACGCAGAAGATATTATCCACTGGTTCCTTGATTTCTATCTGAAGGCAACCTATTATGATGAAGACGGATCGATTCTCGCGTTTGTCTATCAGGTCGGCGAGGGTAATATCGACCATAACTACTGGATCTGCCCTGAGCTGCAAAACACAAAGGCACTGAAAGATTTTGCGCGCCCTGCATATCTGGCAACGGTAGATACTCCGGCATCCGATATGTGTGCAGGTACCGCAGCATCGCTTGCAATCGGCTACCTGATCTTTAAGGACAGCGAGCCGGAGTATGCGGCTGAGTGTCTGAAAGCAGCCTATGCACTTTATGATTTTGCCGTAGAAACACATGAAGAAAACGAGGGCGGCGATGTCCTTTCTCTCGGTTATGACGGTGGTTTCTATGATTCGAGCTATGACTACGATGAGCTTTCTCTCGCAGCAGTATGGCTCTATCTCTGTACGATTGACCAGGATCCTTCGATGAAGGATGAAGCGTACGATAAGTACATCAATGCCATCATCAGCGTAGATGAGACGAAGGTGCTGGACAATGGTGCACATCCCTATACCGGATATATGAAGCGTATCATCAAGGATACCGGCAACTGCTGGCAGAACATCTGGGTACACTGCTGGGATACCGTATGGGGCGGCGTATTTGCAAAGCTTGCACCGGTTACGAATATTGAGCGTGACTGGTACATCTTCCGCTGGAACCTTGAATACTGGTCGGGACTTCCGCATATTGATCCGGGTCTGGATGATGAGATCTGGAATAAGCCGTATGTGCCGGATACACAGGCAGTTGAACCGCAGGAAACCACATATCTTGCAAAAACACCTGCCGGCTTCTCGATGCTGAACGAGTACGGTTCTGCACGTTATAATACTGCCGCACAGCTTTGTGCACTCGTATACGCAAAGTATTCTCCGGAAAAGGAACTGGATCCGATGCGATTTGCGGAGTGGGCAAAGAGCCAGATGGAATACATCATGGGCAGAAACCCGATGAACCGTCCGTATATCGTAGGCTGGTCTGAAACCGCAGCATCCCACCCGCATCACCGTGCATCTCACGGTTCGACCGACTTTAATATGGACCATCCGGAAACCCAGACGCACGTACTCTGGGGCGCACTGGTCGGCGGACCCGATTCGGGCGACTGGCACCGCGACATCACGAAGGACTATGTATATAATGAAGTTGCGGTTGACTATAATGCAGGCTTTGTCGGTGCTTGTGCAGGTCTCTACTACTACTACGGCACCGAGGACATGAAGAATCAGGAAAACTTCCCGCCGAAGGAAGTTGATATGAAGGGTGATATCGTTGAGTTCACGCTGAAGGCTGCTGTCGGTCAGGAAGATAAGATGGCATCTCAGATTCTGCTTGAGCTGAATTCTCACACCATGCTGCCGCCGAGATACCTGAACGAAATCAAGATTCGTTACTATTTCGACATTGCTGAAATGCTGGCAGAAGGGCATTCGATTGATGATCTGACCGTTCGAATCGACTATGATACGATGAAATCGAATACCGATGGTGAGTACGAGGTAAGCTATGAGGTTGTCCAGTATACGGATGACGGAAAGTGCTATATTGAATTCACATGGCCGGACTATCAGTTTGTTGGTATGCTCCAGTTCCAGTTTGCGCTGATGGATGCTGAACCGACAGAAGACTTTGAATTCTGTTGGGATCCGACAAATGATTACAGCCGCAGTGAAATGGTGACCTGTGACGAACTGGGCGTACCGCTGAACGAAGCACCGCAGTACTATGATCTTTGCACCATGGCAGTTGATGGCGTTAAGGTCTGGGGTACGGCACCGGAAGGCGCACCTGATTTTGACACCAACGGAACGATTCCGACTGTACCGGACGAAAAGGTAAATTATGGCGATGTCAACTGTGACGGAACCGTAGATATCTCTGACGTTATTCTTCTTGCCAGAAACACAGCGGAGGATAATACCGCAGTGATTTCCGAAACAGGAAAGAAGAATGCTGACTGCAATATGAATGGCAAGCTTGAAAACGGCGATACAACTCAGATTTTGAAGTTCATTGCAAAATTGATTTCGAAACCGAACGCTGTCAACGAATAAACAGAATTTGGCGATGACAGAATGTCATCGCCAAATTACGATACGAAAGGACCATGTTTATGAAAATTCATCGTTTGTTTGCTGCGTGTGCCGCGATTGTAGTATCAGCAACCGGCCTTTCGCAGCTGACCGAAGCACCATTCCATGCATATGACCGTAAGAATGGTGATGTAACGCTTGACAACGTGGTTGACATCAGTGATGTAATTCTGCTTGCAAAATACACCGTAGAGGCTGCCGGAGCATTTTCGGAAGCTGCAAAAGAAAACGCTGACGCTGATCATGACGGATTGATTAACGCAGCGGACTGTGTCTATATCATGAAATGGATTGCAAAACTCGTACCGGACGAGGAGTTCTTTGCTGTTCCGGCTGAAACGACGACAGCCGTTACAACCGAGACAATGCCCGAAACGACAACCACCGCAACCCAGTATGATATGTCAGGATTTGCGTGGCAGTGGCCGGAAGTATTCTTACAGGATGATTCTGTGGAAATCACAGAGAATTCTTACCGCAGCCATGATGTTGCGATTGAAATTACAGACTGCATCTCAGAAGAAGATGAGCTTGCATATTATGTCTGTGATATCTATATCCGCGATATCAACTGTCTGCGCGGTGCATTCGCCAAGGGCAGCTACATGGAACCCAGAAGCGGCCAGACTGATTCTGTAACCAATATGGCAAAAGACAACAATGCGATTTTGGCGATGAATGCTGATTACGTAGAAATCCGTGATACAGGCGTTGTCTATCGCAATGGTGTATTGTATCGGGATGTCCGTAAGGGCGATGTCTGTACGATTTATAAGAACGGCGTGATGGATCTCAAGGAGAAGGACGAATTCGAGGCATTGACGGATGCTGATAAAACAGATATCTGGCATACCTTCTGTTTCGGTCCGATTCTGGTACGTGACGGCGTAGCGGAAAGCGGCATCAAGTCCAGTATTTCGGGCGAGAATCCGCGCAGCGGTATCGGCTTCTATGAACCGGGTCACTACTGCTTCGTCATGGTAGACGGAAGACAGCCGGGATATTCGATGGGTGTAACGCTCGATGAGTTTGCACAGATTTTCGATGAGCTTGGGTGTACACAGGCATATAATCTTGACGGCGGACGCAGTGCTGAGATCGTGTTCAATGGAAAAACCTATGATAAGCCGTATCTTGGCGGACGATATTCGAGTGATATCGTGTATATCTGTGAGAATCCCGAAAAATAAAAATGACAGCGGCACATTCGCAATGGATGGGCCGCTGTTTTATGAATATGAAGGAGTGAATGGAAATGACACCGCTTGCAGAACGGATTCGTCCAAAGACGCTGGATGAAATGGTAGGCCAGCCGCATTTGTTTTCGAAGGGGAAGCCGCTGCGGAGAATCGTCGAGAGCGGAAAGATCCCGAATATGATTTTCTATGGTCCCTCGGGCGTAGGAAAAACGACGCTGGCACGCATGATCGCGGAACGCTCGGATATGCGTCTGCACAAATTAAACGGTACCACGGCATCTGTGGGAGAAATCCGGGATGTTCTGCAAGAAAGCGGCGGATTATTCGGAGAAAGCGGCGTGCTGCTGTACCTGGATGAGATACAGTATCTCAATAAAAAACAGCAGCAAAGCCTGTTAGAGTACATCGAAAACGGGAAGGTGACCTTGATTGCCTCTACAACAGAAAATCCGTATTTTGCAGTGTTTCATGCGATTATCAGCCGTTCCACAGTATTTGAGTTCAAGCCCGTAACAGCAGAAGAGCTGATTCCGGCAGTCGAACGGGGATTTCGGTTTTTATCGGAGGAAACGGGAAAAGAAATCCATTATACACCGGAGGTTGTGTCATGGATTGCAGCCGGCTGTGGCGGAGATGTCCGAAAGGCAATGAATACCGTAGAGCTTGCCGTGATATCGGCAGATGAAACGGCAGACGGGTTGTGTCTGACGCTTGAAAATGTAAAGGCATTGACGCAGCGGAGCAATATGCGGTATGATAAGGACGGCGACCAGCACTATGATCTTTTGTCGGCGCTTCAAAAATCCATTCGCGGTTCGGATGAAAATGCGGCAGTGCATTATGCAGCGCGTCTGATGGAAGCAGGCGACCTGCTTTCCCTGTGCCGAAGATTGCTGGTTATTGCGGCAGAAGATGTCGGACTGGCGTATCCATTGGCGATTCCGATTGTAAAAGCAGCGGTTGATTCGGCATTGCAGCTTGGAATGCCGGAAGCACGGATTCCGCTTGCCGATGCTGTTGTATTGCTTGCGACCGCACCCAAGTCGAATAGTGCCTATGCAGCGGTGGATGCCGCAATGGCAGATATCCGCGCAGGGCTTTCCGGCGATTTCCCGCGAGCACTCCAGAACGTGCATTTTGACGGAGCGGATGCAGCGGTGAAAGGCCAGCATTATCTGTATCCGCATAATTATCCGAATCATTACGTCCGGCAGCAGTATCTGCCGGATACCCTGCGTGACCGAGTGTATTATGAGTATGGTGATAATCGGACGGAACAGGCGGCAAAGGAATACTGGGCAAAGATCAAGAACCAGCCGAATGGGAACAAATCCCGATAATCAGCGGGAAGGATATCAGCGACAGGAGTGTTGTTAAGAAGATGCTTTTCGAAGCGAGAGCCTCGTCCGCATGATATTCCGTTGCAAAGAGAGCGGTTGTATTCGCGATAGGCATCGCGGATAATAACAGCCATACGGGCGTGAGGATAGAATGGGTGGTGAATCGGCGGATCAGAATCCAGAATACGAGCGGCAGTGCGATTTGACGGACGATGGCATAGAAATTCAGTTTCCAGTCGCTGACCAGTTCGCGAATGCGGATACCGGAGAGATTCGCGCCGACAACCAGCATTGCAAGCGGAGAAGTCAGACCGCCGATGGTATCGAATGTTTCGGCGAGTATATCCGGCAGCCGGATATGACAGGAAAAGACCAGTATTGCGACCCCGCTGCCGATTACAGCCGGTGAGAACAGCAGTTTTTTCCACTCGATCGAATGCAGATTTTCAAGAAATTTTCCTGTTCCGGCCGGTTTTGCCGTCATCAGCAAAACACCGAGCGTGTAAATCACGATATTGAATACACAGTTGAGGATTGCGGAATAGAAAAGCCCTTCGTTGCCATAAACCGCGCTGACAATGGGAAATCCCATGAATCCGACATTGCCGAAGAGTGTCATAAATAAGAAGAGCTTTTTGTTTTCTTTTGGAATCCGCATAAGGAAGACCAGCAGAACGGAAAGCAGCAGCATGATCGCGTAGAAAAGAAATGACATAAGAAAGACATATCCGACGCTGAGGGACTGCGAATGCTCTGCCTGTGCCTCGACCATCTGCAATCTGTCATGGAACGCGTCAATAATCATAAACGGCGTTGTGACATGAAGGAGGAGCTTTGTAAGTTTTTGTTTGGTATGCAGATCGAGGATCTCGATTTTCGCGAGCAGTGTACCCAGACATATCATGAGAAAGAGCTTGAGCATCTGAGAAACGACAATAGAAATATCCAAATCTATCCATCCTTTGATATATGATTACATAGAGAAGTGCGGTTAAAAAACCGCACTTCTCTGATTATTTATGAAGATAGAGGATTCCGAGGGTGTTCGGCCCGCAGTGGCTGGCGATGGTACTGCCGGCCTGTGTTTCGAAAACCTCGGAAAAGTTTGCGCATTGCGCGACGGTATCCTTCGCGGCAGAAAGCGCATCATCTGACGCCTGTGCATGGGTAATGAAGATTCGGTGCGGATCAATGTCCGCAGTATCATGGAGGCGATCCTTGATGTACTGGGAAACACAGTGTGTAAATTGACCGCGGTATTTTTTGCCGACTGCCATTTTGCCGTTTCTGACTTCGATGCAGGGCTTTAGTTTAAGCATATTGGCACCGAGTGCGGCAACGGCAGAACAGCGACCGCCCTTATGGAGATAATCGAGCCGGTCGATGATAAAGCTGGCGTCCACCTTCGGTACGATCTGAGTGGATAAGAAGTC
Source organism: Oscillospiraceae bacterium (assembly GCA_017533485.1). GTDB lineage: Bacteria > Bacillota > Clostridia > Oscillospirales > Ruminococcaceae > Firm-04. The sequence goes on from JAFXIC010000017.1 coordinate 24,096, forward strand.
TGCGAGAGAAGCGGCATCGGAAAAATCGTTTTGATGCTCACAAGCCTGAAGCACAACATGACCGTGACCGGTGGAGAGGTTACAGGAGTCCACCACATAGACATTTTCAAAATCCGCCGCAGCGATCCTGGCGTTCTGACAGCAGCTTGAAAATCCGGAGCCGAGGGTAATGCACAAAACGGCGTCGGCATCCTTTGCGAGTGCGCGGAAACAATCGGCGTAAGCTGCAACCGAGATAGCGGCAGTTTTGGGAAGATTTCCGTTTTGTTCGACATAGCGGAAGATATCGGAGGAAGTGATGTTGATACCATCCTGATAGGACTGATCGCCGAGGGTTACATAGAGGGGAAGTACAGTAATCCGGTATTTTTGAATCAGCGGCTCTGATAGGTCACAGGTGCTGTCGGTAACAATGCTGATACGCATTAGAAGCACACTCCTTTCATAGCACAATTATAAACCTTTTTGCATATTTTGTCAAGCAAAGGAGACAATGCAAAGGGATATTTTGCAATGTCTATGCGAAGCGGGCGTGAAAAAACTGGGATAAAGAAAAGAAATCTGATTGACAAATTAAAAAAATGGGTATATAATAAGCTTGTAAAAAATGGAATATCAGGAGGTTATGTTATTATGAATCAGATTCGAATTGGAATTGTCGGATATGGAAATCTCGGAAAAGGCGTAGAGCTTGCGATCCGGAGCAATCCCGATACAACGCTTGCATTTGTTGCGACAAGACGCGATCCGTCCTCCGTTTCGCTGAAAACACCGGATGTACCGGTGTATGCCTACGATGATCTTGTAAATCATCAGTCTGATGCAGATGTTGTGATTGTATGCGGAGGCTCCGCAACCGATCTTCCGAAGCAGTCACCGGAGCTTGCATCGTATTTTAATGTTGTGGATAGCTTTGATACCCACGCAAAAATTCCGGAGCACTTTGCCGCTGTGGACGCTGCAGCAAAAGCTTCGAATCATACTGCAATGATCTCGGTCGGCTGGGATCCGGGAATGTTTTCGCTGATGCGTCTTTACGGAAGCTGTATTCTGCCTGACGGAAAGGACTATACTTTCTGGGGTAAGGGCATCAGTCAGGGTCATTCGGATGCAATTCGCCGTGTTGAGGGTGTTCTTGACGCGCGCCAGTATACGATTCCGATTGATGCCGCGATTGACGCAGTCCGGAGCGGTGTCCAGCCCGAACTGACCACACGCCAGAAGCATCTGCGTGAATGCTATGTTGTTGCAAAGCCTGATGCTGACCTGGAGAAGATTGAGCGTGAAATCCGTACCATGCCGAATTATTTTGCGGATTACGACACGATTGTGCATTTCATCAGTGCAGAGGAATTAAAGGAAAAGCACAGCGAGCTGCCGCATGGCGGATTTGTAATCCGAACCGGAGCGACGGGAGAAAACGGCGAACATAAACATCTGATTGAGTATTCGCTGAAGCTGGATTCGAATCCGGAGTTCACAACGAATGTGATCGTCGCTTATGCACGCGCTGTGGCAAGACTCGCGGAAGAGCAAGCATATGGCTGTAAATCCGTGTTTGATATCGCGCCCTGCTACCTTTCACCGATGCGTCGTGAGGAACTGATGGCAAAAATGCTTTAATCGGGATTCGCGCGGTTTTTCGCGGAAACAAAGGGGATTTATGTAAAAATAGCCAAGTTTTGGCATAAAAACGTCTGCATTATAATTCAAACATCTGAAAAATAGAAAAGGATTTGACAAGTGACGTATTTTCGTTATATAATGTCATTATGATTTTGTTGAACAGGAGGATTTTTTCCACATGAAAAAGAACGAATTGGTCGCAGCAATTGCTGCAAAAGAGAACTGCACAAAGAAAGATGCTGATAAAGCTCTGAATCTTGTACTTGACGCAATTACCGATGCACTGGTAGCAGGTGAAAAGGTTTCCATTACCGGTTTCGGCACATTCGAAGTACGTGAGCGCGCTTCCAAGAAGTGCATCAATCCGCACACAAGAGAAGAGATGACCACAAAGCCCTGCAAGGTTCTCGCATTCAAGGCAGGCAAGACCATGAAGGATGCTATCAATCCGAAAAAGTAAGTCATTTCATCAGAACCAACAGGAGGAAACCATGAAGAAGGATACAAAGATTGTTGAGAAGGCAGTAGAAGAAGCTGTACAGGCTGCTCCGGTTTCGGAAGAGAAGGCAGCTGTCGAGAAGAAAACCACTAAGACAGCAGCAAAGACCACTGAGAAGAAGCCTGCAGCAAAGACCACGAAAACTGCTGCTGCAAAAGCACCGAAGAAGACTGCTGCAAGCACAAGAAAGACGGCAGTGAAGACAAAGGTAGTTGTTGAGCTTGATAGCAAATCTGCAACATCCGATGTGCTGATTGAGCGTGCAAAGGAAGACTGGGTCAAGAAGGGCAATGCACTTTCTGACATCAAGGAACTTGCAGTTTATATCAATGCTTCCGAGGGCATGGTTTATTATGTCGTAAATGATGACTATCTCTCCGGTTCTTTTGTATTTTAATTGCGAATCCGAACGCTGAAACCCATATGGCTGACCGCAGCCGTATGGGTTTTTGTTTTCCGAGAGATTACGAAGCAATAGGAGGGATGATATGTCTGTCGGGAATGATCTGCTGTATCTGTGCAGCTGTGCTGTCAATCAGGTTTCTCCGAGACATGAGCGGGTAGCGGAAATGGACTTGGAAAAGCTGTATGCACTTGCACAGTCCCAGAGCTTAACGGCATTAACCGCCTGTGCATTGGAAGCGGCTGACGGAGCATCCTCTCGGTTTCAGGAAGTGCTCTTGAAGTCCATCCGAAAAAATATGATGCTGGATTATGAGCGAAAAAAGCTGACAGATTTTATGAATGAAGCGAAAATCTGGCATCTGCCGTTAAAGGGTGTGCTGCTGCAGAATCTATATCCGCGTGCCGGAATGCGTCAGATGTCGGACAATGATATACTTTTTGATGAAAGCCGAAGGGGAGATGTACGGGAGTATATGCTGCGGAGTGGGTATGAATCGGTACGGGATGGAGATTCGATCGTCGATGAATATCATAAGCAGCCGCTCTATAATTTTGAAATGCATATCACACTGTTTCATCCGAAGGACGAAAAGCTTCCGCATTTTCATACATACTACAAGGATATTGATACGCGCTTGGAGCGTGAACGTGCAGACAGTTACACGATGCGAATGACAGCAGAAGATTTTTATGTCTATCTTCTTGCGCACGCATATAAGCATTATACGTTCTGCGGAATCGGTATCCGGACGCTGATAGATTTTTATGTGTACCTGAAAGCATATGCAGAGACGATGGATTGGGAGAAGATTGAGACTGCGTGCGAAGCGCTGGGAATCACGGAATATGAGTCACAGAGCCGTATATTATGCCGACAGCTTTTCTCGGATCCGGAGCATATCGAATGTTCGGAAGCGTATGCAGATACATTGCAGTTTTATTTTTCGTCCGGAACATATGGAACGCTGGAAAATCGTGTGACGAATCAGCTTCAGTCACTCGGTGCAGAGAAGGAGCCCGTGACATTGTCGATGAAGCTGAAATATCTGTGGCAGCGCTTTACATTGACGGATGCTGTGTGGGAGCGAATCAGCCCGTTTGCGTACCGCCATCGCTGGGCAAGAGGATTTGTGCGGATTTATCATATTGTTCGCGCATTGATAACGAAGCGGAAATATGTACGGGATGAATTCCGAACACTGATCAGAAAGAAGTAAGCAGAATGCTTGAATATAAAAAAGCAGCAGCACGAGCAAGAATGTTCGGCTGCTGTTTTTGATTGACAGACTGTTATTGTATATGGTATAATACAGACAGATATTTATTCGTTTGATTCGGAAAGAAACGCCTTTCGCTGTTTCATGTAAATGTTACGGGCTTTCAGTAAAAACTCGTGTACCTGCGGCATTTTAAAATCCATATAGGTCCACGGAAACGGATGCCATGCGTGTCTGGCGTAAAAGAGGGTCAGTTCCGCATAGATTCCATCCTGAAGGGGGATACGGTGACCGGCATTTTTGGTAGTTGCGAGAGAAAGTCTGCCGCAGCTGATAAATCCGGGATCGAGATTCAGTCTTCGCTGACCGTTGACAGAACCTGCCTGTTCCAGCGTATTGGTGTGAATCTTGATTGCGGCGAGCTCCTGTGGATCACGGCATTCCTGAAAGCAAAGCATTCTGCGATATACTTTCCCGTCCATTTCTTCGTCATAGTACGGGGAAATCTCCGAGAAGCAATAGGACGGAGAAGAAAAATCCAGCGCACCATATGTCTGGATGAGCTGTCGGGTCATTTCTTCCGCAAGTGATTCATCTGTGTAGAGCATCGCAAGAATGAGCTTTTCTTTTTCAAAAGCAGCCGCATGGCCCATTGGATTCAGTCCTTTCCGAAAAGTGATAGTATCATCATAACATGAAACGTATAAAAAGTCAAGGAGTCTGCTATGGATGAAATGCGTCAGAAAGCCGTCCGGATTTGTGATATACTGGATACGGTGTACCCCGAAGCGAAGTGTTCGCTGGAATATAAAGAGCCCTATGAGCTGATGATTGCGACGAGACTGAGCGCACAATGTACTGATGCGCGCGTGAATATTGTCACGAAAACACTCTTTCAGAAATACCCGACGCTTGAATCCTTTGCGGAAGCAGATCTTTCGGAGCTGGAGGAAGCGGTAAAGCCATGCGGTTTTTATCGCACGAAGGCGGCTAGTATCCGTTCTATGTGTCAGCGATTGATTGCGGTGTATGACAGTCGGGTTCCGGATACGATGGAAGACCTGCTGACATTATCGGGGATCGGACGGAAAACTGCAAATCTTCTGCTGGGAGATATTTACGGGAAGCCTTCGGTTGTAACGGATACCCATTGTATCCGGATATCGGGGAGACTGGGGCTGACGAAGAACCATGCACCGGAGCTTGTAGAAAAGGATTTGCGGGAGATTCTGCAGGCGGAACGGTCCTCTCGCTATTGTCATCAGATTGTGCTGTTCGGACGGGATACTTGTCGAGCGAGAAATCCGAAATGTGAGGGCTGTCCGCTTGCATCATACTGTACGAATCCGGAGTTTACGAAATTACAGAAAAAAGGATGAGTGTATGGAAATTTTAGAGAATGTCCTGACCGCAGAGGATTATGTACGGCTGTTTCAGGATGCGGGATGGGGAGATTTTGAGCTGTCCCGCGCAGAAATTTTGCTGAAAAAGAGTTATGTAACATTTGCCGCAGTCGAAAACGGAACTGTTATCGGAATGGTTCGGCTGCTCGGAGACGGCGTGTGGTCGTTTTTCATGAAAGATTTGATTGTTGATGCTTCTTATCAAGGACAGGGGATTGGCAGAAAGCTTCTTGTACATCTCTGTGATTATGTGCGGAAAGAAGCAAACGGATATCCGGTATGGCTGGAGCTTTCGAGTGTTAAGGGGAAAGAACCGTTTTATGAGAAATGCGGTTTTATCAGACGCCCGACAGAAGACCGCGGCTGTGGGATGTATCGGATCGTGGAGTGATGGTTAAAATTTAAAAATATATGGCGAATGCTTGACAATTCTATGAAGCTATGGTATAATATAGCCAAAGCTATGAGGAAGACAAGTGTTTCCGATGCGATGCATCCAGAGAGCCGATGGTTGGTGTGAATCGGCAGCAGACTTGGAAACATATCCCTTCTGAGCTGAAGTACTGAACAAAAAAGTAAGTACTTTCGTGATGCCGCGTCAGGGCATAGGGCTTAGCCATGAAAGGACAGAGCCTGAAAGTGGCGATGTGAACATATCACAGCGCAATTTGAGTGGTACCGCGGGTTATATGCTCGTCTCAAAGTATGAAGCTTTGAGACGAGTTTTTTTGTTATAAGCGGGAATAATTGAAAGGAGAAGAACCATCATGGAACAGCAGAATCCGGCAGTTCTGAACGGAACCGAACAGAAAATACAAGAGGTTGCACAGCGTATCCGCAGCCTTCGCGAGGATCTTGGAATTTCGATTGCAGAAATGGCAGATCAGACCGGCTTTTCACAGGAAGAATATGAGCTTCTGGAGTCGGGAAAGAAGGATTTCAGCTTTAGCTTTATTCATAAATGCGCGAATGTATTTCGGGTTGATATTTCGGAGCTGATGGAAGGAAGAAGTCCGGAACTGACGGGATATACGGTCACACGCAAAGGCGAAGGACTGCCGATTGTCCGCCGTGCGGGATTTGCATATAATCGTCTGGCACATAAGTTTAAGAATAAAATTGCAGAGCCGTTTCATGTTGTAATTCCATATTCCGAGGAAGCACTGAGCCGACCGCTGCATCTGGGCAGCCATGCCGGACAGGAAATGGATATTGTCATCAAGGGTACATTGCGTATGATTATCGGTTCTCATACCGAAATTCTGCATGAAGGTGACTGTATCTATTACGACAGCTCCACACCGCATGATGAAATTGCACTAGGCGGAGAGGACTGTGAAATCTATGCGTTCGTCATGGCGCCGACCGGAAGAACCGGTATGACCGAGTATCAGGAGCAGGTTCAGGAGCACGTTGTAACGAATGTCGATAAGGCAGGTCTTGTCCATCAGGTTGCAGAGAATTTTGTATCCTGCGAAACAGATGCAAAGGGAATGCTGACCGGAATCAATTTCAAGAACGAAGAGAAGTTCAATTTTGCATTTGATATTGTTGATGAGGTTGCTGCAAAGTCTCCGGATAAGCTGGCAATGATTTATGTTGCAGATGATAAAACTGAGCGGAGATTCACATTTGCGGAGATGAAGAAATATTCCTGTCAGACCGCGAATTATTTCAAATCGCTCGGTATCCGCCGTGGTGACAGAGTCATGCTTGTTCTCAAGCGTCATTACCAGTTCTGGTTCTCGATTCTTGCGCTCCATCGTCTGGGTGCGATTGTCATTCCGGCATCGAACCAGCTTCTGGAGCACGACTTCACGTATCGTTTTGATTCTGCCGGTATCTCCGCGATTGTCTGTACCGCAGACGGCAACGTTGCAGATGAAGTGGATAAGGCAGCAGCCAAATCATCCACTCTCCGTACAAAGATTCTGGTCAACGGCGAACGTGACGGCTGGCATAACTTCAACGAAGATCTTCCTGCGTACAGCACGCATTTCACCCGTGCGGAAGATGCACCCTGCGGCACCGATCCGATGCTGATGTTCTTTACATCCGGTACATCTGGTTATCCGAAGATTGCGCTTCATAGCTATCAGTATCCGCTGGGACATTATACAACCGCACGTTACTGGCATAATGTAGATCCGAATGGTATCCATTTCACGATCTCTGATACCGGATGGGGTAAGGCACTCTGGGGTAAGCTGTATGGACAGTGGATGTGTGAAACCGCAGTCTTTGTCTATGACTTTGACCGCTTCCATGCAGATGATATTCTTCCGATGTTCGAGAAGTATCAGATCACAACCTTCTGTGCACCGCCGACGATGTACCGTTTCTTCATCAAGGAAGACCTCTCGAAATATGATCTGTCCTCCCTGAAATATGCAACAATTGCAGGTGAAGCGCTGAATCCGGAGGTATTCCATCAGTTCAAACAGGCAACCGATATTTCTCTGATGGAAGGTTTCGGTCAGACCGAGACAACGCTTTCTGTTGCAAACTTTGTTGGTATGAGTCCGAAGCCCGGCAGCATGGGCAAGCCCAATCCGCTCTACGATGTCACAATCATGCTTCCGGACGGCAGTGAAGCAGGCGTTGGTGAAACCGGAGAAATCTGTATCCGTCTGAAAGATAAGCCGATCTGCGGTATGGCACTCGGATATTATAACGATGACGCACATACAGCAGAAGCATGGCATGACGGCTTCTATCATACAGGAGATACCGCATGGCGTGATGAGGACGGTTATTTATGGTATGTCGGTCGTGTAGATGACCTGATTAAGTCATCGGGCTATCGTATCGGACCGTTTGAGATCGAGAGTGTTATTATGGAATTGCCGTATGTTCTGGAATGTGCAGTAACCGGCGTGCCCGATGAGGTTCGTGGTCAGGTCGTAAAAGCATCGATTGTCCTGACAAAAGGCACTGTGCCGTCGGATGAGCTGAAGAAGGAAATCCAGGAATATGTCAAGAAGGGCACCGCACCGTATAAGTATCCGCGTGTCGTAGAATTCCGTGACAGCCTTCCGAAGACAACCGGAAGCGGTAAGATTCGCCGTGCAGAGCTGCGGGAAGAAGACGCAAAAAAATATTCGAAATCCTGATTTTATGAAAATATCCCCATAGTAGAAATACTATGGGGATATCTGTTTTTGCATTGCTGTGAGATATTGCAAGAATCAGATGGAATGCTCCATAAATGGAATGCCGTCGAGGGATTTCCAGCAGAATTTGTGCTGATGGAAGGTCATATATGCGTGCGGGGAGTTTTCTTTTGGAATGGAAACCGAACCGCAGTTAAGATAGTGATTCTCGTTTCCGAACAGTTCGCAAGCAGGGATATGCGTGTGTCCGGTGAGAAGATAGTCACCCTTCTGAAGGGGCGGCGGAGACTGGGGAGAAAACTTGTGACCATGCGTGGCGTAAACGAGGTTGTGTTCGAGGGGGATGACAGCATAATCTGCAAGAATCGGGAAGCTGAGCACCATCTGATCGACCTCGGTATCACAGTTCCCTCTGACACAAAGCAAGCGCTCGGCGAGGGGATTGAGCATGGCAATGACTTCTTTCGGGGCATAATCCTTCGGTAAATCATTGCGTGGGCCGTGGTAGAGAATATCGCCCAGAAGCAGCAGTCTGTCAGTCTGTTCTGCATAAAATGCGTCCAGGAGGTGTTTACAGTAAAAAGCAGAGCCGTGAATATCGGAAGCGATCATCCATTTCATATTTGATTCATCCTTTTTCATAGATTTGGATTTATTATACCATAGAACAGAGATTTTTGCAAGATTTCAAAATGACAGGAAGAGTGCAAAATTACGCATTGACATTCGGGCAATATTGTGATAAAATATGATAAATTCGGGAGAATCCAATATACTTCGAAAAACAGATAAGAATGTATGAAGGAGGATCTGAAATGAAAGAAATAAAAAAGAGAATCTGTCGGACAGTATGTGCTCTCAGCATTGCCTTATCCGGTACAGTGCTGCCGATGGGAACGCCGGTGTGCGCGGCAACATTACTGTCTGCGGAATTTGAAACGACCAATGACAGCTTTACGGGGCGGGGCGCAGCATCTGCCGCATGGACATCGGATGAAGCATATGTCGGTGAATGCAGTCTGTATGTGAGCGAGCGAACCGATACATGGAACGGCGCGTCGAGAGATGCCTCGTCGATACTTCGTGCAGGCGCTACCTATGCTGTATCTGCGGCAGTTTATCAGACCAGCGGGGAACCGGTCGAGATGAAATTCTCGCTGCAATATACAGACGCTTCGGGAACCACAGCTTATGATGCGATTGCGCTGGAAACGGCAGCAAGCGGCGAGTGGACTGTGCTTTCGAATGCATCGTATACGGTACCGGAAGGAAGTTCTGATTTTTCGATATATCTGGAAACGACAGAATCGCTGACAGATTTTTATGTAGATTCCGTTACTGTAACGGGTTCGCCGTCCGTCATCAAGCTTGGTGATGTCAACGGAGATTTATCGGTCGGTGTTGCAGATGCCGTTTTGCTGACAAAATATCTCTGCGGCGAAACGACAGCGATCGAAGTGGGTGCCGACTATAATAAAGATAATCTGATAACGGCAGTTGACCTGACGCTGTTGAAATCCGCGCTGTTAAATCCGAAATCACCGTCTGTGTCGGGAGACTGGGATAATTATCAGGAAACTGCGTCGCCGGCGATGCTGAAAGTATATCAGGATTCGCTTCTGCATATGGGAAATACGATGCGGATTCGGGATAAGATATCGAAAGCGCAAAGCGGTGAGAATATCACCATCGGATATATCGGCGGTTCGATTACAGCCGGCGGTTCTTCGAGTACACCCTCGAAATGCTTTGCTAATCTTTCCTACGAATATTTTGCTTCGACATTCGGCTGCGGCAACAATGTACATTATGTGAATGCAGGTCTTGCAGGCACTTCCTCGGTTGTTGGAAATCTTCGTGTGGATCACGATATTTTCCAAAAGAATTCGGATATTATCTTTATTGAATTTGCGGTGAATGACCAGGGCGGAGATCGTTTCCAGAAATCATTTGAATCGCTGGTGAAGAAATGCCTGATGCAGGAAAATGAACCTGCAGTGGTAATTATCACACTCTGTCAGGAATCCGGATCCAGCAATCAGGACTGGATGGAAACCGTCGCAAAGAATTACGATGTGCCCGTGGTCAGCGGCAAGAATGCAATCATGAATGCGATTAAGGCCGGAACGATGTCATGGAAAGACTATGGCAGCGGCGATAATATCCATCCCGGTGACGGCGGTCATCAGCTGATTGCGGACTGTATCGGATATTATTATCGTCAGGCATTGCGTTCGGAGAATGCGTCTGACAGTTTTGAGATATCGAACCGGGATGTATTCGGAACGGAGTATGCCACTGCAAGAGTCGTGGATATCAGTGAGCTGAAGAACCTCCAGACAGGATCCTGGTCGAAGGGTACGAACAATTCGGGCTATCCGAACGGCTTTACATTCAGCAAGAACGGCAATCAGGCATTGTCGTTTACCGTTGAGGGAAAGGGTATTATGCTCTTGTTCCAGTCAAATTCCAATTCGTCGATGGGTACTGCGGTTGTGAATGTCAACGGTAAATCCAATAAGGTCAGCAGTAACCTGCAATGGACATGGGGTGGTCTGGACGGTGATATTGCATATTACCAGAATACAACCGGAACGCTGGATGTATCCATCACGCTTGAGAATCCGTCCACGAATTTCGTGCTTTACGGAATTGCAGTCATTTCCTGATATTCTTATCAATCCCCTGGGCTTATGGCTTGGGGGATTTTTCTTGAAATGTGATTTGAAATATGGTATAATAGGATAAAGAATTTATGGTTCAAAGGAGCATTCATGAAACCGATTTCAAAGAAGAAAAAGAGGATTCGCTGGGTGGCAGCAATTCTTTTCGTCCTGTGCGCAGGATTTTGTTACTGGTCGAATAACAGTATCCAGATTACGAATTATACGTATATTTCGGAAGAAGTACCGGAAGGGTTTGATGGATATACGATTGTCCAGCTTTCCGATTTGCATAATAAAAAGTTTTTGAACGATAATGCGTCATTGCTGAAAAAAGTCAAAGCCTTGCAGCCGGATCTGATTGTGCTGACCGGAGATATTGTGGATAATAGTCATCATACGAATATTGACAAAGCGGTACTGTTTACGAATCAGGTTCAGCAGATTGCCCAAACCTATTATATCACAGGAAATCATGAAGTATCGCTGAAACGCAAAGAGTATCTTGATTTTATCAAGCGGATGAAGGCGGGCGGCGTTGTATATCTGAAGGATGAGATTGTACATCTGAAATCTGAAAGCGGGGAGACAATCTCTCTGATCGGACTTGCGGATGATTCTCTTTTATCGCCGAAGCTGGAGGAAATCATGCGAGGAGAACCGGAGGAAGGGCTTTCGGTTCTGCTTGCGCATGAGCCGCAGTATATCAATTTTTATGCGGAAACGGGTGTGGATATCGTATTCAGCGGTCATGCACATGGCGGACAATTCCGGATCCCGTTTCTGCATCGGGGACTGTACGCACCGGATCAAGGTCTGTTCCCAACACTGACCGAAGGTTCGGTGACGCGTGATTCGACAACAATGTATATCAGCAGAGGACTTGGAAACAGCGCCTTCCCGCAGCGATTGATGAACAGACCGGAGATCGTTTGCGTGAGGCTATCATGTTCCTGAAAGGAGAAGGCTATGAAACGAGTGATGGTGCGATCTGTATTTGATGCTTTTGAGTATGTAATGGATCATTTTTATTGTTTCGGGGAAGAAGAAGCGGGCGTTCTGAAAGACAGTTATGCTGTGATTTCGATTCAGGATACGCATACAGAGGGATTTGGAATCCGATTTTCTGAAAATCAGTTTTGTCGGGGTGTACTGACGCTGTATTTTGATGATATTATTCAGCCGGTCGAAGGCGCAGTCTTATTTTCTGATGAAATGGCGGCGCAGGTGATTGACTTTATCGAAACACATCTGGATGCAGATACCTTGTTGGTACACTGTTTTGCCGGCCAGTCACGTTCCTGTGCGGTCGGCGCGTTTGCAGTCGAAATGCTGGGCGGAGATAATTCTTCGTATTTTCAGAAAAAGACGCCGAACCGTTATGTTTACGATGTGCTGGACACTGTCTATCTGCTTCGTCAGATTGGAACTTCCTGAATAGAAATCGGGAGCGGCTGTCGGGAGTCAAAGAAAGATTCCTGAATTTTATCTTAAAAATCATGATAATTTCCTATAATACAGTAGAATTCTCAACATAAATGTGTAAGAACGTGTGTTATAATAAAGATATCATTTCGTTTTAAGGGGGAACTCCTATCATGAAAAGAAAGATAATCAGCGGCATTACCGCGTCCGTCATGTTGGGACTAACATTATGCAGCCCGACAGAGATGCTGGATGCCTCCGCCACAAACCCGTTTGTCCAGACGATATTCAGTACCGACCCGGCACCCTTGGTTGTCGGGGATACGCTGTATGTCTATACGGGTTCCGATAAGCCCAACTCGGATTTCTACTATATGCCCGACTGGCACTGTTATTCGACAACGGATATGCAGAACTGGACTGACCATGGAACGATTCTTGCATGGGATGATATGTCTTGGGGTGAAGAAGATTCTGCGTGGGCGGCACAATGTATTGAGCGAAACGGTACTTATTATTTCTACTATACCCTGACTCATCGGAATGGCGGCGGGAGATGTGTGGGTGTCGCGACATCCGATTTACCGACCGGTCCGTTTCAGGATGCACTTGGAAAACCGCTGTGCGGTCCGAACTGGGACTATATTGACCCGACCGTGTGGATTGATGATGATGGCCAGGCATGGCTGATGTTCGGAAATCCGTCCTGTTATTATGTAAAGCTGAATGACGATATGATTTCGCTGGATGGCGAAGTAAGGAAATTCGATATGAACAGCCAGACCTTCGGACCGGGTTCAGGCGACCGTGCAAGCTCTTATGGTGAAGGTCCGTGGCTTTATGAGCGAAACGATATGTATTACCTGCTGTATGCAGCATTCGGTCCGGGAGAAAGCTCGGAAAGTATCCGTTATTCGACTGCGCCTTCACCGACCGGACCTTGGACATACCGCGGAGTAATCATGGAAACACATAACTGCTTTACGAACCATCCCGGCGTGATTGACTATCAGGGAAAATCCTATTTCTTCTACCATAAGGTAGGTTTAGAGGGCGGCGGTACGTTCAACAGAAGCGTCTGTGTTGAAGAATTTGAATATAATGCAGACGGCACGATTCCGACGCTGAAGATGACGGATGAAGGTCCGACACAAATCGCACCGCTGAATCCGTATGAGCGAGTGGAAGCGGAGACAATGAGCTGGTCATCGGGAATCCAGACAGAACCGATTGAAGCCGGTACGATGGCAATCGGATATATCGAAAGCGGCGACTATGTCAAGGTCAGCAGCGTGGATTTCGGAGAAGCAGGTGCGAGCGAATTTTATAGCTCAGTATCTTCGGATGGTGCCGGCGGTATGATTGAAGTACATCTGGACAGTCCGACCGGACCGATTATCGGCACTTGTTCGGTACCGGTTACCGGCGGCTGGCAGGTCTGGGAAACCGTAAGCTGTGAGATTCGCGGGGCGACCGGTGTACATGACCTGTTCCTTCGTTTTTCGGGCGGAGAGAGCTATCTTTTCAACGTAGACTGGTGGCAGTTCAAGCGTGCCGACAGTACGCCCTTCCTGCTGGGTGATGTCAATAGCGACAGTGCGCTGACAGCATCCGATCTCTCCCTTGCAAAGTCGATTCTGCTGAATCAGGAGAATGACGTGTTCCGGGTAAAAGCAGCCGATGTCAACCAGAGCGGTAAAGTAACCGAAGAAGATATCGAGTGGTATGTACAGTTTCTGAGTGGTCAGGCAACCGAATATCCCGAAAAAGCCGAACCCGAACAGGGCGGAAATAATAATGGCGAAGGAAATGAAAACGGCGGTACGGATAACGGAAAACAGCCTGCGGTAACGCCGGGTAATTTCCAGTATACGGAAAATATGACATATCGTGAAGCACCCGGTCATTACCTGAGCGGTTGTAATCAGAGTGGACGGATCATCAAGGAAACCTATCCTACCTCGAATGGCCAGAACACGCTGAATGTATATCTCCCGTATGGCTATGATGAAAACAAGATGTATAATATTTTCTATCTGATGCATGGCGGCGGCGAGAATGAAAATACGATTTTCAGCGATGATGTCAATCTTGACCTGATTCTCGATCATATGATTATGAACGGCGAACTGGATCCGCTGATTGTCGTGACACCGACCTTTAATAAGACTTCTGCACAAACCTTCTACAATGAATTCCGTGAAAGTGTGATTCCGTTTGTGGAGGGGAAATATTCGACCTATGCGAAATCGACATCCGCTGCCGATATTGCAGCTTCGAGAATGCATCGTGCATTCGGCGGTTTCTCGATGGGTTCCTGTGCGACCTGGGCAGTTGCCTGCCATTGTATGGATATCTGCGGATATTATATGCCGTTGTCTGGTGACAACTGGGAAGCAAACGATGGATATGGAAAGGCAAAGACTGTTGCAGATGAAATTGACCGCCGCGGACTGAGTAAAGATCGGTATTTTATTTTCTGCGCTACTGGATCGGATGATATTGCGTATCCGAATATGAACCCGCAGATTGATGAGATGAAGAAGATGAATAGTCACTTCGTCTATACATCTGATTTCTCGAAGGGCAATTTCTATTATCTTGTCGCGAACGGAAAAACACACTGGTGGGGCTATGTGCGTCATTATATCTATGATGCGCTCCCGTCGTTCTTCCACGAAGGTCAGTGAATCAGGAAATAGCTTCCGCACCTCATATGATATGGGGTGCGGAATTTTTTTTGGAAAATGATTGAAATATCCGGGCGTACATGGTATAATAGAGGTAAATTTTGTGTGAGCAGAAAGGAGTATGTGATGAAGCTCAGAAAGATTTCGGATTATACAATATTTTTCCTGATCTATGCAATGATCGGCTGGATTTATGAGGTTGTGCTTGAAACATTCATCTATCGGTGGGGGTTCAGCAATCGCGGCGTACTGTTTGGCCCATGGCTTCCTGTCTATGGATTCGGCGCGACAGTATTTTTACTGCTTTGGTATCGTCTGATCCGGGAAAAGCCGGTAAAGAAAAAGCTGGTTATGATTCCTGTTATATTTCTGCTGACGATGGCGACGGCAACGCTGATTGAGTTGATTACGAGTTATCTGTGCGAATGGACGATGGGTTCGTGGCCGTGGCAGACCTATGCGGATTACGAATATAATTTTCAGGCACGCATTGCACTCAGTCCGAGTTTGCGATTTGGACTTGGTGGCGTATTATTTTTGTATGTGATTCAGCCGCTTCTTGATCTTCTGGCAAAGAAGCTGCCGGATAAAGCCGCGAAAATAACAGCACTCGTGATTCTATGTGTGCTGGCAGCTGATTGTGTGTATTCCTTTGTGTTCCGGTAAGAAAGGGTGATAGGATGAAATCGAGATTGGAAAAGCAGCTGCGTGATGCGGAACGAGTACGGAAATTCTGGGCAAAATCTGACCGGAAGCGTGACTGCGCAGTAAAAGAGCGTCTGGATGTTGTACAGATACGAAATCTTTCTTATAAGGATTCACCCGCAGATAAGGATTGTACCTGTCATCTGTTTGATATCTATTATCCGAGACAAATCACCCTTCCGGAGTATCCAGTGATTGTCAATGTCCATGGCGGGGGATGGTTTTACGGAGATAAGGAGCTCTATGCGCCCTATGCGAAGTATCTTGCATCCAAAGGGTTTGCGGTCGTAAATTTTAATTATCGGCTTGCGCCGGTTCATCGGTATCCGTCTGCGTTTGAAGATGTCTGTGCGCTGATGGAATATCTGATTGCTCACGCAGAGTCGTTCCGATTGAATCTCTCGTGTCTCAATATGACAGGGGATTCCGCCGGTGCACAGCTTGCCGCACAGTATGCAGTGTTTGCGACCAATCCGGACTATCGCGCATTTTTCCCTTCATTGTCGGATGTGAATGTGATACTCCCGCAAAAGCTTGCGCTGAACTGTGGGTTATATCGTCTGGACGAAACGAGAAAACAGTTTTCTTCGGACTGGTATCTGCCGGAAACAGTCACCACAGAAATAGCGGAAAGTGCATTCCGAATGCTTTCCTACCTGACACCGCAGTTTCCGTCTTGTTATGTGATGGGAAGCGTCAATGATACGCTGTTGGAAGAATCGAGGATGCTGCATCAGAAGCTTACAGAGCTTGACGTTTTACATATCTATCGGGAGTTTGGCGAGGGGAATCCGAAATCCGGTCATGTATTCCATCTGAATCTGATGAATCCTGAGGGTGAGGAATGTAATTCTCAGGAAATCCTGTTTTTTAACGGAGGATTGCAATGAACGAAATCGAACGTATTCTGCACGAAGATGCAGTCCGCCGCACCAAAGCGAATCAATCAGCTGCTGTACCGGAAACACCTCGAAAGAAAAAGAAATGGCGGATTATAATTTGTGTTCTGGTAATGCTGATGCTCCTGTTCTTTTTTGTGCCGAGAATTCTGCTTTGGAATATTGTAAAAAAGATTGTGCCGGATGGGTGTACGCGCAGCGAGTATTACGCGGAATTTGATGCTGTGGGTGACGGCTATCTTCCGGTGGAAACAGAATTTATAAAATTTTCGGTACCGCCGACTATGATATATCAAAAAGAAAATGATAGCAGTAAAACCGTATATTGGGACAAATCTAATCCTGAAATCACGATCTCTGTATATAATGAAGTGCCAGAATACCCTGTGATCTTAGACCGTTCTAATTTTTCATCCATGTCGGATGATACCTATGAGATGCTGGAACCATTGCTGAAAGAAGTTTTTGGTTCATTGGGATATGGTCTGCCGGATTCCTCCTATCATTCGCTGAAATGCATCCATCTTCTGGATGCATCGGACCGCAGCTTCTGGAGCCTCAAAAAACTTTGTGCAATTTGGGTTTATGGTCTCCTGAAGCAAGAAATGGATCTGATTGGAAAACCTTATATCTATGAATCAGAAAACGCCTGCGGTATTTTGCAGATACTGGAAATTGAGAATGATATATTCTGTTTCGCGT
The DNA here is from genome assembly GCA_017533485.1 of Oscillospiraceae bacterium. Taxonomy (GTDB): domain Bacteria; phylum Bacillota; class Clostridia; order Oscillospirales; family Ruminococcaceae; genus Firm-04. The sequence goes on from JAFXIC010000017.1 coordinate 41,443, forward strand.
CCCTGTATCATCCGGAGCGCTTGAATGAAAATATGGTTATGATTGCACGTCTGGAAACGCCGGAAGCTTTATATTCTGTGTTGAATTCGATTGAAATGAAATAAGCGGTGAAAGAGAAAAAGCGTGGGAAAGCTCCCACGCTTTTTGTATTTTTATTGTGTAACTCCGGAAATCTCAGCGATATTGCGAACGATGATATCGTGGAGCAGCTCAACATCATAACTTCCGATAATGGGTTCGAGATGTGAATTTCCGACACCGGAATCATCGGTTAAGAATACATAGTTCGAGTTTGTGAGAATGGCAAGCGCCCTGCCGAAGAGTTCGGTCTCGCGCTGTGCATTGGATGCGACGACGGGTACAAGATGAATGCCTTTTGCGGCAGCAGCCTTGACAGACTGTACGATCATATCATTCGTGTTGTCGTGAGGTGGTGCGTCAAAAATAAGGAAAGCGATTTTGTTGGAATTTTGGCTCCATTGTGCCTGTTCGAGGGTGGCTTCGAGAATCTGTGCCACAGCTTCGGGGGTATCTCCGCCGCCGTCAGCATATTCCCGGTTAAGGAGATTCTGGACTTCCGTATAATCGGTGGAGAACGGATTGCATTTTGTTACATAGTCATCGCCCTCATCACGATAGAAGTTGATGGAGTAGGATACATTCGGCGCGGCAGTGTCTGCAACAATTGCAGCGAAGTCTTTTTGGAGGTATGCAATTTCATCGCTCATAGAGCCGGTGGTATCGAGAATGAACATCACTTCGGTCTGATCGAAGGTTGTGGAGGGTGTGTTGACAGCGAGCGCGATTTCTTCCTGTGAAACATAGTGACTTCCGCTCTGATCGTCTACGGGCTTCTGAATAGACAGTTCATAAGTTTCGGGATTGCCTTCGACCTGAACATATTGTGTTTTTATTTCGGCATCGGGATCGAAGAACAGATAGGCTTTTCCGTCCCGATCAGAAATCGTGCGCCAGAGTTCTTCTCCGTTTTCGCCGAGGAGCATGACCGTTTGATTCTGAGCGGGGCTTCCGTCCATTGTGAGGGTAACAGCAATTCTGCCGAGTGGATTGAGTCCGTAGGAGGGGAATTCAATCTGGTTGTTATTGACCAGGTTCGAGAAGAATCCCCAGTTTTCGTTGTCGTTCCATTCGCCGGCGGTTAAAATGAGTGCTTCGGCGTTCCCGACAGAACCCGAATCGGATCCGCCTTCACTTCCTGTCGGTTCTTCCATCTTTGTGTCTGCCGTATCATCCATATCGACAGCGGAGTCCTCGGCAGTTTCAGCGTCCGGTGTGGGTGTTGCTTCTTCCGATGGTGCGGCATCCTCCGTCGGCATTTCTGCTGTGGGGGCACGATCTTCGGAAGCGCCTTTGGAGGGTGCGCTGTTTGTTTCGGCAGAACCATCTGCTTCACCGCATCCGGTCATGATGGAAACGGGCAATGTCAGAGCACAAAGCAGAATCAGTGCTTTCTTCGTAATTTTCATATTTCATACACCTCATTTTTATTTTTTTGGAAACATCAGCTTTTCTGGGGAAGCTTTGATGTTATCGTTATTATATCATATCAATTTCCGTGATGCAATAACAGGCGTATAAAGAATTCATTACATTCAAATGACATTCGTTTACAATCCATTGCATTTTCACAAATCACACATGGAATGAACAAACCTCGGCAATGTATGCAATCGGGTCACATACATTGCCGAGGTGAAGTGTAAGATTAGAATTATTGATAATCGGAAAGGCAGATGCCGTTTTCGCCGAGCGGAATTTCGTGATCGAGTCCGACAAATTTACCGTCTTTCTGCCAGAGGACATCCTTTACGAATTCGTACTTCTCCTCGTCCCATGTGGTAAAGTCATCGAGAACAAGTCCGCCTGTGTCACCGGAATTGGCGTTGAAGCACCAGAATGTGTGGTTGATGCGATTTTCCTTGATAAACTTTCGGAGGTGTGTCATCCATGTCAGATTCGGCTCGGTCATGAATCCGCCCCATTCACCGATCAGGAGCGGAGCGATATTATCTTTCTGGATAAAGAACCAGTTATCGTTCCAGCAGTCTTTCTGAAGGGATTCGTAGGAGTATCCTCCCTGGAACCAGGGCTGCTGGTAGACGGACGGGCCATAGTCATGGGGAGAATAGACGAGCTGATCCTGATATTTGCCGAGGTCAAGCGGATGATCCTTGACACCGCGGAGATTGCCGCCCCACCAGTTGAAGTAGTAATCCTTTTCATTTGTGGAGGAGAAATCACCGTTTTTCTGGATATCAATCGGATAGATTTCAATGCCCTCGACCATTACAAGAAGATTGGGATTCTGGTCGAGCACTTTTTTTGCAGCCTGTTCCGCGATATATTTCCAGTTATCGCTGTCTTTCGAGTTATCCCACTTTGCACGCGGGGATTCATGCGGTTTGCCGTGGGGTTCGTTTTCGAGGTCAATCGCAACGATCGTATCATCATTCTGATAGCGTTTTGCGATCCATTCGAGTGCGCGGAAGTAGTCGTCTTCGGTAACATCGCCCTCAACCCACAGCGGTTTCATATGTCCCATCGAATCTGTCACAGCGCAATGGAAATCCATCATGATCTTGATACCGTTTGCGCGGCACTGTCCGATGACATAATCAAAGATTTCGAGGCTGTTCATTCCATTTAAATAGGAATTGGTTGCCTGATTGTAGTTGGCGGTAGGGTATTCGCCGTCTTCCCATTGATTGACGAGTTCAGTAGAGATCGGGATACGGAGGAGATTGAAGCCGTGGTCAGCGATTGCAGTAATAGAGGAATCGAGATCGCACGCCCAGAGTCCGTCAAAGCAGTTGGTACCGGTGTTGTACCCGAACCAGTTGCAGCCGGTCAGCCAGACTTCATTCCCATCCTGATCAACGATTTTCGAACCATTGGTAGAGAGCCAGTCATCAGTTGTCGGTTCGGGCACTTCTTTTGCGGCAGCACTGGAACCGGTGTTCTGGTTGTTATTATTGTTGTGGTTGTTTTGCTGATTGTTGGTTGGTTTCCGGTTTGAAACATCAACAGAAACATCAGCATCGGAAGCGGTTACCTTGACTTTTCCGGTATCAATCGGGCCGCCGCCGATAATCTGCATTCCGAATTCAACAGATTTTTTCGGTTCGATCACATTGTTATAGGTTTCTGGTGTCGCAGTAATGACGCCATCTGTTTCGGTGTATTTGGTACTCCATGCGCTGCCGACCTTACCGCCGTCTGTGGGGATAGTGACCGTCCAGCCCTGCATGGGATTGTTTGTGTTGTTACGGATGGTAACCGCATAGTCATAAGTTGTTGCGCCGCCGGAATCCCAGCTGCTGTTGAGCTGGATGGAAACGGAAACATCAGTTTTTGCATCGGATTCTTCTTCGGGATTCTGTTCTTGTTTGTCTGTTTGCTCGGTTGAATCTTCGGAATCCTGCGGCAGTGTTGTAGTCTGCTGCGGTTCCGCAGTCGTGTCCGGCGTGGACTTGTGATCGGGAGATTTGGTACAGGCGGTTGTTGTGCAGCACAGCATCAGACAGCATAATACTGCAATCATTTTCTTAAATTTCATAATATTCCCCTTAAATATGATTGATAAACCTATTGTACCATATATTTTAAGAGAATGCAACCGGCTGTCCGGAAGGGGATTGCAGAGTTTGCAGGGCGGATTTGATCTGTCTTTCAGTTTATTGGGTTGTGATTTGGGCGTTTTGTCATATAATTCTGAAATAAGACATAAATTATATCAATTTTTGATAGGCGATCGCAAGAAATGACTTGTATATTTTTTAAATTTATGTTAATATAAAAAAAGAAGAAAATTTTTCTTCCACGATGGCTGTCACTAACCGAAAGGAGAATGATGATGAAGACGAACAAAAAACTACTGACTATGTTATGTGCGGCTGCTCTGACAGTATCTGCCACACCGCTTGGTGTTCTTCCGGCTGTCACTCCATTGGATTCCCGTGTGAATGCAGTGGATACGGAAGAACAGGACGCAAACCTCGGACTGAAAGATGCATTGAAGGATGATTTCAAGTTCGGCATGCATATTGACAGTTATACGAGCAATCCTGAGCTCTGGCTTGAGAATTTCTTGCAGCACTGCAATCTTGGATGTACGGATCGACTGTTTCTGGATTATTACGATCTGGCTGAATGTGAAGATACGCTGAATCCGCCCGTCACGATTCCCGACAAATATGATCAGATGCTGAAAATGCTCGAAGAGAATGGCATTCCTTTTTACCTTGGTTGGCTGTTCCCGGATAATACAGATTTTTTTTGGAAAGAAAATTATGAACATAACTCCCCATATGTAACAAAAGAGGTTGCGAATCAGCGACTGGAAAACTACATCCGAAATGTATTTACAAAGCTTGCGGAGGATTATCCGAACCTGAAAATTGAAGGCTGTACAGTCATAGGGGAGGTTTTTACAGATAAGGGCGAATTGAAATACGAGACTATGAAAAAGATATACGGAGACGCGGAGTTTGCAGAGAATGCGTTTGTCTATGCCAGAAAGTATGCGCCCGAGTCCTGTAAGCTCTATATAGAAGACTATAATTGTATTTCGAAAGATTTCCGCACTGTAATGTTTGCGTTTACCAAAGACCTTGTAGAGAAAGAACTTCTGGACGGCATTGACCTGGGAATTCTCGCAGACTTCTATCTTGAAAATGGTCAGGATTCTTGGGGCAAGCCGCTTTATGACGAAGTTATGACGTATTATCATTCTCTCGGCTTGGAGATTCGGTTTGACAATCTGACATTTGGAGGCTTTTCAGGCTACCCCGGTGATATGGCGTATCTCCAATTGATTGAAGGACTGCAGCAAAGATCTGATATGATTTCCTCGATTGTATTCGGACCTTTTATTTCCGGCTGGGACGTTCCGGTAGAACCTGACTATGACTGGCTTTGGACGGAACTTTATGATGAAAATGGTTCGGATGACGATGCATCCGGTGGTGAGAATGTAACGAAGTATGGCTTAAAGGACGTATATTCTTCTTATTTTAAAATCGGTAAAGTCGTGAGCTCCAATCATTTTGCTGATGATAGTGATACCGGTATTCTTCCGGAGGTACATCATTTCAACAGCCTGACATACGATATACACGATACGTCCGCACTCATTGACCAGTCTGCGTGTCAGGAATCCGGCGACGAAACCAATGTTATCGTCGATATCGGCCGCATGGATTCCGTATTGGTGTACGCACAGACCTCCGGTACTCCTCTTACAATTGAAAACCTGATTAGCAGTTCTCTGTCGGGCTGGTTCTTCAAAGAAGGCTTCAGCAACGAGAATAAGCTCGTAACAAAAGAGGTGCTGGAGAAGCGTTTCGAAAGCTATATCCAGAATCTGTTTGCCGCAATTTCCACGGAATATCCAGGTGTCAAAATCGAGAATGCTGTTGTTTCCGAAACATATTATAAAGTATATGATTCGTCCTATTGGAAGAGCTTTTATCAGACTGAAGAACCTGAATTACTAGTGAAACTCTTTACTCTGGCGCGCCAGTATGCGCCCGAAGGATGTAAGCTTTATCTTTACGATCTTTCTTCTATGATGGGCGAAGAAAAAGATGTGACTTTGCAAATGGCAGAGATCCTGAAAGAAAAGGAATTGCTTGACGGTATTTCGATTGCATGCTATCTTAACGCTGCTGCGGGCTCTGATCCGATAGATATGTTTGATAAATTCGGCGCCGCGTATATTGACACAGGTCTGGATCTCCGATTTGCAAATGTATGTGTAAACGGCGTTTGGGGCGTACAGGCACAAAATCTCTATGCCGATTTCTTTAAAGTTCTGCTTCCGTATGCGGAGCATATTTCCGCTATCACATTTCTAGAAGACAGCACCAATTGGGACGGTCCGGAGACAAAGATTGATTACGAAATGATGATGCAGATTCCGGGCGGCGATGCCAATTCCGATGGATATGTAGATATTTCGGACGCGATTCTGATGAGCCGCTATGCCGCATCGGATACGAGTATATCGGTAACGCCACAGGCGCTTCGTAATTCCGATCTGAACGGTGACGATAAGTATACAGCAGAAGATGTTGTAGTTATTCTGAAAAAGATTGCCCATCTGATCTGATTGGAGAATAAAAAATCGCACAGGTGTCATATGATGCCTGTGCGATTTTTGTTTGGATGCGTCAGATGAGCTGCTGCTCATTGATCATGAGTTTAAATTGAAGACCGAGCTTTTCGGCAGCCTTCCGACAGAGAATCATGCGTTCGAGGAAGATTTCGAAATAATCCATGACAGAGCCGAAATGCGTATCAACGGTCAGCTTGAGCTTGATGAGTGTATGCGCCTCATTGATTTTCAGCTCAGACTTTTTGACGGAATAGTTGACGCGGTCATGAATATCAAAGGTGCTGAACTCCTGATTTCTGACGCGGCTTCTCCGGACATCGGATTTATCGGCGAGAATGAGCGCAGCAGCAAATTCATTGACGGGCTGACCGGTTCCTTCGTCGTGATTGCCGATTGCAGTCGTAATCAGTGCGATTTCGTCGGGTGGAAAATTCATTTTGTCGAGAATACGGAATGCCATAACGGCACCGCTCTGGCTGTGTTCGACGCGATTGACAAGATTTCCGATATCGTGCAGATAGCCGGCGATCTGCACAAGCTCCACCATGCGCGGAGAATAACCGAGTGTGCGGAGAATATAGGCTGCCATTTCAGCAACCTGCGTGACATGGGGGAAGCTGTGTTCGGTAAAACCGAGCGCCATAAGGGAAGCGTCAGCCTGTTGGATATAGGTACGGATTGCAGGATCCTGGCGGATTTGCTGATATGTCATGATCGATACTCCTTTCGAAGGAAGATTTGGAGTTTTTTCTATTATAGCATATCTTTCTTGAAATTTCAATCTGTTTCGTGATATTTAGATAAAAAATATGGAAAATTTAAAATGCCGTATGCAGGTGTGAGCAGAGTTTGATTATTGAGATCATTTTCGGTTTTTACGATTGGGAATGTACAAAAAATATGAAATCACAGATGAAGAGGCTTGATTTTTTGGATATGATATGGTATAATTAGTGAAAATGACAGGGAGGTTTTCCGTGCATGAAGAAAACATTCACCATTCTATCCTGTGCAGTGATAATGATCGCGGCAATGCCGGAGTATACGTTTGCAGAAGATTCACAGGTGATACTTGTAACGAGTACAGCTGAGCTGACCGCTGCACTGTCATCTGCCAAAGCAGGCGATGAGATTGTGTTGAAGGAAGGGGTCTATGAGTCTGATCCGAACAACGGACGTTGGCGGCCATTTGAAGCGAATGCGAGCGGTACAGCCGAACAGCCGATTATTCTTCGCAGTGAAGACCCTGAGAATCCTGCAACCATTTGCTGCAATACAACGGGAAGTAAGTGTGCACTGTATATTACGGGATCCTATTGGGAAATCCGGGATCTGAAAGTCTGCAATGCCGCGAAGGGAATTTTTCTGGCGCAGTCAGAACATAGCGTCATATCGGGCTGCGAAGTATTTAATATCGGCGATGAAGCAATTCATATCATTGATAACAGCAGCTATAATCTTGTAGAAAACTGTAAAGTCCATGATACAGGAAAGCTGAACCCGAAATATGGCGAAGGTGTGTATATCGGGAGTGCCAAGAATGCGACGGACTATGGATTTGAATGTCATTACAATACGGTACGCGGCTGTGAATTTGGCCCGAATGTCGCGGCAGATCATGTGGATATCAAGGAGTTCACTTACGGAAATCTCGTAGAATATTGTACCTTTGACGGCACGGGAATTCAGGGAGAAAACGGCGGCAACAGCTTTGTTGAGATTAAGGGCAATCATGCAGTTGTGCGGTATAATACCGGATATCGAAACGGCTGTGAAAAACAGCTCTATGGATTTGATATGAACATACAGCTTGACGGCTGGGGTCAGGGAACAAAAATCTATGATAATACATTGTATCTGGATAGTACCGATGTTTATGTTACAAAGGGCTGGAATTGTTATGCAGAGGTATTCCGGAACCATGTCGAGCCTGCGGGATGCGTCAGCGACGGCAACAAAATCCTTCAGATCGAATCCGTTCGTTTATGGGGCGATGCGACAGGGGACGGTCTATTCAATCAGGAAGATATTGTCCGTATCCAGAGCTATCTTGTCGGAAAGACAATTCCGTATATTTCGGGAGAAAACGCCGATGTGAATGCAGATGGGATTCTGACGGCTGTTGATATGACCATCATGAAGCAGAATCTGTTGGTACGCGATGCGATATACCTTCCGGATTTCTCGGTCAGTTTTGTCAAAGAGGATGCAGGAAAATGGCGTCTGACGGATGGACTGAGCGAACGGAAGATCACCTTTACTTTATCCGCTGAACCGGGAAGTGACCTGAATATTGCATGGGGATACTGGGATCCGAACGTAGAAAACGGGAAATGGATCATGTTTTCTCTTGGAAATAACACTGCGGATGAAAACGGTATGGTTGAAGTTGAAGTAGATGTTCCGACGGACGGCCGCCGTGTTGCACTTGAAATCTGGGATTACAGCAATTCCGCCGGTGATCTTGACGTTGATACAGTTGTACTGGAAAAAGTCATAACAAGGTAAAGGCTGGGAATAGGAGGAAAAAGTTGCTGAAACGAATTTCTAAAATCCTGTGGGGTATCATTCCTGCTGCATTATTGCTGTTTGTGCTGATCGTGTTTACATCACACAGCGATGCGGCAATCTGGAGAGCATTTTCTGTTATTATGCCGTTGGTTGGCATTGATTTTTGCGCAGCCGTTGTTGTAACGGTGCTCTCTCATTCACCTTCGGATAAATAATAACGTATTCACGATGAAGAATATTCGTCGGTTGATGATACAGACTGAGCGCTGCTGTACAAATCGGTACAGCAGCGCTCTTTTATTGGGGGGATGCAGAAAAGATGCTGTCAATATCGAATCCGTGGTTCATCGGCCCGCTGCCTGCACCAAGATCCAGCATCGCCGATAACGCACCCGAAATATATTCCTTTGCAAGCCTGACCGATTGCTTCAAGTCATAGCCCTTTGCAAGATTCGAAGCGATTGCCGCGGACAGCGTACAGCCTGTCCCGTGAGTGTTGGGATTGTCAATACGGATTCCTTCGAACCATACCGGTTCGTTGTCTTTCAAAAGCAAATCATTCGCATCATGGATACTGTGTCCGCCTTTGAGGAGAACCCCACAGCCATAGGTTTGATGGATGAATGCTGCGGCTGTTTCCATATCTTTCTGATCCTGTATTTTTATTCCTGACAGCATCTCTGCTTCAGGGATATTGGGGGTAATGAGTGCTGCAATCGGCAGTAGTTTATCTTTGAGTGTTTGAACAGCGTCTTGTGAAATGAGTCTTGCACCGCTTGTTGCGATCATCACAGGATCCAGCACAATATTCTGCGCTTTATAAAACGTCAGCCTCTCCGCAATCACTTCGATCAGTTCCGCATTTGCAGTCATACCAATTTTTACAGCATTTGGAAAAATATCTGTGAATACGGCATCTATCTGCTGCCTGAGAAATCCGGGAGTTACCTCGGAAACAGCGAGGACGCCGATTGTGTTCTGTGCAGTAAGCGCGGTTACTGCACTCATTCCGTAAACTCCATTCGCAAGCATTGTCTTTAAATCCGCCTGTATTCCTGCGCCGCCGCAGGAATCACTCCCTGCAATCGTGAGCGCGGTTTTCATCTTATCGGAATGCATGAAACGCCTCCCTTAATTCCTTTGCCGCAGTGAACGGGTCATTGGCTTTCATAATTGCCGAAACGACACAGATTCCGTCTATTCCGGTTCCGTTCAGCACCTGAATATTATCTTTGTTGAGGCCTCCGATTGCATTGACTTTGATCGGCACTGCCTTCACAATTTCTTTCAGAGTATCTACAGAAGTCAGCACGGTTTTTACTTTTGTAGTGGTTGGGTAGATCGCACCTACTCCAAGATAATCCGCTCCCTGTTCATAAGCTTCCACTGCCTGTGGAACGGTTTTTGTGGTTGCGCCTACAATTTTGTCCGTGCCCATAAGCTGTCTGGCGAATTTTACCGGCAGATCCGACTGTCCGACGTGTACACCTTCGGCATTGATTGCAAGTGCAATATCTACTCTGTCATCAATGATCAGTGGAATATCGTACCGCATCGTAATTGTATGTACCTTTTCCGCAAGGCTAAGATACGCTCTTGTCGTTTTGTCTTTTTCGCGCAGCTGAAGGAGAGTGACGCCGCCTTTACAGGCTTCTTCAATACGGCGCAGGAACTCGGCTTCGCTGTAATTTGTGCTGTCGGTAATAAAGTACATGGTTGTATCCAGTTTTTTCATATGCACCTCACATATAGATATAATCATTGAGAACAGGCTGTAAGCCCTCGTTTTCGATATCCTGATACATCGCATCCAGTGCCCGGTCATCGTTGATCTCGAACTGTTCGTCACCCTCTGTGCTGTCAGATGCCTTGCCGTTGTATTTGCTTTCGTGATCACCGATTCCTGTCGAAACACCGGCAGAAACCTTTGTGGCTGCGATCTTCACAATGCCGTTTCGAAACTGCTCGCTTTCTCTTGATGAAACGGTGATTCCGACATAGGGAAGAAAGATTCTGTATGCACAGATGATCTGACAAAGCTGTGTTTCATGAACATCAAGCGGATGGATTCTGTCGTTGTTGATAATCGGGCGGAGTCTTGGACAGGAAAGTGACATTTCAGCGTGGGGATATTTTCTTTGCAGGTAATAAACGTGCAAAGCGCTGGCGAACGCATCCTTACGGAAATCAGAAAGCCCCAGAAGCGCCGAGCATGCAACGCCTCTCATACCACCCAGAATCGCACGTTCCTGTGCATCAAATCGGTAAGGGTAGACGCGCTTATGTCCCAGCAGGTGAAGATCCGCATAGCGGTTGCTGTCGTAGGTTTCCTGAAAAACCGTCACATAATCTGCACCGCATTCGTGAAGGAACTTGTATTCATCGGTGTTGACAGGATAGATTTCAAGCCCGACCATCCGGAAGTATTTTCGTGCAAGCTTACAGGCTTCGCCAATATACGGAATATCGCTTTTGGAACGGCTTTCACCGGTCAGAAGGAGTATTTCTTCCATACCGCTTTTATGGATAATCTGCATTTCTCGTTCAATCTGTTCGAAATTCAGCTTCATTCGCTTGATGTTGTTGTAGCAGTTAAAACCGCAGTAAACACAGTAATTCTCACAGTAGTTTGCAATATAAAGCGGTGTGAACAGGTATACGGTGTTACCGAAATGCCTGGATGTAGCCACTCTCGCTTTTTGTGCCATCTGTTCTAAAAACGGCTCTGCGGCAGGGGATAATAGTGCTTTGAAATCATCAATCGTGCAAGTTTCATGCATTAATGCCGTCCGTACATCCATTGCTGAATATTCGGTGTAATCGTAGCTGTCCATTTCGGACAGCACCTTGCTCATGATTTCTGATTTGATTTGTTCCATACCATCTGAATATTTCATGTGATCGGTACGGCTTGCAGGATCGGTTTCGAGTTTATGCTTTTTTTCTAAGGCAGTGTGTGAAAGGTGATTTCCGTCTACAAAAAATCTGTTGTCCATGCCGCACCTCAATCCCTTAAAAACCCTGTCAGCGGATCGGAGGCGGAAGCCCCGCGTGTCAGCACTCTGCCAAGTCCCGAACAATAAGCCTTTCGACCGGCTTCAATCGCCTGACGGAAAGCTGATGCCATAAGCGGTAAATCTCCGGCTGTTGCGAGTGCCGTATTCGCCATAATCGCCGCTGCACCCATTTCCATTGCCTCGCAGGCCTGTGAAGGTTTCCCGATGCCTGCGTCCACGATCACAGGAGCATCTATTTCGTCTATGAGAATCTGAATAAATTCCTTTGCTGCAAGCCCTTTGTTTGAGCCGATAGGGGCGGCAAGCGGCATGACTGCTGCTGCACCGGCATTCACCAGCGATCTTGCCGCGTACAAATCGGGATACATATACGGCAATACCACAAAGCCTTCTTTTGCGAGGATTTCGGTTGCTTTTATCGTTTCGTTGTTGTCGGGGAGAAGATATTTTGTATCGCGCATAATCTCGATTTTCACGAAATTACCGCATCCGATTTCTTTTGCAAGCCTTGCGATACGGACAGCTTCCTGCGCTGTCCGTGCACCCGATGTATTAGGGAGCAAGGTAATTCCTTTTGGGATATAGTCGAGAATATTTTCCTGTTCTTTTGTGTTTGCACGCCGTACTGCAAGCGTGATAATTTCCGCACCTGCGTCACGTATCGCCGCTTCAATCAGATTCAGAGAATATTTTCCCGAACCAAGAATAAAGCGTGAATGAAATTCGTGTCCGCCTAAAATCAGTTTATCTTCCATTATTAATTCCTTTCTATGCATCAAATTTACCTGTGAGAATCCGCAGAACTGTGTTTGCCTGATGGGCAGCGCATAGCATGACACGGGGCGCAAAGAGTGTTCCGTCGTCTTTGACGTCATGTATTCCGTCGCCACAGATATAGAGCCTTTTTCCAAGCTTTTGGGTTTGTATGAGATTGCCCGAATGCAGGCCCGACATTCCCGAAGCTGCAACAATATATTTTTCGGGATAGTATTCTGAAACGCTGTTCACAAGCATCGCCTTGTATTCAGCATGATCAAAGCATTCGCATATAATATTGCAATCAGCAATCAGCGAGAGGTTTTCTTTTGTCAGCTTTCCTGTGTACAATCTGACATTGCAATAGGGTGTAATTTCTGAAAGTGTCTGTATCATAGCTTCGGTTTTATACATTCCAAGCTGTGAGGTTTTGTATTGCTGACGGTGGAGGTTTGAGATATCCACGCTGTCAAAGTCGATGAGCAGAAGCGTTCCCACGCCTGCCCTTGCAAGCGAAATTGCAACATTGGAACCGAGTCCGCCAAGCCCGCAGACCGCAACATGGGCACTTGAGAATTTTGACTGTAAATCAGTCCCGTGCCGCTGTTCCAGCGTTTGTTGCCATTCTTGTTCCGTCATATCAGCCGCCCCCGACAAAGCTTACGATCTCGATTTGATCGCCGTCATGTAAAATTGTACTTTCGTATTTCGATTTCGGAAGAATATCACCATTTCTCTCCACTGCAACACGCTTGCTATCAAATCCGTTTTCAGTCAGATACTGTGCAATTGATTGTCCGGCGGCATCCTTTTCTTTGCCATTGATGTATACCATATTTTCACCTCACAGAATGTCGATATATTCACCGGAAAGCGCTTTGTTCATACTACGCACAGCACAGAATTTTCCGCACATGGAACAGCTTTCCTCGATCTCAGGCTTTCTCTCATCGCGTATTTTTCTTGCGGTTTCGGGATCAATAGCACACGCCCACTGTTTTTCCCAGTCAAAGGATCTGCGTGCCTCAGCCATTTGGTCGTCAATCTCTCTTGCGTGTGGAATATGTTTTGCGATATCGGCAGCGTGCGCAGCGATTTTAGAAGCGATGATGCCCTGTCTGACATCATCTAAATTCGGGAGCGCAAGATGTTCGGCGGGCGTCACATAACAGAGAAATGCCGCACCATTCATTGCCGCCGCAGCACCGCCTATCGCAGAGGTAATATGGTCATACCCCGGCGCAATATCCGTAACCAACGGGCCAAGTACATAGAACGGTGCACCCATGCATATCGTCTGTTGTATCTTCATATTCGCGGCAATCTGGTCAAGCGGCATATGTCCGGGTCCCTCTATCATTACCTGCACATCTTTTTCCCATGCTCTTTTGGTAAGCTCGCCAAGCCGTACAAGCTCCTCGATCTGACAGACATCTCCGGCATCCGCAAGGCATCCCGGACGACAAGCGTCACCCAGCGAAATTGTGACGTCATATTCACGGCAAATTTCAAGGATTTCATCGTAATATTCGTAAAAGGGATTTTCCTTTCCTGTCATGCTCATCCAGGCGAACACCAGGGAACCGCCGCGCGAGACAATATTCATTTTTCTCTTATGCTGTTTGATTTGCTCGATGGTTTTTCGTGTAATGCCGCAGTGAAGCGTAACGAAGTCAACACCGTCTTCTGCGTGCAGACGTACTACATCAATAAAATCCTTTGCGGTCAGTTCGGCAAGGTCACGCTGGTAGTGGATCACACTGTCGTAAACCGGAACAGTCCCGATCATTGCCGGACACTCTGCGATCAGTTTTTTCCGGAACGGCTGAGTATTGCCGTGGGAGGACAAGTCCATCATAGCGTCTGCGCCCATATTCACTGCCGCCATGACCTTCTGCATCTCAGTTTCATAATTCCTGCAATCCCTGGAAACACCCAGATTGACATTGATTTTTGTACGGAGCATCGACCCGACCGCGGTTGGGTCGATACACTTATGCAGTCTGTTTGCGCATATGACTGCCTGTCCCTTTGCAACAAGCGCACGAATTTCTTCCGGTGTGCGGTACTCTTTTTTTGCCGCGATCTCCATTTCCCTTGTGACGATGCCTTTCCTCGCTGCCTCCATTTGTGTTTTGTACATAGCTTTCCTCCATAGATTGATTTCAATCAGACAGACGGCAATAAAAAAGGAAGCTACCGATTTCGATAGCTTCCTTTGCGTGCGCATAAAAAATGCACCGACGTGTAAGCGTCAGCGCTTTACAGTCGTCCCTACGTTGGCATTATCCAAATCAGGTTATCGGTCGAAGGTCAAACCTTCCTCTCAGCCTGTAACACAAGCTCCCGTCTGTTCAATTGTATAGACATTATAACACACTCTTGTTTAAAATGCAAGTGTTTTTTGAATTAAATTTATGGGTTTGTTCACGCTTCTATTCTATATGATACCACATCCGTTGCTTGATGGGGTGGCATGGGAGAAAAGAATCTTTCTTTCCCGGTATGATTGCATTCTGTATGTGCTTATGGTATAATTTTATGGGAAAATGTATGATAAAGAAACCGAAAAGCAAATGGCTGATTCTTGCGGTACTTGTTTTTCTCAATATCGCAAAGCAGCGAGTCCAAAATTTTTTTCTTTTAACGTGTAATTTTACTTTGTATTTTTCGTTCTAATAGACGAAGGGTGATCAGAAAGGTGGTGGCCGACACGAAAGATCATGAAATCATACTGCTGTACGAGCAACGAGATCAGCAGGCGATCCATCAGACAAAGGTGGCGTATGGAAGATTATGCGAATCCGTTGCACAGAATATTCTGGGGAACAGAGAAGACGCGGAGGAATGTGTATCCGATGCGCTTCTGAACGTGTGGAATGCGATTCCCCCTGCAAAGCCGCGTAATTTCTGTGCATATCTGCTCCGACTGGTGAGAAATCATGCAATCAGCCGATATCGTGAAAGGCGCAGTGTGAAGCGCGGAGACGGCCATCTCCCGCAAACACTGGATGAACTTTCGGATTGTATCACGTCGCGTGAAAATGTCGAAGCAGAACTCGATCGCCGTGCAATCCTCGACGCCATTACGCGCTTCCTCGGTCAGATTCCGGAGCAGCAGCGTCATCTGTTTGTGCGTCGGTATTGGTATGCTTCATCGGTTTCGGAATTGGCTGAAGATTTTGATATGTCGGAGAGCCATGTTTCGGTTACCCTTTTACGTATTCGCAAGCGGCTGCGCAATCAATTGGAAAAGGAGGGGCTGCTTTGAACGAGCGTGATTTATTTGAATTGCTGAGCGAGCTGCCGGACGATTATATCACGGCAGCAGCCGGCCCCCATAAGCGAAATCATACAATGATTCTTCGGTTTGTGTCCGCGCTTGCAGCCTGCTTGGTGCTGGTGATTGCAGCAGGTGTCTATTCCGCAGTCCGTGTCCGTCCGCCGCAGCAGCTTGAAACGACAACGACTGCTGCGCAGACAACAACATACCCTTCCACAACAGATCCGGCTCCGACAGATTCTACTTCGATCTCGCAATCCACAAGCCTGAAAACGGAAATGACGATATCATCCACAGAGTCAACCGCAACTGTTTCCACCGCAGAAACGAGTAATCTGAGTAGTACCGCGTCCTCCGAATCACATTCTTTGACGGTTCCGAGTTCAGAGACATCGGTTTCTGCAACGACTTCTTCCACCGAATCGAATCCTACGACTTACTCTGCCACAACAAGCACGGAAACGTATATTCCGGAATTTACCAACACGGGTATTTCCTCAGAGATTACCCTCAACCCCACAATTACCACGGAAGAAACAACTTTTCCGGAAAGCTGGCCTGAATATACTAGGACTGAATGTACGACGACGGGAGAGAATCCGGGCGGAGCAACGAGCGGAGAAACGATTGGAACCGTTTTGATCCAAAAGACATTCATGACGGAGGAAAGCCTGCCGGACGGTGTGATTGATTTTGAGTATTCGTTACAGCTGTATCGGGATACAATTCCGCAATATATCACAAAAGGCTATCCCGAGCTGGTATTTGACCTTTCGAATTATCAGTATCTTTGTCTGGATATCCGGACGAACTGGATGGATGCTGCGGTATATGACGGGTACTATGACAACGGTGTGTTTTTCCTGAATGCGGCAATTCTGGCAGAGTCTTCTGAAACCGGAAAAAATCAAATCCGGATTTATCTGGAGCTTCCGAGATCGCTGAACGTGGACCCGGATGACTTTAGCGTGGATTTCCAAAAGGTGGCCAATCGCTTTGATCAGTATGACCTGGATCGGATCGTGATCTGAAATTTGAAATAACGAAATGGAGGTATATTTATGAAAAAGAAAGTATTGTCTATGATGTTGAGTGCCGCAATGCTCTGCGGTACACTGCCGGCGATGCACGCTTCAGCCCTTTACTGCTGGGGAACTGCGTCCGGTGAGAAGTTCCGTGATATGCAGCTGCTTGATGATAAGGGGATGTTCCAATGGATCGGGTACGGCGGCGTACCCGGCACACCCAGAGATTATCAGGTTTATACCCATCATTTTTCGTTTGACGTTGAACAAGAAGTGACATATGCGGATACGGGTGAAACAAGAATCGAAACAACGCATCGTGAGGGCGATAGCATCTATGTCTTGAATCCGCGTAAGGAGAAGCTTCGTATTGTATTGCGGAATGATCTGGATGAAACGGAAGCCAAGCAGAAAGCTGTAGCAATTCTGAGAAAGTATTATCCGGAGATGCTGGTTGGTGCGGACAGCACAGGCTTTCCTGCATCGTTTTACCCGGTATCCGAATATACTTACGAACTTCATGACCGAAGTGAAACGGTCGGTTCCGAAGAAATATCTGCTGCGATCATGAAAGAACTTGCGGAAGCAGGGCTTATTTCTGAGTTTTACACATGGGGACAGATCGCAGATTATCAGGAAGTCTGGTACTCGTATCCGACTGCATATTATCCGATCAGTCATAAGTGGAACAGCACCTATACTGCGCTGGAAGATGTTACGTATGACTGGAATGCCGTGGAAGCATGGGTAAACGAAAATTATCCCGAATGCGAATTTGTCTGTGTGACAGCGGAGGATCCTGAAACTGCTAAAATCATCGGACAATACGATTCTGCACAGGACAGAGTCTTTTACGCTGATGATATTGAGCGGATGTATGCAGTGATTCCGCCGGACGGAACTTCATTTGCAGCGCATTTTGCAATTGCCGCAGATCTTTACGAACAGTTTGGTCTGGCAGCGCATTGGCTGTGTCCGGAATCTATGACAGCGCCAATGATTGGTCAGAACGCACTTGCAGTGGAAGGCGATGCGAATCTGGATTGCTCGGTGGATATTTCGGACGCGATTCTGACCGCAAGACTTGCCACAGAGGACAGCACAGTTATGGTCAGCAGTCAGGGAAAAGTCAACGCTGATTGTGACGGGGTATCCGGTATTACTGCTGCTGACGCTGCCCGAATTCTAAAGTACATTGCAAAGCTGAACTAATACGCTGATAGGCTGCCTGAGGAAGGATTGATTAGGAAAAAGAGAGGATTGTCTATACTATGCTAGGCGGCGAACCGATGACTGTCACGGAATTTTTCGAGAGCGGATTATATTTCAGTGAACATAGCTAAGGATGAGAATTCAAATCAAAAGCAGTCAGAGCGTAATTGCGCTCTGACTGCTTTTAAAGTAAGAATAGTTGCTATATGAGTTATTTGTCAAGCTGTTTTGGTATATTGGTAGGCTTGATCGAGATGAGTGGAAAATTATTTTTATCCGTTTAGAAGGATCAAAACATTTCAATAAATTTCTTTTTGGCACTTGACGCCTGCTCATTTTCCAGCCAGCAAAGCTCCAGTGTACGTTCCGGCAAAGGCTGATCCAGCTGAATTTCAAAAAGCTCTCCTCTTATATCCGAGAATTCTCGGGTAACACAGGATATACCCAGCCCGATGCGAGCGAAATCAATCAGAAGCTCGTGGGCTCCCAGTTCGATCTCAGGCTTGAGTATAATTCCGTCCGAGAAAAATTCGGCGTCTACAGCTCTTCGGGAGTTTGAGAGCGTTTCAAGCATGATCAGCGGATATTCGATCAGCTGTTTTCGCGTTATGGTTTTACCGCTCAGTGCCTTATATGCACTTCCGCCGATAAACACATCATGAAGATGCAGGCAGGTTTTGCGTGAAAATTTTTCTTCTGTAACCGGTGAATTCACAAAGGCAATATCAATTTTTCCTGCCGAAAGCAGGGAAAAAGCCTCCGTACTTGTGCGGTTTACAACCGTCAGACGTACATTGGGATACAGCTCATTCCAGCGTTTCAGATATGGAAGCAGATAATATTTCGCAACCGTATCAGCAGCACATATACAAAGACTGCCCTCCTGAAGAAGTCTTAAACGCGTTATTTTTTCCTCAGCCTCGCCGATCGTTTCAATTGCAGGGATGATCGCGGAATATAGTGCATTTGCCTCTGCGGTAGGGATTACCGATCGTTTTCCCCGTACAAAAAGCTTGACATCCAGGAGAAATTCGAGCTGTTTGACAGACTGGCTGATGGCACTCTGGGTGACATAAAGCCGTCTTGCCGCTTCTGAGAATGAACGCGATTCGTAAACAACGCTGAATGTACGGTAATAATCCAGTGAAAATCGTTCTTTCATAACACACCTCTATCCATTAGAAAAACTTATGATATTATTCGAATTATAATATTGACTTATATAAAGAATTATAGTATAATAAATATGTAATGTCAAGAGGATATCTTATGATAGTTCTCGGACGATCGCATATAATTATTGCAAAAGCAATGATTTCAGACCGCATCATGCGGCAGAATGGAGAGTTTTATTATGGAAAGAACAATCGGTACAGTAGTTCGCGGCGTAAGAGCACCCATTATCCGTGAGGGTGATGACCTTGCACAGATTGTAACAGATACTATCTGCAACTGTCTCGAGGCTGAAAATATCGCTGTCGGCAGCAAGGATATCGTAGCTGTTACGGAGTCCATACTTGCAAGAGCACAGGGAAACTATGCAAATGTAAAGGATATTGCTGATGATGTCAAGGCAAAGTTTCCGTCCGGTCATATCGGTGTAATTTTCCCGATTCTCAGCCGCAACCGTTTTGCGATCTGTCTCAAGGGCTTTGCAATGGGAGCCAAGAAGATCACACTTATGCTCAGCTATCCTTCTGACGAGGTTGGAAATCACCTTTTTGATATCGACCTTCTTGACGAAAAGGGCGTTGATCCATATGCAGATGTACTTTCCGAAGAAAAATACCGTGAGCTTTTCGGATATGATGTTCATCCGTTCACAGGTGTTGACTATGTGGACTACTACAAGAAGCTTGTTGAATCCTGCGGCTGCGAATGTGAAATCGTATTTGCAAATAAAGCAGCAGCTATTCTTGATTATACAAAGGATGTTCTCTGCTGTGATATTCATACAAGAGCCCGCACAAAGCGTCTTCTGAAGAAGGCAGGCGCTGAAAATGTTTTCGGTATGGATGATATTCTCACATCTTCCGTAAACGGCAGCGGATATAATGATTTCTGTGGTCTTCTCGGCTCCAATAAGGCAACGGAAGAAACCGTAAAGCTTTTCCCTATCAAGTCACAGGAATTTGTTGACCGTGTTCAGGCACTTCTTCTGGAAAGAACAGGCAAGACGATTGAGGTTATGGTATACGGTGACGGTGCATTCAAGGATCCGGTAGGAAAGATCTGGGAGCTTGCTGACCCGGTTGTATCTCCGGGTTATACAAAGGGACTTGCAGGTACACCAAATGAGCTTAAGCTGAAGTATCTGGCAGACAATGATTTTGCTGATCTTTCGGGAGATGCGCTTAAGGCAGCTATCTCGCAGCGTATCCAGGAGAAGGATACGAACCTCAAGGGCAGCATGGCTTCTGAGGGTACAACGCCAAGACAGCTCACAGACCTGATCGGTTCTCTCTGTGACCTTACATCCGGCAGCGGTGATAAGGGTACTCCTATCATCTATGTTCAGGGTTATTTCGATAATTACACTGTATGATATCACTGCTTTTAGCGTAGAGGCAAGTTATTTAAGGGACATCTGAAAAAGACGTTTTATCGTATATACAGAAAGGCTGCGTAGCAAATGAAATGCTATGCAGTCTTTTTTGATTACATGAGATCTTCAGAGTTTTTTATTCTTCTTAGAAAAACTGATGTGCGATTACAGCGTCGTGGGCCAATCCCGAGTTATATAGTTTTGGCCAAGTTGTTCGGAGTGTTTTGCATGGCGCATAATGACCATAAATCGCTGAATCATGTGAGAAATAAAAAAGTAGGTTATGAAAACGAATCACAACCTACTTCAATATGTCAATACGTGACGAAATTGATCACTAGAATTTCTGACGTATTTTCGTACTTTTCAGCACGTAAGTTGCAATCCGCTTCGTTATGCTTCTTTTCTATATCATACCAAATATATTTTTTAAAAAGCACTCGTGCGTAGTCTATTAATTGAAATTTTGATCAAGCTGAAAGTCCACAGTTTTCTGCGCTATTCCATATGATTCAAGACTTAATCTCATATTACCGAGTTTTAATTGTTCATAATGCTGTATCATTGCATCAAAACGAGTTTGTATAAATGGTGTTTGTTCAGATAGATAATTAATCAAATCTTTCTCTGCAAGTTTTTCTCCTTCCCATATAGAATAAACCGTTTTATCTGTTCTTATTGTTCCGTTTATCATGAAATTGTTAAGCTCATTTATAAATCTAACAGGGTGTCCAGAAAAAGAAAGACCGTTGAATAATCTGTTTCCAAATACGATACAGGTAAGAATCTTTCTGGGTTTATATGGTATTTTCCGTTGCTTTAACAAAGATTTTTGATAATCTTGATTCCCAAATGCAGCTTTGCATAAATCCAATTGTTTAGTCGCTTTATGCAAGTGGTCATTGTCCCCACGCATTTCAAAATTATTTACAGGACAAAGTGGACATTTGCATTCTATAATCAATATATAATTATCTGTGATAACAAGAACGTCTATTTCACCAGATTTTTGTTTGTGTTTAACTTTAACATTAGTTAGTACAATGGGATGTAGAGTACATTGATTAAATATCTGCGCGCATTCAGTTACCATTGGTTCTGACATCGAATTAGATTCTTGGTTACCAGAGGTTCTTGAAATTGCAATACAATTTCTTAGAAGATTACTCTTTGCTGTAATTGACATTGGAATATGATAATATCCATTTAATAGAACTAATGGTGTGTACTGTAAATCAATTTTCTTTTCAAAAGATGTCGTGAATAGACGGATTATTTCGTCAGTTTTCACACTGTCATTAAAAACACCATTAATGATTTCTTTTAGATCTTTTATTGAAAAAGCAGGAACAATTGAATTGAAAACAATACTCTTTGATTCATTTGGATATAAGTAATCGGTAGTGAGATAGCACATAAAAATAAAAATCCGCTGAAGCTTAATTAGTCTCTCCTCGGGCTAAATAAAACCCTCGTAGTATCGACAAAAGCGATAAAACATGGTATAATAGAAGTGCAAAGAAAAAGCCGGAAAAGGAGAAAAAAGCTTGCACTTCGGAGGATGCCATGTATCAGTTCAAGAGAGAAAAGCAGATTTCATTTACAGATTTCAATCAGCCGCAGGGAATGCAAATGAATCCGAATAACCGCTGGGTGAAGAAAGCAGCAATGATTCCGTGGGACACAATTGAAGCAGAATATGCCAAACTGTTCCCGAGTCATACCGGTATGCCTGCAAAGCCCCTGCGCATGGCACTCGGTTCGCTGCTGATCCAGAAGCAATATCATTATCCCGATGAGGAACTGGTCGAACAGATCAGAGAAAATCCGTACTATCAGTATTTCATCGGTCTGCCCGGGTATGAAGATAAGATTCCGTTTGTGCCTTCTCTTCTCGTTGAATTCCGTAAGCGTTTGTCTGAGGATGTGCTGAATGAGATCAATGAAATGATCATCGCATTCAATGCACAGCAAGACGATGACGATTCAAATGACGGCAGCGGAGATGCCGGTCAGTCTGATCAGCAGGATTCTGCAACGGATTCCGAAAACGCAGGCACATTGATCTTCTCCTGCATAATTACGATGCAGTCTTCATATTACATAGAATACATACCGGTCTGGGGTTCTTTTCTTGCAATCAAGCTGAACCCCATTTTAAATACAAGATTCTATTACAGATGATTACTTAACTTGCAAGATAGGATGTAAATACTATTTTCAGTGTTATTATAAAATTGTTCCTGAAATAGTTCCATCCGTATTATCAGACTTAATGGAGTACTTCAATCTAATGCCCTCACGCCCTGTTCTTAATAAAATTACCTTATTAAGCCACTTAGTTTCATTGGCCTGCAACGAGCTAATCTTAAATTCAACCACATTAGCAGCAATCGGAGTTGCAATGTAATCACAAAGCACGTTAACACAGTCGTCAATATCGTATGTTGTCCCATTGTCCCACAAATTAATATATGGATTATCATCGCAATAGTCGTAATGCTCCAGCTTGTCGAATTTAATCTCAGGGGTTTCTTCCATACCGAATCCCAATCTGTTTCGTAGATCTGTGGTTCAGCCTGAATCTCAAGGGGACAATAGAGCTTCATTTCCTGTGTGGGCTTGGCG